>NZ_JBYTDS010000009.1:0-154412 GCF_058791615.1 Bacillus sp. EB106-06-01-XG163
CCAGCCGCCGGTCACATACCGACAGCTGGCTGCTTAAAGGTGTTTTGATCCCTGTCTCAAAAACGGGGGTCAGTCCCCCGCGAGGAGGGAACCGCTTTTTTCTTATTGTGCCCGGACTTTGATGCCGTCCTCTTCCATTACGACATGGAAGGCTTTTATTTCGTTGTTATCCAATAAGAGATCTGTCATTTCGTCCTCGATCAATTCTTGGATGGTTCTTCTGAGCGGGCGTGCTCCGAAAGCTGGGTGGTAGCCGATTTCAGCGATTTTTTCTTTCGCTTCGTCCGTTACGCTCAGGCTGATGCCGCGCTCTTTTAATGTGTCTTCAAGCTCTGTGAGAAGCAGGCTGACGATTTTCACGAGATGTTCTTTTTTCAGGGATTGGAATTCAATGATGCTGTCAAACCGGTTTAAAAACTCCGGTTTGAAGAACGCGCTCAGTGAATCAATCAGCGTTTGTTCTTCCAGGACGCTCTCTTCAGATTGGAATCCGACTTTCACCTGTTTTTCGCCGGTTCCAGCGTTGCTTGTCATAATCAAAACGGTATCTTTGAAGCTGACCGTTCTGCCCTGGCTGTCTGTCAGACGGCCGTCCTCCATAATCTGCAGAAACATATGCTGGACATCAGGGTGGGCTTTTTCAATCTCATCGAGCAGCACGATGCTGTACGGATTGCGGCGCACTTTTTCCGTTAATTGACCGGCTTCATCGTGTCCGACATATCCCGGCGGTGAACCGATAATTTTTGATACGGCGTGTTTTTCCATGTATTCACTCATATCGAGACGGATAATGGAATCTTTTGTACCGAACAGTTCATCTGCGAGTGTCTTTGATAACTCGGTTTTTCCGACTCCGGTCGGTCCGACAAAGAGGAAGGAGCCGACAGGTCTGTTTTTGGATTTTAAGCCGGCGCGGCTTCGTCTGACCGCTTTCGCCACTTTTTTCACGGCTTTTTCCTGACCGATGACGCGCTGATGAAGATGCTCTTCAAGTTCCTTCATTTTGACTTGTTCATCAGCCTGGAGTTTTCCGACCGGAATGCCTGTTTTCTGTTCAATGATGGCTTGAATATGCTCCGCCCCGATTTCAGGTGAAGAGGCCGGTGTTTCATGCGCCAGCTGCTTTTCCAACGCCGCTTCTTCATCACGCAGTTTCGCGGCAAGCTCATAATTTTCTTCATGAAGCGCTTTTGTTTTCTCCGCGTCAATTGCTTTGAGTCTCTCAGCCGCATCTTCTTCATTTACGGTATCAAGCTCCAGGTTCGCCTTAGAGCCGGCTTCATCTAATAAGTCGATCGCTTTATCCGGCAGGTGGCGGTCCTGAATGTAACGGGATGAAAGCGTAACACAGGCGTTTATCGCTTCATTGCTGAATGTGACGCCGTGGTATTTCTCGTATTTATCTTTAATGCCTTCCAGAATGCTGATGGCTTGTTCTATTGTAGGCTCGTGAACCATGACAGGCTGGAAGCGTCTTTCAAGCGCCGCATCTTTTTCAATCTGGCGGTACTCTTTCAGCGTTGTCGCCCCGATGACCTGCAGCTCGCCTCTGGCAAGCGCCGGTTTCAGGATGTTCCCGGCATCCATTGATCCCTCGGCAGAGCCGGCGCCTACAAGAAGGTGAATCTCGTCAATGAACAAGATGACGTTTTTCCGTTCTTTTAATTCGTTCATTAATTGTTTCATTCTTTCTTCAAACTGGCCTCTGATCCCTGTATTGGCGACTAGAGAAGCGACGTCAAGCAGGTAAAGCTCTTTGTTTTTCAATTTGTTCGGCACATCGCCTTCAGCGATTTTAAGCGCGAGGCCTTCTGCAATAGCCGTTTTACCGACGCCCGGCTCACCGATCAGCACCGGATTGTTTTTATTCCGGCGGTTCAAAATTTCAATTACGCGCGCCACTTCATGATCGCGGCCGATCACAGGGTCAATCAGACCTGCTTTTGCGCCGTTAGTGACGTTTTGAGCGAGCTCGTCGAGCAGGCCTTTTTCAGGGCCGGCCTGCTGTTTATTTTGATTGGGAGCGAAACCTTGCTCAAACGGGAATCCGAATGATTGCGGCCCCATGCTCATAGACGGTTTTCGGGTTAATTCTGTATAACATGTTTCACATAAAACGAATTGTTTTTGAATGGAATTGACTTGCATGTTCAGGCGAATCGTCGCCTCGTTTTTCTGACAATGTTGACAACGCATTTGCCAAAACCTCCTCGAAAAATGTTTGATCATCTTTGACCAAATGGATTAGAAAATAAGGTCTTAACTTTGACCTTCTTTGATTAATAGTATACTCTGACCTTCTTTGACTTTCAAGTGTTTTGTTTCAAACCCTGAAAAATAAATGTTTACAGCATGATAAGTGATATTTGTGAGGTTTGATTATTTTTGACCAATATAGTCAGAAAGGAAATGAAATGCTTTGACCTTTCTTGATGAAGAGTATACGCCGGCCCTTTTTTTCTTTCAATATTTTTGCTTAGAGGAGAGAGCTGAATCTGTATTCTCCGGGGAAGGACGATTTGTTCGTCTTTTCGGGCGACTTGTCTCATAAGCATATATAAAGGCCTGGACAAATCTGCGCTTAGCCGGAGGGTGAAATGGGACAAACAAAAGGTTCTGCAAGTCAGCTTGCATTTGTATACGTAGGCACGGTTGTAGGAGCCGGTTTTGCCACGGGACGGGAAATCGTTGAGTTTTTTCTGAAGTTTGGCTGGATCGGTCTGTTCGGTATCGTGGTAAGCGGTCTGATGTTTACATATTTAGGCGCCAAAATCATGATCATTTCCAAACGGATTCATGCAGCATCTTATCAGGAATTGAACACATATTTATTCGGCCAGTCCATCGGCCGCGCCGTGAACATGTTTATGATGTTTATATTGCTGGGAGTGACCTCTGTCATGCTGTCCGGAGCGGGAGCGCTGTTTCATGAACAGCTTGGCTGGTCCGCACAAGCGGGGATCCTTCTGACGATCGTACTGAGCTTTGCCGTCATGACAAGCGGCGTTAAAGGTGTGTTCGGCGTCAATATATTGGTTGTGCCGCTTTTAATTTCTTTCTCTTTTATCGTGACAGCAGATTCATTTGTATTTACAAGCACGAGAAACGCGGACGAATGGGTATGGCCTGACAAGTGGAATTGGCTTTTGTCCGCCGTCTCTTACGGCTCGTTAAATTTATCGCTCGCCCAAGCCGTGCTTGTGCCGCTTGCGAATGAAATGTCTTCAGAGAAGGTGATCAGAAGGGGGGCTTATTTTGGCGGCGTTCTGTTGACACTGGTGCTTGCCGCGAGCTTTTTATCATTATCGGTGCTGCCGGATGTGCTGGAGTTTGACATTCCGATGGCTCAAGTCGTCTATTCGTATTCGCGTTCACTTCATATCATTTATTTGTTTATTATTTTCGGGGAAGTGTTTACGTCGGTCATCGGTAATTTATACGGATTGGAAAAACAATTAAACAGTTTTCTTCATATAAAAAGTACATATATTTACGGCGGCATTTTGGCGTTTGCTTTCATTATCAGCCAAATCGGCTACGGACAGCTGATTTCCACCGTTTATCCGGTGTTTGGGTATGTGAGCCTCGCTTTCATCGGCGCATTGATTTGCAAAAAAATCCCGAAAGAAAAATAAGGATATAAGGAAAATGTCTGTATTTTTTGGGAATTCCCCTTCTTTTTTCCTGACATTTCTGTATAATGAATTGGGAAATGATGGGGAGGAGTAAGAGATGAAAGCTCGACGTGTATTATTGGGATTTATTTTTATTTGTATCGGCATTGCGTTTTTTTTACAGAGGGCGGGAGTTATTCATATATCCGCAGGTTCGGCGTGGCCGTTTCTTTTCATTATAATGTCCGCAGGGTTCCACGCCGGATTTATTTTTGCGAAAAAAACGCCTGAACAGGCGGAATTGCTCGTTCCGGGCGGTATGTTTCTTGTGCTGGGCTGCCTGTTTTGTTTTGAAACGGCAACGGGATGGACGTATTCAGGCGTGACGTGGCCTGTTTATATATGGGCGCCTGCTCTCGGTCTGTTTGAGCTGTGGTATTTCGGCGGGAGGAAGTTAGGTGTATTGATTCCTGCTTTCATCCTGACAGCCGTGGGAGCACTATGCTTTGCCGGTATGCTGATGACGGGGCTGTGGCCGCTTTTGATCATCGCAGCCGCGCTTTTGTTTCACGCCGCTGCCTTTATGCAGCCGAAAAAAAGATCGGGCCTTCTTATTCCGGGCGGCATTTTGCTTGTGACGGGCGGGTTGTTATGGTTTGAAACGCTGACGGATTGGACATACGCAAATGTGACATCGCCTGTCTACCTCTTTGCCGTTGCGTTCGGCCTGTTTGAAGCCTGGCTGTTCGGCAGAAGGCAAAGAGGGCTTTTGACTGCTGCGGCGGTTCTGTGCGCCGCGGGCATTTTCGGCATATTCACCAATGCAAATGAAGCCATCAGCGAACGCGGCTGGCCCGCTCTCATTCTTTTGCTGGGCGCCGCTTTTCACATTCCGATTTTCGGCCCGAAACCTGTCAAAAACGCAGGACTTCTTGTACCGGGCGGCATCTTATTGATTACGGGGATCTTGTTTGTCTTTGAAACGGCAACCAATTGGTCCTACTCCGGTGTGACATGGCCTGTTTACCTGCTTGCAACGGCATTCGGTTTATTTGAGCTATGGCTGTTCGGCGGGAAACAGAAGGCGCTGCTCATCCCGGTTGCGGTGCTGACCTTGACAGCACTTTGCTTTATGATGACGAATCAGCCGATCATTCAGGTTTCTGTTTTCTGGCCTGCTTTATTTGTTCTGATCGGGATTGCGCTGATGGTATTTCCGGGGAAAAAACGCGGGGCTTAAACCCGCTTTTGCAGCCTGATACAGGGTTCAGGCTGTTTTTTTATTGTCACGGGAAACAACATTATGGTATGATAGCAAAAGTGAAAAAAGAAGAAAATCCGTATTGATGCGGGAGAGGTTCTAGCTACACCCTCTATAAAAAACTAAGGACGAGCTGTATCCTTGGATACGGTTTTTTTTATGTTTTTTAGGGCGCCTTCTCCGAAAAAGGCGCTTTTTTTATGGAATGATAGATAAGGGAGAGAAAGACATGAAAAAAGAAAAAGCAGTTGTGGTGTTCAGCGGAGGCCAAGACAGCACGACTTGTTTATTATGGGCTATGCAAAACTTTGAAGAAGTGGAAACCGTTACATTCCATTATAATCAGCGTCACCAAGAAGAAATCGATGTGGCAAAATCGATTGCCGAAAAGCTCGGTGTCAAAAATCACTTGCTTGATATGTCTCTTTTAAATCAGCTCGCGCCGAATGCGCTGACAAGAGATGATATCGAAATTGAAGCGAAGGACGGGGAACTGCCGACAACCTTTGTGCCGGGACGCAACCTTGTATTTTTATCCTTTGCATCGATTCTTGCATATCAAATCGGCGCGCGCCACATTATCACCGGTGTTTGCGAGACTGATTTCAGCGGCTACCCGGACTGCCGTGACGAGTTCGTCAAATCCTGCAATGTCACCGTCAACCTGGCGATGGAAAAGCCGTTCGTCATTCATACGCCGCTTATGTGGCTGAACAAAGCGGAAACGTGGAAACTTGCGGATGAGCTCGGCGCGCTTGATTTTGTAAAGAATAACACACTGACTTGCTATAACGGCATCATTGCGGACGGATGCGGCGAATGCCCGGCATGCCTGCTCCGCAATAAAGGATATGATGAATATATGAAAATGAAAGGAGAGCGAAACTAATTGCTTTCTCAAATTTACCCGCAGGTTCAGCATCCTTATTCGTTTGAGTTGAATAAGGACATGCACATCTCAGCCGCGCACTTTATTCCCCGCGAAAGCGCCGGAGCGTGCAGCAGAGTCCACGGGCACACGTATACAGTAAATATTACAGTTGCGGGGGATGAACTGGACGATTCAGGCTTTCTCGTGAATTTCAGCGTGCTGAAGAAATTGGTGCACGGCGCTTATGACCATACATTGCTGAATGACCATGACGAGTTTTCTGCTGATGATGACAAATATTCACTGCCGACGACCGAGGTCGTGGCCAAAACGATTTACGATAAGGTGCAGTCCTACCTCGAAACACTGGAGAATCAGCCGGTCTGCGTGCAGATTTTTGTCAGGGAAACCCCGACAAGCTATTGCGTATACCGCCCGAAAAAAGGTGATAGGAATGGCTAAAGGAATTCCGGTATTAGAAATTTTCGGACCGACGATACAAGGGGAGGGCATGGTTATCGGCCAGAAAACCATGTTCGTCCGCACGGCGGGCTGCGACTACTCTTGCAGCTGGTGCGACTCCGCTTTTACATGGGACGGCTCAGCCAAAAAAGATATCCGCTGGATGACGGCGGAAGACATTTACCGCGAGCTGAGAGAAATCGGCGGAGACGCCTTTTCCCATGTCACCATCTCAGGAGGAAACCCGGCGCTGTTAAAGCAGCTTGACGCGCTGATTCTGCTGCTGAAAGAGCACGGGGTGCGCGCCGCTTTAGAAACGCAGGGAACGGTCTATCAGGATTGGTTCACAATGATTAACGACCTGACGATTTCACCGAAGCCGCCAAGTTCGGGGATGACAACCGATTTTGCAAAGCTCGATCACATTGTGTCTTCGCTTGATGCGGCAGAAAGGCTTAACGCGGTCAGCTTAAAGGTCGTCATTTTTAATGATGAAGATCTGCAATTCGCGAAAACCGTGCACAAGCGGTATCCGAATATCCCGTTTTATCTTCAGGTCGGAAACGATAACGTCCATACGACGGACGACCGGGCATTGATCGCACATCTGCTCGGAAAATACGAAACACTCGTTGATAAGGTTTCAGCCGATTCGGATCTGAATCTCGTCAGAGTCCTGCCTCAGCTGCATACATTGCTTTGGGGCAATAAACGGGGAGTTTAATAGAAAGGGAGATTTATATGACAAGAAAAGAATCAGAATTAGAAGGAGTTACGCTCCTGGGGAATCAAGGGACAAACTATTTATTTGAATATGCGCCGGAGGTTTTGGAATCATTTCCGAATAAACACGTGAACCGTGATTATTTCGTTAAATTCAACTGCCCGGAATTTACGTCGCTTTGCCCCAAAACGGGACAGCCGGATTTTGCAACCATCTACATCAGCTATATTCCGGACGAAAAAATGGTGGAAAGCAAATCGCTGAAGCTGTATCTTTTCAGCTTCCGCAACCACGGAGATTTCCACGAGGACTGCATGAACATCATCATGAATGATTTGATCGAATTAATGGACCCCCGCTACATTGAAGTATGGGGCAAATTCACGCCTAGAGGCGGAATCTCGATTGACCCGTATACAAACTACGGCAGACCGGGAACAAAATATGAAAAAATGGCCGAACATCGGATGATGAATCATGATATGTACCCGGAGACGATTGATAATCGGTAATTATTCCGTTGTGTGATACGGAGTGTGAAACGAAGTGGAGTCACAGTAAAATCCGAACATTCAGTGCTGATTTTCAGCGGAATTGTGACCGAGTCACAGCGAAGTGTGACCAGCACTAAGCTCAATAAAAGTGTGACCTGAGGTGCAACCTGAACTGTGACTTTTATGCAGTGAAAAATTGATAGTACAGAAGCAGATTAAGGCGTACAATTTGTACGTCTTTTCTTTTTTATCCGAAAGAAAAAATGCCTATCTAGAGATCATAGGCATTAAATATTATTATCAATATCTTCATTTATTTTTTGGCTAAGTTTCTGAACCTTCTCTTTAACATTTGAAACAGCTCTTTTTTGAATTTCATCAAAGTTTTCCTGAATATAGTCCATGACACTTCTTATTAGAACTTCACTTTCAAAATTGAATATCTCATTTATTTCTGACTGTTCTTCATCTGTTAGGTGATGGTATTGAAGTTGTTTAGCATTTACTTCAGCAGCTACATCAATCCTAACTTTAGTTGTTCTGGTTGTACAATTTCATATTCACCTTCTGCATACTTTTGCTCCGCATAATGGCCTCCCCATTGACAGAGCTCCTGCAAGATAGGTTTAAGAGATTCTCCAAGTTCAGTGGATGAATATTCAACCTTCGGCGGTACTTGATTATACATCTTTCTGCTCACAAGTCCACTGGCTTCAAGCTCTCTAAGTGTTTGAATCAGCATTTTCTGAGTTATATTTGGGATCATGCGCTTTAATTCACTCGTTCTCTTTGGTCCATTCATTAAAAAGTATAATACAAGGCCTTTCCATTTTCCGCCAATAACTTCCTTTGTCACTTCAAACCCACAGCTAAATTTTTTCATGTCTAAAGCTCTCCATTCCACATTTATTACTTTTTAGTTACTATATCACAAAAAAGTGGGTACTTCCGATAATGTGCTTACTGAAGGATACTATATCTTGTAAGTTGTTCTTCAAGTACTTAAAGGTACTAGACATAAAATAAAATCAATTCTAAAGGAGTGTTAAGTATGGGTAAATTTGAAGGTAAAATAGCGCTTGTAACGGGTGGAACAAGTGGGATTGGTCTTGCTACAGCACAAAAATTTGTAAACGAAGGTGCATATGTTTATATCACGGGACGTAGACAAAACGAACTTGATAAAGCTGTTAACCAAATTGGCAAGAACGTAACCGGTGTTCAAGGTGATATTTCTAAGCTAGAAGACTTAGACAAACTATATGACATGATAAAGCAGGAAAAAGGTAAGTTGGACATTCTTTTTGCTAATGCAGGCACCGGCAACTTCCTTCCATTAGGTGAAATTACTGAAGAGCAGGTTGATAGAACGTTCGACATTAACGTTAAAGGAACCATCTTTACTGTTCAAAAAGCGTTATCACTATTCCCGGACAAAGTAGGTTCTATTATTGTAACGGGCTCTACTGCTGGATCAATTGGCAACCCAGCGTTTAGTGTATATGGAGCATCTAAAGCAGCATTAAGAGCACTGGTTCGCAACTGGATTCTTGACCTAAAAGGTACTGAAATCCGTGTAAATGTGGTGAGTCCAGGAGCTATTCTTACACCTGCATACGATGAGCTTTTTGGTGATGCACTTGAAGGAGCAATGGAAAATACCAGAAATACTGTTCCAGCTGGAAAAGTTGGGACACCTGAAGAAGTAGCAAACGCTGTATCTTTCCTTGCTTCAGACGAAAGCAGTTACTTGACGGGTGTTGAATTGTTCGTAGATGGCGGGCTAGCACAGGTATAATTTCACTGCGCAGAGATTACAAATAGTCCCCTTGGTAAGGTGTGAAATTGGTGTGACTTCATGATTAATGTCTAGAGCAAGTACTTATGGGACAAGACTTTGACCTGCCTTTTCTTCCACGAGGACTGCATGAACATCATCATGAATGACTTGATCGAATTAATGGACCCCCGCTACATTGAAGTATGGGGCAAATTCACGCCTAGAGGCGGAATCTCCATTGACCCGTATACAAACTACGGCAGACCGGGAACAAAATATGAAAAAATGGCCGAACATCGGATGATGAATCATGATATGTATCCGGAGACGATTGATAATCGTTAATCACTATAAAAGCGTGCCTATTATGACTTTTATGCAAATAAATTGCTATTGCAGAGGTAATGTAAGACGTACAAATGTGTACGTCTTTTTCTTTTAAGCACAAAAACAATTTATTAACGAAAGTATTTTGGCAGAAAGGCTAACAAAATCAAAGGAAAATATGTTGTAGATTGCTTTCTTTTTTTGTGGGGCACCATATCCAATCACGTTATCTTGCACTTGAACATTTTTTATAGACTGGTACCGCGACAAATTATTTCTCTTCTACATACCAATAAAGTAGACATTAAAAAGTGAAAGAGAGGGCGAAAATGTGTGAAAATTCTTTTCCTCGAGAGTCATCCCATGTGGCTCTATGGTTTACCAAATGGGTTTAGGGAAGCAGGACATACCGTAATGATTTCCGGTCCTGTAAGTCGGGAAAATATCACTGAAATGATAGACGAATTTAAACCAGATCTAATAGTATCTATGGGATGGACACCAGAGCATTCAAGGGAAAAGCAGGCCTGGATTCGCAACGCTACTAAAAAGGTGAATATCCCTCTCGTTTATTGGGCAACTGAAGACCCGCTGCACACTCAAAACTTTACTATCCCGTTAATTAAAAAGGTGAAACCAGATTTTGTTTTCACGGTTACGCCTTCTCTGTGTAAAACTTATGAAAGCATGGGGATTAAAGCAGCTCACTTAGACTTTGCATTTCACGAAAGTATACATCACCAGATTAAACCATTAGCAAAATACAGTTGTGATATAGCAGTGGTGGCTAATGCTTACCCTAATTTTCTTGAAGAACATCCGGAAGTGTTCCGTTCGTCCTCTTTAAAAACGCTTATTCGTCCTCTTATACGGAAGGGTATTCGCATTGATTTTTGGGGGAGAAACTGGGAAAAAATGAGTAAATATATAGGAAGAGAAATTCCCCGCAATTGGATCCATGGATACCTTGATTATACTGAAGCATATAAAGTCTACAGTTCAGCAAAAGTCGTTATCGGTTTGCAAAACTGTGAAAGCCAACTTACGCAACGCACCTATGAGATTCTTGGTTCCGGGGGGGTTTTATTGACATCGGATACACCAGCAGTTCGAGGTAAATTCAAACCTGGCCGCGATCTCATCGTTTCTTCCTCCCCAAAAGAAACATTGGAAAAGGTTAAATACTATTTGAATCATGATAGCGAGAGAAAAAAGATTCAGATAAACGGTAAAAAGGCTGTAAAGAATGATTCCTATCTGCATAGAGCCGAGAGAATGCTTGAGGTGCTAAAAAGCAGAGGAATTATAAGAAACTTAGGGAAAACCATTCATTATGTAGATGTTCTCAAAGAAAAATACGTGATCCATCATGTTACTCCCGGTGAAACATTATCAATAATTGCCAGGAAGTATAATGTTTCCCTGCAGCAACTCATGGAGCTTAATCATTTCAAATCAGATCAAATATATGCTGGACAAATCATTAAGATTAGAGAGAAACTGTTTAGAAATATTGATAACAAATTTTTCTAAAGGAGAGTAATATGAATGAAGGGGAAAATACCTAAAATAAGAAATCAAGCGAATAAAGTAAAAAGAACGCCTCGTTATATGGAATTTCCCGTGACATACGAAGTATATCATGTGGAATCCGGCGATACATTATGGACGATTTCTAAATCCTTCAATATCCCGGTACAACAACTTATAAATCTTAATAAGCTTTCTTCAGATAGAATTTATCCTGGACAAATTATAAAGATAAGAGAAAGATAATCTTTGAGGTTTCGGAAACGAATCAAATTGAAATGACAATCCTCATTTTTTTATTTGTGGGGAACTTGATATTTTTGGGGATGAAGGGGTTATGAGATGTTTCAAATGAGCTATTTCTATTCTGGATTAGGATGGGATTTTATTCAACACGTTGATCAAACGAACGGAGTATTAAATGTTGTGTCTCCTGATTTTTTCTATATCAGAAAAGATGGATCATTACTTCTCCGTTCAGCTAATCCCGATGTGATTAAAGCTCTTCATAGAAGAAAATTAAAAGTAGTTCCTTTTCTAAGCAATCATTGGGATCAGGATTTGGGGCGATTTTCATTAATGAACCGAGTTCTTTTAGCTAAACAAATTTCTCATGCAATAGAAGAACTGGATTTGGACGGAGTTAATATCGATATAGAAAACCTTACAGAAAAAGATCGGAATTTATTTACAGATTTTGTTAGATTGGTAAGGAAAAGTATTCCTAGACATAAAGAAGTATCAGTTGCAGTGGCGGCAAATCCTTTTGGCTGGACGAAGGGCTGGCACGGATCATATGATTACGAGTATTTAGCTAAATATGCAGATTACCTTATGATTATGGCCTACGATGAAAGCCACCTTGCTGGACCTACTGCAAGTGTAGGATGGGTGGAAAAGTCCATTCAATATGCTCTGACCCAAAAAATCTCTCCTAAAAAACTAGTTTTAGGATTGCCATTCTATGGCCGCTGTTGGATGAAAGGCCAATCTGCCTCTCAAGCCATTCCCCTTTACCTTGTTGACTCATTAGTAAAAAGGCATAACGGGACAATTATTTTTGACACAAAGAGTCAATCTCCAAAAGCTATTTTTACTGTCAATCACGATAACAAGGGGCTGTTGCCTTCGGGAACATATACATTATGGTTTGAAAATGAACAGTCACTCAGAGCAAAAATAAAACTCGCTCAAAAATATAATCTGAAAGGTCTTGGCAGCTGGAGTCTTGGACAAGAGGATGCGTCAGTCTGGAATACAGTGTTTAAAAATATATAATGATTTATAGTTCAAAGCAAAATTCGAAGATAATTGCAATGAATCTCTATCCTGAATGGATGCTGGTTTATCTAAAAAACATGATGAGAATTGATTGACCACTCTCATTAAAGGATGGGGAAATTCAAGGCGCCAAGGTACGTGGAGAACCATGACTTGTTGATAATCGACCATATAGTTTCTCCTCAGAAATGAGGGGGTTTTACATAAAAAAGACGAGCGAATCCGGGGGGAATTCCACTCGCCGCTTTCTAATGAAAAGACGGGTGCTGGATGGCAGCTCGTCTGTTTCATTATAAAATAGGGAACGTATGTTTGTAAAGGCCTGCGCTGTTTTTTCTCATTCGGAGCGGATCAATTGTAAAGGAATGGTCAGCATGATAGCATGTCCTGTAAAAAGAAGGAGTGTTCGTTATGGAGCCGTTAGAGTTAAACGGTGTAAGACTGAAAATGTATGATTGTAAAGAAAGTGCGGGTGAAAACGGCCGCATGATTTCATTTATATTGAAGGTGACCTCTGAAACGTATCATGATATTGCCGTCCTTTTGTATGAAAAAACATTTGATATCAAGGCGCCCGAGCGTGGGCTTGAATTCCGCGGTAAAATAACCAACTACTATACATCCGTCACTAATCTTTACAATAAAGATGAGACAGGTGATTTTTTTGTAGAAATGACCGAGATCTGAATTCATTTGAAAAAGCTGCCGGGCGGCAGCTTTTGTGCGGGATATGTAAATGGTTCGGATTGTTCGGGGGGTTTAATAGGAGTCTCTGATGATTTTATAATTCTTATGATTGACGACAGTGAGGGAATCTAATTCAAGGTCACGATAATTATCCATGATGGTTACATCAACGATGACGGAGTTTTCATTTACTTTTTCAACAATACCGGTTAATCCGTTTTTAAATTCAATGACGTTTCCAACCTTAGCAATTTTCACGAGCTTCCTCTCCTTTATCATAAATCCTGTTTGAAAATATTTTGCAGTATTTTCTTTAAGAAGTAAAGCGATATGGGTATCAGCCCGCTCAATCATTGTCCCGGCGGGGGAAAGATGATATATTGATTTTCGGGAAAAAGCCGAGAAAAGGAGGCTGTGTTCGTTGCTGCCTGAGGAAATTTCAGAATGTATCAACCAAATGCGCACCGGGGAAATCAAAGAATTCAGGGTGCAGAAAGAACATTTTCTTGCATTTCGAGCAGTTTTATCGAAGCAGGAAGATTTTAAGCATTTCCGCGGTATTGCACAGCAGGGCGGAGATGTTGTATTTCAGTATTTAGAACAGCCAAGAAGCTGACGGCTCCTCGCACTTGAGGAGTCTTTTTTTTGTTTTTTGGTTTCTCATTTCATCTTGCTGTAACAGATGTAAACAAAATGTAAAATCCCTCCGATGGATACTTTTACTGCTATTTGGTTAATGTTGTGAAAATGACGGCTGTTTTCCTGCCAATAACAAGGCTGTTAACGAACTTCTTCCATCATAAAAGCTGATTGGGAGCACTGGAAAATCTTTAACCGTGAATTTGCGCACAGCTCTTGTTAAGGTAGTGAAGTATTTAAGGAGGAAATCGTATGACGACAAAATTTGCTGCCTTGGCTGTCTTTTTTCTATGTTTTATGCCTGCATCAAAAATTGAACATACAGAAGCTCTGTTTACTTTTGCGAAGAAGCCAAAGCAAGAACCCAGCACACTGGTTGCTGATTTAAATAAAAAAAGCTCGGTTCCGAAGCTTTCAAAAACGGATCATAAGCATTCTATCCAACCGATAAAGCTGTCATCTCACCAAGAGAAGAAGGCAAAACCGGAAGAGACGGCTTATCAGCCGCCGAAAAAAACGTATTCCCGCGCTGACAGACAACTTCTGTCACGTCTCGTTCACGCAGAAGCGAAAGGTGAATCTTATAAAGGGAAGGTTGCCGTAGCCAGCGTAGTGCTGAACCGCACTGAAAAAAACGGCTTCCCGGATACCATTCGGGGTGTGATCTATCAAAGGAATGCATTTGAACCGGTAGCAAACGGAAGCATTAATCAAAAGCCGGATAAGGATTCCATCGCCGCCGCAAATGAGGCGCTTGACCATCCGGGCAGAGAAACGAACGCGTTGTTTTTCTACAATCCGAAAACGGCATCTGACCACTGGATCCGTTCCCGAAAAATTATCGAACGGATCGGCAGACACGTATTTGCGATGTAAGCATAGCGGGATCAAAAATATCCCGGCTATGCTTTTTTCAATTTTGAGAAATCGAAAATATTTTCAGAACTTGTCTCATATGATGATGGAAGAACGAGAGACAAGGAGAGACACCATGAATCGATTTGTGAAAGGGATCATTCTTTTATCCATCGCCGCCTTTTTCGCGGAATGTCTGGAATTTGTCGTGAATATGATACTGGCGCGGGAGCTTGGCGAGCATGGGATGGGACTTTACATGAGCATTCTGCCCACCATTTTTTTAATTATCGTCATCGCCAGTCTGGAGCTTCCGATCTCCATTTCAAAATTCATCGCGGAATCCAATCAGAAGCTGCATGAAAGCATGCTCCGGCATGCCTTCAGAATGACCGCCGTTTTTACCGCGTTTTCAACCGCGGCCGCAAGCATCGCGCTGCCGTTCATTCCTGTATTCGATACGTATCACCCGTTTATTAAAGGGATTGTCATCGGGCTGATTCCAGTCGTCGCTTTTACATCCATCGCCAGAGGTTATTTTATGGGTGTGCAGCAAATGGGAAAAATCGCGGTTGCGAATGTCATGAAAAAAATCATTCAAGTGCTTTGTCTGTTTATCTTTTTTCAATGGTACTCTTTTGAAATTGATATGGCCGTGCTCATTTCATTATTTGTGCTGGTCGCAAGCGATGTCGTGGTGTTCGTTTACTTGTATACGCAGTTTATTTTGGCGCGGAGGGCGCTTTCCGGCCATCAGCACATTCATCTGCGCGGCAAGGACGTGCGGAAACGCCTCCTGGCCGTATCCATCCCGACAACGGGACTTCGTATATTTCATGCGGTGACGAACGCCATTGAACCCTTTTTAGTGAAAGGAGCGCTGCTGGCGTCCGGGGCAGCCGGGACAGCCGCGATTGATCAATACGGCATGCTTGCCGGTGTTGCGATGACAATCGGTTCGTTTCCCGCATTTATCGCCCATTCGCTGATGGTCGTCATGATTCCCAGCATTTCAGAAGCGTATGCGCTGTCCCAATATGATATTGTGCTGAAACGGCTGAGACAAGCGATTTTTATTACATTCGGCTACGGCATTCCGGCAGTCTGGGTCATGTTTCAGTTCGCGGGCCCGCTGACCCATTTGTTTTTTCAGTCTCCGGAAGCGCAGTATTATTTGCAGCTTTTGTGGCCGTTTTTTCTTTTTCATCTGTTTGTGATGCCGCTTCAGGCCTGTCTGATCGGTATCGGCCACGTGAAAACGGCGTTTTATCATAACGTATGGAGCAGCATTGTAGGGCTTTCGATGATGTATGTGCTCGGTTCTATGCCGGAATTGCAAATGCTCGGCATTATACTCGGCATGAATACCGGCATGATTCTTCTGACAAGTTTACATTACGCGACGATCTGCAAAGACCTCGGTGTCTCCGTGTTTTTGACGGGCGGCGGAAGAACAGCGCCCCGGATCGAAAGCTGAAAAGGCTGATACATTTCAATAAGGAAGGGCAAGCTATCCGAAACGCGTGAAAGGAAGATCATATGCATAAAAACCGCCTAATTGTATGTGCAGTCCTTTTGATAGCTGCCGCCGTCTGGATGCCTGAAGCAAAAGCCTCATCAGAAAAACAGGCAGTTCCCGCCGTGTTTCTGATGAAGACGATTGAAGGAGACGAGATATCGATTCCGAATAAAGGGCAGAAAACGATTTTGCATTTTTGGACATCGTGGTGTCCGCCGTGCAAAAAAGAACTGCCTCAGTTCCAAACGTATTATGAACAGCATCAGTCCGATGATGTAAGCCTTGTAACGGTAAATTTGATGAATGCCGAGCGAAACAAAAATACCGTTCAAAACTTTGTCAGTCAGCACCATCTCACTTTCCCGATTGTTCTTGACACGAAAGGCGAGCTTATGAAGGAATACGATGTCATGACGATTCCCACGTCATTTCTGCTGAATGAAAAAGGAGAAATCGAAAAAAAGATCGTCGGTCCGATGACCGCCTCACAATTAAAAGAATGGTCAGAGAAATAAAAAGGTGCGGGAGGAATTCCTCCCGCACCTTTTTTGCATATAATGAACAGCTGAAGAAACACTAATGATAATTATTATCAAAAAGAAATTAAAACAATTATAATTGAAATCTTCCGCCGGCATGCTATAATAAAGGAAACACTGCGATAACTCTGTGAAAATGCTGCCTGTCAGGCGGCTGTTTTGCTTTTATCGGGGAATTGAAGATGATTTGCGTTCTCAATTAGAGAGGAGAATTCATAATGAATGAACAAGTGATGACACAAACCCATTCACAACAGCACATACAAGAAGAGCGGGCCGGAAAAAAGTGGCTCCAGCATGCAGAACTCATTGCGGCGCTCGTATCCGGCGTCCTTATTCTTGCGGCCTGGTTTTTTACCGAAACAAAAGGCCTGTCCGTCACTTTGTATATCCTTGCCTTCCTGATCGGGGGATTTGCAAAAGCGAAAGAGGGAATTGAGGATACCATTGAGACGAAGGCGTTAAATGTGGAACTGCTGATGATTTTTGCGGCTGTCGGCTCCGCCCTGATCGGTTATTGGGCTGAAGGCGCTGTTCTTATCTTTATTTTTTCGTTAAGCGGCGCGCTCGAAACATATACGATGAATAAAAGCAGCCGTGATTTAACATCTTTAATGAAACTGGAACCGGAGGAAGCGACACTGCTTGCGGACGGACGGGAAAAGCGGGTGCCGGCTGCTGAACTTAAGATCGGTGACATGATCGTCATTAAGCCGGGCGAACGCGTAGCAGCAGACGGGATCATTGAGTCTGGCGTGACGAGCCTCGATGAATCGGCGCTTACGGGTGAAGCGATGCCGGCGGAAAAAACAGCCGGAGATTCTGTGTTTACAGGAACGGTAAACGGAAACGGCTCCTTAACGGTCCGTGTGACGAAAACAAATGAACAGTCTTTATTCAGAAAAATCATCCGGCTGGTGGAATCAGCCCAAAACAGCGTGTCACCGGCTCAGGCATTTATTGAGCGGTTCGAAAGTGTCTATGTCAAAGGCGTGCTGTTAGCCGTGGCTTTGCTTTTATTCATTCCTCATTTCGCTTTAGGCTGGAGCTGGAGTGAAACCTTTTACAGGGCGATGGTGTTTATGGTGGTCGCCTCCCCGTGCGCACTTGTCGCTTCTATTATGCCCGCTGCGCTTTCCCTTATCTCAAATGGGGCCCGCAACGGATTATTGGTTAAAGGAAGTGTGTTTTTAGAGCAGCTGGGAAGCGTACGGATGATCGCATTTGACAAAACCGGCACGGTCACTAAGGGACAGCCGGCAGTCGCGGCATTTCAAGCTGCGGAACATGTGAGTGAAGATGAGATCATGCAGGCGGTGTATGCCATGGAAAAGCAATCAAGCCACCCGCTTGCAAAAGCGATAGCTGAATTTGCCGAAAGCCGGGGCGCCGCGCCCGCAGGACATCTATCGATTGACGAGACGTCCGGGTTCGGTGTTCAGGCTGAAATAGAAGGCGTCAAATGGATGGTCGGAAAAGCGGGGTTTGCAGGTGCAGATGCGGCAGATGCTTTTTTGCAAACATCGGGAAAAGAATTAAAGGATAAAGGTTTTACACTGGTCTTTGTTAAAAAAGATGACCGGGTTGCGGGCTGCTTTGCCTTAAAGGATCAAATCCGCCCTGAAGCCAAAGCCGTGATGGCTGAGCTTGAATCACTGGGCATTAAAACAGCCATGCTCACCGGCGATCAGTCTGAAACTGCGGCTGCCATTGCAAAAGAGGCGGGCATGACGACGGTTGTTGCCGATTGTCTGCCGGACCAAAAGGCAAAAGAAGTGAAGAAGCTGAAAGAAACGTACGGCACAATCGCCATGGTGGGGGACGGCATTAATGACGCGCCCGCTCTGAAAACCGCTGACGTCGGTATTGCGATGGGCGGGGGGACGGACGTGGCCCTTGAAACGGCTGACTTAGTCCTTATGAAAAATGATCTTCACAAGCTTGTGAAAATGTGCAGACTCTCAAGGAAAATGAACCGGATTATTAAGCAGAATATTGTTTTCTCGCTCTCGGTCATCTGCCTTTTGATCTGCGCCAACTTTCTTCAGGTGATGGAACTGCCGTTTGGCGTGATCGGGCATGAGGGGAGCACGATTCTGGTCATTCTGAACGGACTGAGATTATTAAAATAAACATGACAGCCGCACACGGGCGGCTGTTTTTTTAATGTTCGTTCACAGCATAAACGCCGGAAAACTGATAGAATGAATAAAGAGTCACTTTGGTAAGGAGGAAAAGCAAAAAATGAACAGATTAGAACGTGTTTCATCTTGGCTGAAAAAAGAAGGACATGATGCGGCGTTTATACATACAAAGGAAAACGTATTTTATTTAACTGATTTTTACACGGATCCGCATGAGCGGTTAATGGGATTGTTCCTGTTTCAGGAACAGGAGCCGTTTTTCGTTTGTCCGGGAATGGAAGCCGGACAAGCCCGCAGCGCCGGGTGGGAGCATGATATTATCGGCTACGGCGATCACGAAGACCCGTGGGAGCTGATCAAAGCCGAGCTCACAAAACGAAATGTGCCGCTTGATTCCATCGCGGTTGAAAAGGATTCGATCTCTCTTTCCCGCTCAGAACAGCTCAAACAAGCTTCAGGGGGCGCGGCATTTGTTTCGGCAGAAGAAACGCTCAACCAATTCCGTCTCGTGAAAGATGAGAAGGAAATCAGCATTCTCAGGGAAGCGGCAAAACTTGCGGATTACGGAGTTGAAGTCGGTGTCGCGGCGCTCAAAGAGGGTGTGAGTGAAACCGAAGTACTCGCGCAGATTGAGTTTGAGCTGAAGAAAAAAGGCGTGCAGGGCATGTCATTTTCAACGATGGTGCTGTTCGGGGAAAAATCAGGCCAGCCCCATGGAAATCCGGGTGCAGACCGGTTGAAAAAAGGCGATTTCGTTCTGTTTGATCTGGGCGTTATTCTTGACGGCTACTGTTCAGACATTACGAGAACATTCGCATACCAATCAATCAGCCCGAAACAGGAAGAGATTTACGAAACGGTGCTTAAAGCTGAACAGGCGGCGCTTCAATTAAGCAAACCAGGTGTCAGAATTGGCGATCTCGATTTAAAAGCCCGCGGCATTATTGAAAAAGCCGGATACGGAGACTATTTCCCGCACCGCCTCGGCCACGGACTCGGGATTTCGGTTCACGAATATCCATCAATGAGCAGCGCGAACGACACACTCCTCAAAGAAGGCATGGTGTACACGATAGAACCGGGGATTTACGTGCCGGATGTCGGCGGCGTGCGCATTGAAGACGATGTGTTCGTCACAAAAGACGGCGCCGAAGCATTAACGCAGTATCCGAAAGAATTAACGATTCTGAAATAGAAAGCTTTGTGATAAAAAAGGACGGTTCTGGAACGCAGCGTCCTTTTTTATCACCATTTAAATGAAAAAATCATCAAAATGCTGAAATGGTTTGATGTCATGCTTTTCATTCAGGGGCCGCATGGCAAGGTAACTGCCGCCGACTATGGCCAGACACAAACCGATTAAGCAAAGAATCCCCATCGCTGTTCTTCTCCTTTCAAACGAATAGGCTGTTTCTGTTTCTAGCTTACTGTATGAAACGCATTCCAGATCAAGGGAAAAAAGAAAGGGGGACGCCATGGCTACGATCAGAGACATTGCCGGCGCTGCCGGGGTTTCCGTTACAACGGTATCAAGAGTTTTAAACGATCATCCTTATGTAAGTAAGGACAAAAGAGAAAGAGTGAAAAAAGCGATGCAATCGCTCGGATATACGCGCAACATTCATGCTGTGCATTTATCAAAAGGTTTTTCCGATATGATCGGCGTTGTGCTTCCGTCGGTGAATCTTCCGTATTTTGCAGACCTTGTTGCAGGTATTGCCGAGGCTGCCGAAGCGTCAGGCGTGCATCTTTCTTTATACCAGACAGATTATCAGCAGCAAAAAGAACGTTTTGCCTTATCACAGTTACAGGAGCGCCAAGTGGACGGCCTGATTATCTGCTCCAAAGCAATTCCTGATGAACATCTGCTTACCGTGAAAGAACCGCTCATCCTCTGCCAGTACACTGATGCGGCGGGGCTTTCCTCCATCAGTAATCCGCATCGGGAAGCATTTCGGCACGGTCTGGATTATCTGATAGAAAAGGGACACCGGAAAATAGCGATCAGTCTGGCCAGAAAAAAGGGAAAAAACAGTCAAGTACGCATTGCCGCATACAAAGAGGCGCTCAAGAAGATCGGGGAGCCTTACAGGGAAGAGCTGGTTGTGGAAAAGGCGCTGACGCTGCTTGACGGGAAAGCCCTTTTTCATAGATGGAAGAGCTGGGATGACAAACCGACTGCGCTGTTTGCGGCGAATGATCAAGTATCCGCAGGTCTTTACCTTGAAGCCAAGGCAAACGGGACGCGCATCCCGGAAGAGCTTGCGATTTTGAGCATCGACAATCATGATATCAGCAAGATGTTAGGTATTTCCACAATAGATATACAAACAAAAGAAATGGGAAAGCAGGCTTTTCACATGCTTGAGAACCGGATCAGCGGCGGGCCTCCGGCAAGGAAAGTTCTTGATTACCGCCTTATTGAACGATCAACCGTCTAAAAAAAGAATTGACGCGCTTTCCGTTCGTTTTGTACGATATGAGGTATTGAATGACAAAGGAGCTGAGGATCATGAAGGGGTCCTTTACAGTTGAAAAGGTATTAAATAACAATGTGCTCATCGCAACACATGATAGATACAGTGAGGTCGTCTTAATCGGAAAAGGGATCGGCTTTGGAAAAAAACAAGCGGATGTCATTGAAGATAAAGGGTATGACAAGATGTTCATCTTAAAGGATGAAAAAGAACAAAAACAATTTAAAAAGCTCCTCGGTTATGTGGACGAGACACTTGTCGACATCTCCAATGACGTCATTTATCATATCAAGAAGCGGACAAGCCAAGCGTTAAATGAGCATATCCATATTGCGCTGACTGACCATATTGCCTTTGCGGTAAAGCGGCTGCAGCAGGGTTTTGACATTAAAAACCCGTTTCTCATGGAAACCGAAACGCTTTATCCGGAAGAATTCCAAATTGCCCGTGAAGTCGTCGGCATGATTAATGAAAAGACGGGAATCTGTCTTCCGGAAGGAGAGATCGGCTTTATCGCTCTGCATATCCACTCCGCCCTGACGAATCGGCCCCTTTCAGAGGTCAATCAGCATTCACAGCTGATGTCCCGGCTCGTTCAGGTGATTGAGGAATCTTTCCAGATGAAAGTGAATAAAGAAAGCGTCCACTATTTGCGGCTGATCCGGCATATCAGATTTACCATAGACAGGATTAATCGGGAAGAGCAGACAAAAGAACCAGAAAAGTTAATGTTATTATTGAAAAATGAATACCCGCTATGCTACAATACTGCTTGGAAACTGATAAAAATCTTGCAGCAAATACTGAAAAAACCAGTTCATGAGGCGGAAGCGGTTTATCTCACGCTTCATTTGTACCGATTAACCAATAAAATTTCATAATTTCAGTTGAAACCTTAAAAACGTGTCACTGATTCGATCAGGCATGAGTGATTGAGGGTAAAAAACGGGAAGAACGGTCCCGTTATTTTGCACACCCTTTTTACTCATGCCTTTTTTGTTGTGTAAAAGGGCAAATGTAAACGGTTAAACTGAAGACTTGCGCCAGTGAATTCGTTGTCATGAATTTTCGCTGTAAGGTCACACTAGCTAACAGAGGAGGTACATCTTTTATGTTTAAAGCATTATTCGGCGTTCTCCAGAAAATCGGCCGTGCTCTTATGCTTCCGGTTGCGATTTTACCGGCTGCGGGGATCTTGCTTGCGTTAGGGAATGCCATGCAGAACAAAGATATGATTCAAGTCATGCACTTCTTAAGCAATGATAACGTTCAGCTTGTGGCGAATGTCATGGAAAGCGCCGGCCAAATCGTATTTGACAACCTGCCGCTTCTTTTTGCAGTAGGGGTTGCGATCGGTCTTGCCAACGGAGACGGTGTTGCCGGAATCGCGGCTATTATCGGATACTTGGTCATGAACGTATCCATGAGCGCCGTGCTTATGGCAAACGGCAGTATTCCGTCTGACAAAATTGAACGGGCAAAGTTTTTTGCGGAAAACCATCCGGCCTATATTAACATGCTGGGGATACCCACTTTGGCGACGGGCGTGTTCGGCGGTATTATCGTCGGGGTTCTGGCCGCGTTATTGTTTAACAAGTTTTATAAAATTGAACTTCCGCAGTACCTCGGATTCTTTGCGGGTAAGCGGTTCGTCCCGATTATCACATCAATTTCCGCATTAATTCTCGGTCTTATTATGTTAGTGATCTGGCCTCCGATCCAGCACGGTCTGAATTCCTTCTCCACGGGTCTTGTGGAAGCGAATCCAACCTTGGCGGCCTTTATTTTCGGGATGATTGAGCGGTCATTGATTCCGTTCGGTCTTCATCACATTTTCTACTCGCCGTTCTGGTATGAATTTTTCAGCTATAAAGATGCGGCCGGAGACATCATCCGCGGAGATCAGCGGATTTTCATGGCTCAGATCAAAGACGGCGTACAGCTGACGGCGGGAACATTTATGACGGGGAAATATCCGTTTATGATGTTCGGTCTTCCGGCGGCAGCGCTTGCAATCTATCATGAAGCGAAGCCTGAAAAGAAAAAACTTGTAGCCGGAATCATGGGTTCTGCCGCTCTGACAAGTTTCTTAACGGGAATTACCGAGCCGCTTGAATTCTCATTCTTGTTTGTGGCTCCTATCCTGTTTGCGATTCACTGCGTATTCGCGGGACTTTCCTTTATGGTTATGCAGCTGCTGCATGTAAAAATCGGTATGACCTTCTCAGGCGGTCTGATTGACTACTTCCTGTTCGGAATTCTGCCTAACCGGACGGCTTGGTGGCTTGTCATTCCGGTCGGCTTAGGATTAGCCGTCATTTACTACTTCGGTTTCCGGTTTGCGATCAGAAAGTTCAATCTGAAAACGCCGGGCCGTGAAGAAGAGGCTGCGGATGAAGGTGCGGGCGCCTCAGGCGAAGCCGGCGACCTTCCTTATGAAATCCTGCAGGCAATGGGTGATCAGGAAAACATTAAGCACCTTGACGCTTGTATCACGAGACTTCGCGTTACGGTCAACGACCAGAAGAAAGTGGATAAGGCCCGTCTGAAACAGCTTGGCGCCTCAGGCGTTCTTGAAGTCGGAAACAACATTCAGGCCATTTTCGGCCCGCGTTCTGACGGTTTAAAAACACAGATGCAGGATATTATCGCCGGACGCACGCCGCGCCCTGAACCGAAAGTATCCGCGCAAGAAGAAGTCAGCCAGCAGGTTGAAGAGGTTATCGCAGATCCGCTCCGAAACGAGCAGGGTGAAGAAGTGTTCGCTTCTCCGATCACCGGCGAAATCCATCCGATTACCGATGTGCCTGACCAGGTGTTCTCAGGAAAAATGATGGGTGACGGTTTTGCGATTCTTCCTGAAGAAGGAATCGTCGTATCGCCTGTCCGCGGAAAAGTGCTGAATGTTTTCCCGACAAAACATGCGATCGGCCTTCAGTCTGACGGCGGAAGAGAGATCCTGATTCATTTCGGAATCGACACAGTCAGTCTGAAAGGCGAAGGATTCACTTCTTTTGTTTCTGAGGGTGACCGGGTTGAACCGGGGCAAAAGCTGCTTGAAGTTGATCTTGAAGCGGTTAAACCTCATGTTCCTTCATTAATGACACCGATTGTCTTTACAAATCTTGCCGAGGGTGAAGCGATTTCCCTTTCGGCCGAAGGTACCGTAAAACGGGAACAAAAAGATATTGTGAAAATCGGAAAATAAGCATATAAATACGCCGTGCTTGTCAGATGACAAGTACGGCTGTATGATATAATATTGTGTAGTAAAATAGCTTTAATTTAAAGGAGAATGATAATCATGGCACAAAAAACATTTAAAGTAACAGCAGATTCCGGAATCCACGCTCGTCCTGCGACAGTTCTTGTACAGACTGCAAGCAAATACGATGCTGACGTAAACTTAGAATATAACGGCAAAACAGTAAACCTTAAGTCAATCATGGGCGTTATGTCTCTAGGTATCGCTAAAGGCGCTGAAATCACAATTTCCGCTTCAGGCGCTGACGAAAACGATGCTCTTAACGCTTTAGAAGAAACAATGAAAAGCGAAGGACTCGGCGAGTAATGCAAGAATTAAAAGGAATAGGCGCTTCAGCCGGAATTGCGATTGCGAAAGCATACCGGCTTGAAGAGCCGGACTTAACGGTTGAAAAGAAAAACATTGCTGATGCTGCGGCTGAAGTAAGCCGTTTTGATGAAGCGATTGTACGTTCTAAAGAAGAGCTTGAAAAAATTAAAGAGCATGCTTTAAAAGAACTGGGACAAGACAAAGCTGACATTTTCTCCGCGCACCTTTTAGTTCTGAGTGATCCTGAGCTGTTGAACCCGGTAAAGGAGAAAATCAGCACAGATTCAGTCAATGCTGAATTCGCTTTGAAAGAAACAGCTTCCATGTTCGTTACTATGTTTGAATCAATGGATAACGAATACATGAAAGAGCGTGCGGCGGATATCCGTGACGTAACAAAACGTGTGACGGGGCACCTGCTGGGCGTGGAAATTCCGAACCCGAGCATGATCTCAGAAGAGGTTGTTATCGTGGCTGAAGATTTGACACCGTCTGATACGGCGCAATTAAACCGTCAGTTTGTAAAAGGTTTTACAACTGATATCGGCGGACGCACTTCACACTCCGCGATCATGGCCCGTTCGCTTGAAATTCCGGCTGTCGTCGGCACAAAAGCGGCTACAGGGACAATTGAAAACGGTGTTACGGTAATCGTAGACGGCATCGATGGTGATGTGATCATCGATCCTTCCAGTGAAACGTTAAAGAAATATGAAGAAAAGCACAGTGCTTACCTGGCGCAAAAAGCTGAGTGGGCGAAGCTCGTCAATGAACCGACTGTTTCTAAAGACGGCCATCATGTAGAGCTTGCCGCAAATATCGGCACACCTGACGATGTAAAAGGCGTTCTTGAAAACGGAGGAGAAGCTGTAGGGCTTTACCGTACGGAATTCCTTTACATGGGACGCGACCAGCTTCCGACGGAAGACGAGCAGTTTGACGCTTATAAAACGGTTCTTGAGCGTATGGAAGGAAAATCAGTTGTCGTGCGGACATTGGATATCGGCGGCGACAAAGAGCTTCCTTACCTGCAGCTCCCTAAAGAAATGAACCCGTTCTTAGGCTACAGAGCCATCCGCCTTTGCCTTGAAGAGCAAGAAATCTTCAGAACTCAGCTTCGTGCGCTGCTTCGTGCAAGTACATACGGAAACTTAAAAATCATGTTCCCGATGATTGCGACAGTAAACGAGTTTAAACAGGCGAAAGCGATTCTTCTCGAAGAAAAAGAAAAACTCGTCGAAGCCGGCGTAGCGGTTTCTGACGATATTGAAGTCGGTATGATGGTAGAGATTCCGTCTACAGCCGTTATCGCAGATCAGTTTGCCGCAGAAGTTGACTTCTTCAGTATCGGAACAAATGACTTGATCCAATACACGATGGCTGCTGACCGCATGAACGAGCGCGTAGCTTATCTGTATCAGCCATACAATCCGGCGATTCTCCGTCTGATCACCCTTGTTATTGAAGCCGCTCACAAAGAGGGCAAATGGGTCGGCATGTGCGGAGAAATGGCGGGAGACGAAATTGCGATTCCGATTCTTCTCGGCTTAGGCTTAGATGAGTTCTCGATGAGCGCTACATCCATCCTTCCGGCAAGAACGCAGATCAGCAAGCTTTCTAAAAAAGAAGCTGAATCATTCAAAGAAACAATCTTGTCTATGAGCACGACAGAAGAGGTTGTCGCATTCGTTAAAGAAACATTCAATAAGTAATACAAAAGCCAGACGGTGTAAGCCGTCTGGTTTTTTTCATATTCGGAAAAAAGGGGGGAACAATAACTTTCAACAGGAGGGATTATCATGACAAAATCATTTGCAGCGGGGGATACGGTCTATGTGATTTACCGCAATCCGCATGCCGCCAATGTTGCCCATATTAAAGAGGCGGAGATCGTCCATCACCCGTATCATGAGGGAGAACTGTCTCTGTTTTTATACGAAACCTATCATCCGCTGGCCGAAGATGACGCGGTCTTTTCGACATATGAGGAAGCGGAAGCGCTTTACAGCGAGCTTTTTGAAGAAGACCGGTATCATTGATCAAAGGAAATGTTTACAACGCATATTCACTCTCTTTTAAACGGAAAGTAACAACATGAGAATATGTAAAGGGAGTGTCTGTCTATGCTGAAGCCGTTTGTGCCCCAGCTTGTTTATATTGAACCGAGAGCGCTCGAATACCCGTTAGGAAAAGAGCTGAAGAATAAGTTTGAAAACATGGGGCTTGAGATCAGAGAAACGACATCGCATAATCAAGTCCGGAATATTCCGGGAAAAAATCACTTGCAGCAATACCGGAACGCGAAATCAACATTGGTAATCGGCGTCCGGAAAACACTGAAATTCGATTCTTCAAAGCCGTCCGCCGAATATGCCATTCCGTTTGCGACGGGCTGTATGGGGCATTGCCACTATTGCTACCTGCAGACGACGATGGGGTCAAAGCCTTACATCCGGACATATGTCAATGTGGAAGAGATTCTGGATCAGGCTGATGAGTATATGAAAGAACGGGCGCCGGAATTTACAAGATTTGAAGCCTCTTGTACGTCTGATATCGTAGGAATCGATCATCTGACACATACATTAAAAAGAGCCATTGAACATTTCGGACAAAGCGAATTGGGACAGCTCAGATTCGTGACTAAATTTCACCACGTCGATCATTTGCTTGATGCAAAACATAACGGAAAGACTAGGTTCAGATTCAGCATCAATGCGGATTATGTCATTAAAAACTTTGAACCGGGAACTTCTCCGCTCGACAAACGGATAGAAGCCGCCGTCAAAGTCGCTAAAGCGGGCTATCCGCTCGGTTTCATCGTGGCGCCGATTTATATTCACGATGGCTGGGAGGAAGGCTATAAGGAACTGTTTGAGAAACTGGATGCGGCGCTTGATGAAGACGTTCGGCATGACATCACATTTGAACTGATCCAGCACCGTTTTACAAAACCGGCCAAGCGGGTGATTGAGAAGAACTATCCGAAAACAAAGCTTGAGCTTGATGAAGAAAAGCGCAGATACAAATGGGGACGCTACGGAATCGGCAAGTATATATACCAAAAAGACGAAGAGTATGCTTTAAGGGAAACACTGGAATCTTATATCGAAACCTATTTCCCGAAAGCGAAAATCGAATATTTTACGTAAGGCGGAGCTGTCGGTACGACGGCTCTTTTTTTGCTGCGCCAAATGGCGGAAATTTTTGATATTTATTTCAAGGTTTATTCATTTTCTTGGCCGAAAGACCGATATAACTCTCAGGAGGGGATGGTTATGTTTAAAAAAATGCACATCAAAATTGCTGTGTTTGTATCGGCAATGCTTATCGTAACGGTTGTTTTTTTAACGGTTTCTTCATATTTGACATTAAAGCCGATGATGACGGAGGAAGCAAAACGTACGACAGAGAATGTCACCAATTCACTCGGTCAGAACATTGAGCTTCAGCTGAAAAATGATGAGACCGTATTAATGAGATTAGCAGGCGGTGAATTGTCCCGGTCTTTTCTATCAGATGGGAAGAAAGAAACCGCGCGGCTTTTTAACGATGAGTTAAAACAGATCGGACAGAATGACAAATATGTCGCGCTTGCGTACGTCGGAACCGCAAACAAACAAATGTTTACATATCCAAAGGCCGACTTTGCCAAAGACTATGATCCGACAAATAGAACGTGGTATAAGATGGCGGCCGAAAAACCCGATAAGGTTGTCTGGACTGACCCTTATAAAGATGCAGTGACGGGAGACATGATCGTGACGGCGTCAAAAGCCATTCAAAACAGCGGAACCGTCGTCGGAGTGGCGAGCTTAGATCTGAAACTGTCCTCCATTCAGAGCATGGTCAACGAGCAAAAGGTACCGTATAAAGGATTTGCGTTTTTGGCGGATGAAAACGGCTCTCTTCTGGCGCATCCGGAAAAACAGGGAAAAAATATTTCGGAAGATCAGACGTTAAAAGACATCACTGCGGATAAAGAAGGCATCAAAGAGCTGCAGGGGAACATGGTCGTCTACCAAACGGTAAAAGAAACAGGGTGGAAAGTCGGAACGCAGTTTGAAAAAGATCAGCTGATGGGAGTAGCCGACAAAATGAACACGGTGAGCATTTTTATGTCACTGATCGCCCTTGTGATTACGATCGGACTCAGCTATTTCCTTGCAAAAACGATAACCGGGCCGATTCAGCAGCTGATCGCGAAAACAAATTCGGTCTCAGCGGGAGATTTAACCGTCCGCGCCCGGACGAAATCAAAAGATGAAGTAGGCGAGTTAACAAAAGACTTTAACCAAATGGTTGAAAATATGAAAGAGATGGTCGAACAGGTTAAGGCCTCCTCAGAAAATGTGTCTGATACATCTGACCAGCTAACCGTCATTTCACAAGAAACAAATGAAACGAGCGGACAAATCGCAAAAGCGATAGAGGAAGTCGCCGCCGGAGCGACAGAGCAAGCATCAGAGGTTGAGACGATCAATGAAAAATCAGAAAATCTCTCGGTCAAAATAAAAGGAATCGCAGATCGCGCAGGCAGCATAAAACAACTCTCAAAATCTTCAGAGGATGCCAGCTACAAAGGACTGGACGCGCTCGGGCAGCTTCTGATGAAGTCAAACGAAGCCAATTCAGAAACGAAAAAAGTAGAGGCAATGCTGAATGACCTGGAAGAACAAACGAAAAACATAGAAGAAGTCGTGACGGCAATATCCGCCATTTCGGACCAGACGAACCTCTTGGCGCTGAATGCGAGCATTGAAGCCGCGAGAGCGGGAGAAAGCGGCCGGGGCTTTGCCGTCGTCGCGGAAGAAGTCCGCAAGCTTGCTGAACAATCAGCTCTTTCTTCCGGCCATATCAGTGAGACGGTCCGTCTGATTCAATCAGAGACAAAAGAAGCGTCACACGCGATGATTGAGGCAAGCAGAATGAATGATGAACAAAACAGCGCCATTCATGAAACGGGTGAGGTCCTCAATCTGATTACGACGGAAATGCAGTCTCTCGTTCAAGGTATAGATCATATTTACAATGACATTCAAAAAATGAGTGAAGAACAAGCCGCGATTCAAGAAGCGATTCAAAGCATCTCCGCCATTTCTCAAGAATCTGCGGCAGCGGCGGAAGAAGTGAACGCTTCTACTGATGAACAGCTCGTTACGCTTGAAAAAGTGAAGCAATCGACTGATATGTTAAAGAGCGCAAGCGAAGATCTGATCAGCGCCATTTCTAAATTCACCTTGTAATGCGGTCTCTATCAGCCTATAATATGGTAATATAGACATGAAAGAATAATATTATGAATCGCATCAGGGGAGGAAAGCGCAGTGAACAAAACGGTCGGATTTATCGGTTTGGGCGTCATGGGAAACAGTATGGCATCGCACATTTTAGAAGCGGGCTATCCTGTTTTAGTCTACACGCGTACGAAACAAAAAGCGGAAGAGATTCTGAATAAGGGAGCGGTCTGGCAGGAGACGGTCAAAGACCTTTCAGAGAAAGCTGACATTATTATTACCATGGTCGGCTATCCGAGTGATGTCGAGGAAATCTATCTCGGCGAAAACGGCATTCTCCGGCACGCAAAAGAAGGGGCATTTGTCATTGACATGACGACATCAAAACCGTCTCTGGCGAAAAAGATTGCGGAGAAAGCCAAAGAAAAGTCCATTCACGCCTTGGATGCACCCGTTTCCGGCGGAGACATCGGCGCGAGGAACGGAACGCTTGCCATTATGGCCGGAGGAGAAAAAGAAGCGTTTGAAGCATGCCTGCCGCTTTTCTCCGTTATGGGGGAAAACATTCAGTATCAAGGGCCGGCCGGCAGCGGCCAGCATACGAAAATGTGCAATCAGATCGCGATTGCAGCGGGAATGGTCGGAGTGGCTGAAGCGATGGCTTACGCTGAAAAATCCGGTCTGAACCCGGAACAAGTGCTGAAAAGCATTACAACCGGAGCTGCCGGAAGCTGGTCATTGTCCAACCTCGCTCCCCGTATGCTGAAAGGCGATTTTGCACCAGGATTCTACGTGAAACACTTTATTAAAGACATGGGAATCGCCCTTGAAGAAGCGGAGCTGATGGGAGAAGAAATGCCCGGATTGGCACTTGCCAAATCATTATACGACAAGCTTTCCGCGCAAGGTGAAGAAAACAGCGGAACTCAAAGCATTTATAAGCTTTGGGTGAAATAAAAAAGATTGCCCGAACGCGATATTTTATGGATACGAGGAAGCGAAGGCTTACGGTATTGTTGATGGTGTTTTGTAAACAATGATCTGCAAACCTTGATTCTTAGAGCCTTTAATGAAGACAGGAACTTGGCAGGGTAATGTATTAACATGTATCCGTTTATAGTATTCTACTGTTTGGAATCCCCCTCGTTTGTTTGATGCAGGCTGTCTATTATAAATCAAAAGGGGGATTTCCGAATAGTTATAAGGATTAATACAACTTTCCAACAGTAGGATGTATCATGTTTGATTCAACTATGAATTCGAGTAACCCAAATGTACATAGCAATAAATCGAGTTGATTCCCGCAATTAAAACCTAATAATTGGGCATCCGAAATTGAAATTCTATAGATTAGCCTTCTAGCAAAACTGAAAAATAAAAGAGGATGTATCGTAAAAAATCCAAGAGATTTACGAAAACATCCTCGATTCAGAGATTTCATCATTACATGTTGTTTTTTGAGAATTCCAGATGAAATCAACGTTAAACCCATTTGTTAATAATATGAATTTTAATGTTGTACAGTAATATAGTGTTTCAGTTCCCCTATGTAGGTTCGAGTTCCCCAAGTCGATGCTACTTGCACATCATACTTGCCTGCTGGAATATTTTTCGTCAAAAAGCTTACTTTAAAACTGCGAATATTATGGCCATTAACATCTATAACTTTGACTAATTTTCCTTTTTTATTTTCAAGAAAAACTGTAACACCCCAGTTTAGCTCATGATTAGACATAGTACCTGTTACGACAATAGAAGTAGCGTGTTTTGAGTAAGTATTAGCATCTGTTTGGAATTTAATTGCTCCTTTTGAAGTCATGGCTAACGCTTCTGAACTGTTTGAGAAAACCCCGAATGTCAAAAGAGCAACTGTGAATAGTGTCATTACAATTTTTTTCAATTGAAACTTCCTTTCTCCATTTATTTAGAAACCCATTCAATATATTACTAAATTTTGAAAAATTATTCAACAGAAAAATAGGTAAATTCTACTTTTTATTAAATAAAGTATTACTAAAGAAGCAATGGCTAACAAAACCAATTTAATCATCACGTTTAAGATTTTACAAAAAAGCTCCCAGCACTTATGTGCCGGGAGCTTCAAAAGTTTATAAATTTATAAAGTGTCAGGCCCTTCTTCGCCCGTACGGATGTTGATTGTGTTGTGAATTTCAAAAATAAAGATTTTCCCGTCTTCGGGATTACGGGTTTTGAGCACTTTTTGCATCGTCTCAGTCACTTTTTCGACAAGCAAAAGATTGCCCGCAGGGGCAATCTTTTTTATTATTTATTTTCCGATAAATTGCTGTGTCCAGATGTTTCCTGATTCTACGTAACCGACACCGATTTGAGTGAACTCAGGATTCATGATGTTCTTTCTGTGGCCTTCACTGTTCATCCAAGCTTTGACAACGGCTTCAGGAGTCGGCTGGCCTTTGGCGATATTTTCACCGGCGGTTTTATAAGTGATTCCGAAAGATTTCATCATATCGAAAGGTGAGCCGTAAGTAGGGCTTTGGTGATCGAAATAGTTTTTGTCTTTCATATCTTGTGATTTTGCGTGAGCTGATTTGCTTAGTTTATCATCAATCTGTAGAGGTTTTAAGCCTTGCTTTTGTCTCTCTGCATTTGTCAATTCAACGACTTTCTTTTCGTACGCACTGACAGAAGAAGGAGTTTTCTCGCTGCTGTTGTTTGTGTTATCTGTCTGCTTTGCATTGTCAGCAGCCTGGTTTTGCTGGTTTTGATCGGCTTTCGGTTTTTCGGCAGCTGCCGGTGCCGTTTTTGCCGGTGTTTCTTTTTGAACGTCTTTAACTGTCATATCAGAATTCTTTGCGTGTTTTTGCAGCTGCTGTTTCAGTTCTTTCTCATTTTTAACGTTCAGCTTTTTCACGCTCGTTTTCATATGTAGTTTTTCAATAGCCTCTTGAAGAGTCAGATGCTGTACGGTGTTTCCTTTTTTCACGGTAACGACGTGCTGGCATGACAGCTCTTTGGCAGATGCCTGCTGAATGCCTCCGAATGTAATCAAACTGACTGCCGCGGCGGCAGATAAGAGAAATGCTTTTTTCATAAGTTTATAGCCTCCCAGAGAAGTTGTTTTTTTCTACATGAAAAATCTTATCACAGCTTTTTTGTCATAATGCAGGCAGCCATTTCCTTTGACAACAAACGTTTGTCATAATTGTAATTGAGCGCAGAAAAATGGCTCTATACCGGGAAAAACGATCTGTATTTATTTTTTAAAATCCGTTACATCTCTTCAAATTATTTGAAGTGTTAGATATATTTTAAGATAATTTGATCTTGACAGTTTTTTTTACCCGTTTTCGCTGTAACAACTTTTACAAAAATGTTACAATTAAAATCTGTTTATGTAAATATATTCAATGATTTGAGAGGTGTAACAGAAAGTGGCTGAAGTCGCGCGTGAACCAAAGAAAAAAACGAAACGTTACAGAGCGCTGAGAATGAATCTCTATTTTTTGATTGTTTTTCTTCTCTTTACGGCACTGATTTTTAAACTCGGCATCGTCCAGATTGTCGAAGGGGATAAACACCGCCAGGATGCGGAGAAGGCAAATGCAAAAACCGCCTATTATCCGACACCGCGGGGAAAGATGTATGACAAGCGGAACAGAGTGGCGGTTGATAACCAGGCTGTGCCTGAAATTGTATACGTTTCTACCTCAAAAACCTCGGCAAAGGACAAATTGAAAACGGCAAAAAATCTCGCCGCACTGATTCATATTGATACTGAATTTATGAAGGATCGAAATATCATTGATTACTGGCTTGCCGCACATCCGAAGAAGGCGGAAAAGCTTATGAAGGATTCAGAAAACAGCCTGAAATCCCAAGAAGTATACAAACGCCAGATTGAACGCGTCCCGAAGCAGGAGATTGATGCGATCAAACAAAATAAAAAAGAGCTGGAAATCGCGGCGATTTATACGCGTTTTTCAAGCGGCAACGCCTATCAGCCGCAAGTCGTCAAATCAATGGACCCGAATAAGCTGAACGGAAACGGAAACAGCGGTTCACTGCTTGACGAGCATGAAAACAACAAGCAAAAACCAAAAAGCGACCTGACATATGAAGAAGTTTCCGTCGTATCCGAGCACCTGAAAGAGCTCCCCGGCATTGACGTAATCAATGACTGGACGCGGAAATATCCGTACGATAAAACGCTGTACTCTCTGTTCGGCGGTGTGACGACCCCGGAACAGGGATTGTTGGGCGAACGGAAAGATTATTATGTCACAAGAGGCTACTCACTGAATGACCGGGTGGGTAAAAGCTACATTGAATATCAGTATGAAGACTATTTAAACGCACATAAAGAAAAAGTAGAGTATGTGGAAAACAGCAAAGGTGAGGTCGTCAGCCAAAAGCCCGTCGATGAAGGCAGCAGAGGCTACGATCTTCAGCTCTCGCTCGATATGGAATTACAGTCGAAAGTCGAAAAAGTCATTGAAAAAGAGCTGAGAAGAAGCCGCGCCGCGGGCAACTTTATGGTTGACAGAGGATTTGCCGTCATGATGGACCCGAACAACGGGGATATTCTCTCAATGGCGGGGAAACGCATCGATCTCGAAACAAATAAAACACAGGATTTTGCGATCGGAGCATTTACGACCCAATATGAGATGGGCTCTTCTGTTAAAGGAGCGACTGTTCTCGCGGGTTACCAAAGCGGCCTCCCGCATTATAAAACGTTTGTCGATGCACCGCTTAAGTTTAAAGACGGCACGGAAAAGCACTCGTGGACACAAATGGGGACCATTACTGAGCTGACCGCGCTGCAAAGAAGTTCAAACATATATATGTTTCATGTGGCCATGCATATAGCGGGCATCACCTACGTTCCGCACGGCACGCTGCCGGCCGGATTAGACGATATTAAAAAAATGCGCAACTATTACGCCCAATTTGGCTTGGGTGTGAAGACCGGGATTGATCTTCCGCAGGAATCAGCGGGCATGCAGTCAAATCCGCAAATGGTCGGGGGATTGCTGCTTGACTTTGCGATCGGACAGTTTGATACGTATACGCCGCTTCAAATGGCTCAATATATTTCAGCCATCGCAAACGGCGGGTATCGCGTCCAGCCGCGGATCGTCACAAGCATTCATGAACCAGACAGCAAAAACAAGATTGGAAAAGCGATTGAACAGCGAGATATTAAAATTTTGAACAAAGTAAATAACAGCCCGAGCGATTTTGACCAAGTTCATAAAGGAATGAAGTTGGTCACAAGCTCACCTCAAGGAACGGCTTATTCAACATTCCAAGGTTCCGGCGCTGATGTTTCCGGAAAAACGGGAACCGCGCAGACGCACTATTACGGCACGAACAAAAACTGGTGGGGGCAAGAGACGTATAACCTGACCTTTGTCGGCTATTATCCGTCAGAACATCCACGAGTGGCATTCAGCGTCGTCGTTCCGTCTGTTCGAGATGATAAAGATCATATCAGTAAAAACATTGCCAAGGGAGCAGTAGACGCTTACAAAGAGCTTGAAAAGAAATACAATAAAAAATAACAAATGAAAGGGCGGCCGAACATTTCGTGCGCCCTTTCTTTCATTCAGGAAAATTGACGTTCACAATAAGAATAGAAGGAGAATGCTCATTTTTTAGCGAATCAATCTAGTGGAATTTCTTTTTATATCAGTCCGTGTCCAGCCTGCAGTGCGAGTATAATGCAAAGGAGGGATTCTGTGGAACAGGATACTCAGCATGTCAAACAGTTTCAATCGAAAACCGATCTTCATGCCGTTTTGACGTCTAACGGGCGTATTATGTATATTTCTGCAAACTGCAAATCGTACTTCAGTTATTCTCAGGAAGAGATGATCGGGTCATTTCTCAAAACGTTCCTGCATGAAGAAGATCAATTTTTGGTTGAAAGTTACTTCTATAATGAGCATCATTTGATGCCTTGCACCTTTCGTCTTATTAAAAAAGATCATACCATCGTATGGCTTGAAGCGGGTGTGGAAATTGTCACACCGCAAATGGAGGGGACGGATCGGGAAATCATCCTCAAAATCAAGGTGCTTGAGGAGAAGACGCCCCGCCGGCCTTATATGTATGAACAAAAGAAGCAAAAGGCAGAACAACAGTCGGAAGATGCGGCTGGAAACGGCGAATTCGAGCGTCTTGTCGAAATGCTGCCGAATCCTTTATATGTCAGCATCAACGGCACAATCGCCTACGCCAACAACGCGATGCTTGCCATGCTGGGAGCCGAAAGCAAAGACGAGGTAATCGGCAGGCGCTCTTATGAGTTTATTGAAGAAGAGTATCACGACATTGTGAAAAACCGAATTGTGCGGATGCAAAAAGGAATGGAAGTCGGAATGATCGAACAGACGTGGAGAAGGCTCGACGGCACGCCCGTTCATTTAGAAGTAAAGGCGGCACCGACGACATATAAAAATCAGCGGGCGGAATTGCTGCTTCTGATTGATATTTCTTCACGGAAAAAATTCCAAACGATTCTGCAAAAAAGCAGAGAGCGTTATCAGCTCCTCATTCAGAATTCAATTGATACGATCGCCGTGATTCACAATGATAAATGGGTATTCATGAATGAGTCGGGCATTTCGCTGTTTGAGGCTGAAACATATGAAGATTTAATCGGGAAAAACGTCTATGATCAGCTTCATCCCTGTGATCATGACGGCGTGAAACAGCGGATCCAAAATATTATCAACCGAAAGACCGAGTCAGAAATTATTAAGCAATCGTGGTTTACCTTTAAAAACCGGCTGATCTACACGGAAATGGTCTGCATTCCGACGACGTTTTTCGGAGAAACGGCCGTGCAGGTCATTCTGCGTGACATTTCTGAGCGGAAGCAGACGGAGGAATTAATGCTGAAGTCGGAGAAGCTGTCTATCGCAGGGCAGCTGGCGGCGGGAATCGCTCACGAAATCCGCAATCCGCTGACGGCGATCAAAGGATTTTTACAGCTCATGAAGCCGACGATGGAGGAAAACGAACATTACTTTGAAATTGTGTTTTCTGAACTGAGCAGAATCGAATTAATTTTAAGTGAGCTTTTAATGCTTGCCAAACCTCAGCAAAACGCCGTGAAAGAGCGTGTAAACTTAAAGAAAATTATAAGTGAAGTGACCGCTCTTTTAGAGACGCAGGCAAATCTTAAAGGGATTTTTATCAAAACGGATTACGAACATGACAGCATGTATATTAACGGTGATCAAAATCAGCTGAAACAGGTGTTTATCAATCTGATTAAAAATGCCGTTGAGTCGATGCCGGATGGGGGAACGGTTCACATCATCATGACAGAAGATGAGTATTCCGTTAATGTGACGGTGAAAGACGAGGGTGACGGGATACCGGAAAACGTGCTGAAACGAATAGGCGAACCGTTTTTGACAACGAAAGAAAAAGGAACCGGCCTGGGGCTGATGGTCACATTCAACCTTATTAAAAACCATCAGGGAGCTATCCAAGTAGACAGCAAACCGGATAGAGGCACGGCCTTTCATATTACATTCCCGAAACAATAAAAAACAACGGCGTTATGCCGTTGTTTAAATAGTCTGCATGGATTCTCTCGTTTTTAAAATAAATGCTTCCAGCCGGTCCAAGCCTTCTCTCAATGTATCCAGTGAATATGCGAATGACAGCCTCACATACCCTTCACCCAACTTTGAAAACGAGCTGCCAGGCACAAGAGCCACACCTGCATCCTCTAAAAGAGCCATACTAAAATCAAACGATGACATTCCGAATGACTTAATGGAAGGGAAGATATAAAATGCGCCTGACGGCTTTACGACGTCAAGCCCCATTGAAACAAGACGGTCATATACATAGTCAAGCCGCTTTTTATACTGTTCTCTCATAATAAGCGCATCATCAACACCGTTTGTCACCGCTTCAAGAGCCGCTTTCTGAGAGATTGAAGACGCGCATGTCACACTGTATTGGTGAACTTTTAAGATGTGCTTGGCAATTTCTTTCGGTGCGAAAATGAAACCGATTCTCCAGCCCGTCATGCTGTGTGATTTTGACAGGCCGTTGATGACGATCGTCTGGTCTCTCAAATAAGACGCGATCGAATAATGCGGTCTGTCATAGGTTAATTCGCTGTAAATCTCATCAGACAGGACAAAAACATTTCTGCCCTTCAGGACGGCTGCGATGTTTTGCAGCTCTTCCTCAGACAATGTCACTCCGGTCGGGTTTGACGGATAAGGAAGAATGACGCATTTTGTTTTTGGTGTCAGCGATTCTTCAATGAGCCGCGCCGTTAGCTTAAATCCGTGTGTCGTCGTATCCACATGGACCGGAACGGCGCCCGACATGCGGATGATCGGTTCGTAGCCCGGATATATCGGTCCGGGGAGAATAACTTCATCGCCCGGAGATAAAATCGTCCGCAAAGACGCGTCAATCGCTTGGCTTGCCCCGGTTGTGACGATGATTTCAGTTTCAGCTTCATAATTCAAATCAGCTTTTTTCTTCATATAAAGCTGTACGGCCTGTCTCAGCTCAAGGCCGCCCGCATTCGGAGTATATGCCGTTGCGTTCTCGTCGATTGCCTTTTTGGCAGCCGCTTTGACATGGTGCGGCGTGAAGAAATCCGGCTGACCGATCGTAAGCGAAATGACATTGTCGTGCTGAGCTACAAGATTTGAGAATTTGCGAATTCCTGAAATTTCAATTTCTTTTACATTCGGATTAAGCAAATGTTCCATAATTCATCACCTTATACTATATATTGAGTTTCTCCTATTTTACCACTAGCTGAGCATTTGTCATCTTTTTATTGAACTATCCCGAGTATATGTCCGATATGTGAAAACATACCTTCTTTCAGAAAAAAATAAGACAACCAGCTGAAATGATTGTCTTCATTGTATCATGATCTATCTATTGTGATATGTGGCGAATGTCATTAATACCCGTATTCAAAGCTGACGTCTTCCCGCCATAAGATGTATGGAGCGGGCTTGTCGGGACGCTCTTTCGCCTCTTTTTTCATTTGCAGGTAAGCCGTTTTGCTGATATCTTCTAACACCGTCATTTGATCTTGGTCGAATATGACTACTGTACCCATTTATTACACCCTTCTTCCTGAAAAATCCTTGACTATTTTACCACTCGATGTCAAAAAGTCAATGGGATATCAGAAAAAAGCATCTTTTTATAAAGAGTTCATGGCCAGTTGGCCCGAATACATTCACTTTTTCCGTTTCCAGCCGATATATACAGTACAATACTGAATGCGGATAGCGAGGGATTGAATTGTCTTTACAACAATACGATATTTTATTGGATTCAGGCACAAACGAATTAGAAATCGTCAAATTTGAAGTAGGTGTCAATACATTTGGCATAAATGTGATGAAAGTCCGGGAAATCATTCAGCCGGTAGATGTCACATCTGTGCCTCAGTCTCATAAAGACGTAGAAGGGATGATTAAGCTGAGAGGCGAAATTCTTCCCGTCATCAGTCTGTATACCTTTTTCGGCGTTGATGCCGAAGGAGCAAAAGACGATAAATATATCGTAACGGAATTCAACAAGCGGAAAATCGTCTTTCACGTCGGTTCCGTTTCACAAATCCACAGGGTGTCCTGGGAGGCGATTGAAAAGCCGACTTCCTTGAACCAGGGCATGGAGCGGCATTTAACGGGAATCATCAAACTGGAAGACACGATGATCTTTCTGCCTGATTATGAAAAGATCATTTATGATATTGAATCGGCATCCGGAGTTGAGACTTATCATGTCCATCAGGAAGGATTTGATGAAAGACGGGCGGGTAAAAAACTGATCATCGTTGAAGATTCTCCGCTTCTGATGCGTCTTTTGACGGATGAGCTGACTGAGGCGGGGTACAGTGAAATCGTTACGTTTGAAAACGGAAAAGAAGCGTATGATTACGTCGTGGAACTGACGGATAACGGAGCAAACCTGTCAGACCATATTGACATGATTATCAGTGACATTGAGATGCCGAAAATGGACGGGCATCGTTTGACGAAGCTCCTTAAGGATAACCCGCAAAGCTCTGATGTGCCGATTATGATTTTCTCGTCCCTGATTACGGACGACCTGCGCCACCGGGGCGAAGTCGTCGGAGCGGATGAACAGATCAGCAAGCCTGAAATCAGCGAGCTCATTAAAAAAGTGGATACGTACGTGATTGAATAGAAAAAAGCCGATGCATGACGCATCGGCTTTTTTGCGGCGGAATTAAAAATAACTCTCACCAAGTTTTTTAAATACGGGTTTATGATAAGCGGGCTGCTGCCTGTTGGCGGCAAGCGGTTTTTCCTTTAAGCCCACATATTTTTGCAATACGTTTTTCGCTTTTGTCAAAGACATTTGTGCTTTAGGATTGCGGTACGACTGATTTAACGTACCTAAATGCGGAAGATGCTGGAAGTCTTCTTTTGTTGGAGGCATGTGAAAATAGTAGTCTCCGATAGAGATAAGTACGTCTGACTGCTGTTGGCTAAACCTGGGATTATTTGAAAAGTGAAGCCCTATTTTTTTCCCTTTGCCTTCTTTCACAAGCTTTTGTAATGCCCGTTTTTTCAGCAGATAAAGGTATTTAGGGTTGGGGGCGGTTTTTGCATGGCGGTTCACAGTATAAACAGCTTTTGAAAGATTCTCGATGGTTGGCTGCAGCTCTTTCGAATAAGCGTGGTCGTCCATTATTTCTCTCCTTTGCATTGATCAAGTTCATATATAGATTATACTTTTTTAGCGTTGAAATGCAAATATTGATTATAAAAATACGCCTTTTTCTGATGAAAAGGGCGCATCTTTTTCCTTTATTAGACAGGTTTCGCATGTTTTTCAGAATCAGCCTTTAATGATTGCTGCACATCGATCTCTGCTGCCTCGGCGCTGTATTTCGGAAGAGCGATAAAATAGAACACAAATACCGCTAAAATCACGATTCCCATGCCGTAATAAAGGTAATCAATATTGGTAACGAATTTCGGAAATAACAGGGCGACCAGTCCGAGTGTAATCGATTGGGCAAACATCATAAAAGGATCCTGCCAGCCGCTGACCCGGCCCATTATTTTCGGATGAACGATTTTCGGCATCCAGCCGCCGATGGCGATATTGACAGGGCCGATGCACATGCCGAGGACGAAAGCCGCCGTATAATAAATCCACAGCTTATCCGTATAGCCGAGGACAAAAATGAGCAGTCCGGCTGCCAAAATAGGAATCGACATCAAATGATGCGGTTTGACTTTTTTTGCGATCATCGTTCCGATCACACTTCCTGCAAGCAGGCCGAAGCCGAGTGCGACGGTGAAGATGGAAGTATGTGATTCGTAATGATCAGGCGCAAGTCCATATTTCATCGTAAACATCGGCAGTACGGCAAAGCCGCCGTTGACAAAACCAAAGATAAAAAAGCCGAAAATAAGGGAAGCAAGCAATTTGTTTTTAACAATATATACGATCCCTTCCTTAAAATCAGCGACCGAGTCTTTCAGAAACGAATCTCCCCATTTAAAAGGGCCGTTCGGCTGACGGGCTTCTTTCGGAATGCGGCACGCGCGGATCAGAAAGCCTGATACAATAAAGCTGACAAAATCAAGGATAATGGCTCCGTGAATACCGATCGTTTTATACATAAACGCCCCTATACCGACGCCGAATACCATGAAGATGCTGAACAGGATCTGGTTAAGTCCCGCCGCTTTCGCGTAATGCTCCTTAGGCAGAATAGCTTGTACAAGGCTGGCTTCCGCCGGGAAAAAGAACTTGGTCACGGCGCTTCTGATGAACAAAATACAGAATACGAGAGGGATGCTCCCGGTGTATAATGCGGCAAACAATACGATCGTCAGTCCGGCTCTGATCCAGTCACAATTCTCTGCGACCTTTTTCCTGTCAAGCCGGTCAGCTGCGACACCGACAATCAGAAATACGAAAACTGTCGGCAGTGAATACATCAGCTCAGCCAAAGTCGTGTATGCCGGCTGGTTTGAAAAATGGTCCAGCAAGTAAAAAGCGAAAGCCATATTACCTACAGTCGTTCCCATTTGAGAAGCGAGTGCTGCGAAAAAGAGACGGACAAAATTGCGATTTTTAAATATATCCATAAACACGCTCCTTACCCTAGAGGTCCCACTGTAATATATTATCATCAGCTCGTTCCATTAACAAATAAGATCTTTCTATCTTATAATAGTCACCCTTGTTCCATTAGGAACGGTAGCGGCAAGTTCAGTGACGTCCTGATTATACATCCGGATGCATCCTTTTGATACCGCTTTGCCGATGGAGGAAGGATTATTTGTTCCGTGAATGCCGTAATGAATTTTAGAGAGGCTGAGCCAATAAGCGCCGAACGGGCCGCCGGGCTTAGGCTGGCGGTTCACGATGTAAAATTCTCCGGTCGGCGTGGTCGTCAATATTTTTCCGACTGCGATGGGATACGTACGGATGAGCCTGCCAAGGCGGTATAACTCCAGTTTCTTCGCTCCGATATACACGATGATGGAGTAGGGAATGGTGGATGGGTCGGGAAGATTCGGTATGATAATATGCTGTCCCGCGTATATGACCGATTGGATTGAGGGATTTGCCTGAAGGAGAGCAGCAGTGCTTATTCTGAAGTCTTGCGCAATGCTTGAGATGGTTTCTCCTTGTTTCACTTGATATGTCAGCAGTTTCATCACCCTCCTTTTTGCTCTTTTCCATATACATATTACGGAGGGGGTGTCTGTGCATCAGGATAAAAGTCTTATTTTTGCTCGGTTTTCAATGTGAACAGCGTGATTTCCGGTCTGGCTAAAAATCGATACGGCAGTCTTGTCGTACCGAGCCCGCGATTGACGTAAACGGCTGTGTCATGCAGTGTATACATGCCGTCGGTATACGTTTTTCCGTAAGGAGGCGTAATGAGAGGGCCGAAAAACGGGAGCTGGACCTGGCCGCCGTGAGTGTGTCCCGACAGCTGGAGGTTTACGGGATATCCGCCTATCTTGAGAGCGGCATCAGGCTCGTGGACGATTAAAATGGAAAACGCATCTTCGGAAAGGCGTGACAGGGTGCCTTCATAATCGGGTTTTCCGAGCATTACATCATCCAAAAACGCGAATTCAATCCGGCTTCCATCTGTCAGCTGCACCTGACGGTAGCCGTTTCGAAGCACTTGAAAATCAGCCGCTTCCATCAGAGCCTTGTACGTGTTCGTACCGTAGCCTCCGTGGTCATGGTTTCCGTAAACACAAAGTTTGCCGAAGGGAGCTTCAAGATTTTGCAGCACGGCGAGTGCATGCTGGTGATCATTAAATAAATTCGGCTTATCAATTAAATCTCCCGTAAAGATGAGCAGATCGGGTTTCAGCTGATTGATCTTTTCCGCTGCTTTATTCAAGTCACCGGATGTAAACACATCACTGAGATGCGTATCGCTGAATTGAACGATTTTAAAATTGTCAAAGCCGCGGGGGATCAGGCGGCTGGTGATTGTATGCCGGGTGATCTCAATCATGCGCGGTTCAATATACCGGGCATAGCCGTAACCTCCGCAAGCCATTGCGAGAGCTGCACCCAAAATGCCGAATCCTCTTTTTAAAAATGTTCTTCTGGTCATTTTCTCCATATGTAAAACCAACCTTTGTCAGAGTTGTTCTATTATATCATCAGCTTGGCTGAAAAATCCCTTCTCAGCATGTAATGACGCGGAAAGACATCTATGATAAAATTATGAATGATTATTCATTCAATAAAAAGGGGTGGGTTTGTTATGGATAAGAAAGCGGTAATCATTACAGGCGGTTCAAGCGGCATGGGAAAAGCAATGGCGAAAAAACAGGCTGAATTAGGATGGCATGTCATGGTGACAGGGAGGAACCATGAAGCACTTGAGGAAACAAAAAAAGAAATTGAGACCTTTGAGGGGCAGGTCGCCTGTTTTCAAATGGATGTCCGTTCTGATTCCGCCGCTTCAGACATGATTACAGAAGCGAAAAAAGTCTTTGGCCGGCTCGATGCGCTGATTAACAATGCGGCCGGCAACTTTATTTGCCCGGCAGAGAAGCTGACGCCCAATGGATGGAAAGCTGTTATTGAGATTGTTTTAAACGGCACATTTTTCTGCAGCCAAGCAGCGGCAAGGCATTGGATCGAGCAGGAGCAGAAGGGCGTCATCTTAAATATGGCCGCTACATACGCATGGGGAGCGGGAGCGGGTGTCGTTCATTCCGCTGCAGCCAAAGCGGGGGTATTGTCACTGACAAGAACGCTGGCAGTTGAATGGGGGAGCAAATACGGCATCCGCACAAACGCGATAGCCCCCGGCCCGATTGAACGGACAGGCGGTGCGGAGAAGCTGTTTGAATCGGAAAAAGCGGTGTCCCGCACTATGAACAGTGTGCCGCTCGGCCGGCTGGGCACACCGGAAGAAATCGCCGCGTTGGCAGCGTTTTTGCTATCTGATGAAGCGTCCTATATAAACGGGGATTGTATCACAATGGACGGGGGGCAATGGCTGAATCCTTATCCGTTTTAATTTTTCATATATTGATTATTTTGCAAAACAAGCGAACGTTAAAGCCGCCGTTCGCTTGTTTTATTTTCTATTCAAAATTATGATATAATTTTGAAAGATTAAGGGGCGATTAATTGAAGAAATTATTAAAATGGTTCGTTGTACTATTTGTAAGCAGTTTCGTTATCATCTTTAATATTTGGTACTTTATTATTTGTGCTTTTACTCCGGAGTATTATCAAAATACCAATCTTACATCTGATGAAATAATCAGATTTGAAAAGCTATATCACATCGATTTTCCTGATGAAACGAAATTTATTAAAGCCAGGGAGTATTTGAGTGGGCTCGGAGGCGATACATCGGCTGTATTATATGTGTCTCTGCCAGCCAAGCTGGCGGAAACAATTTTATCTGATTACACGTATATGCCAATAAATCATACTGATACTGCCGGTTCAATGTATGGAGTTGACGTTTCCGAGAGTGTTGGCGGGTTAACAACTCTTACATTTGGCACTTTAGATAAAAAAGGAACTTTCTTTCAGTTGAAACATGATGATGATTGGATATTTAACAGCACTGATTGGAGCCATTATTTTTGGACAGCTGCCGGTTATAATGCTCTTATATTTATCCTTTTATTTGTGATTGTGAAACAAATGAATAACGTCCTTAATTAACCGGTCTGAAGAGTGATCTTAAAAATGTCCCCCTTTTATTTTAAGCTGCGGCCATACTGCCTCCTTTTCCCCTAATCTAAACATTTGTGGTGCTGATATAATTGTGTATAATCAGACAAAGATAGAGAAGCAGGTGATAACATGTTGGACCCACTTGATATACTGACGAATATTGATGATGTCATTCCGTATTACCAAGCGATTTTTAACGCTGAGGAACAAAGAGTCGTAGGCTACGAAGTGCTTGGGCGGATTTTGGCAGATGCGGAGATTGAGAGCCTCGGGCCGTTTTTCTTAGATTCCGGCATTCCGGAAGAATATAAGCTTGAGGTCGATGACAGAGTCATCAGGCAGGCGCTGGAGCGGTTTAAAGAAGCTGACCGTGATCTGTTGATTTTTATCAATCAGGATGCGAATGTATTGATGCTTGACCACGGCGAAAGCTTTCTTGAGCTTTTGAAAGAATACGAAGAGCAGGGCATTGAATTGAACCGTATTGTGCTTGAGATCACCGAGCACAATTTCGAAGGCGACATTGAACAGCTGTACCATATGCTTGCCTACTATCGTACATACGGCATTAAAATAGCGGTGGACAATATAGGTAAGGAGAGCAGCAACCTGGACAGAATCGCGCTCCTTTCACCGGACCTTCTGAAAATAGATTTGCAGGCGCTGAAGGTATCTCAGCCGTCACCATCATATGAGCATGTGCTGTACAGCATTTCATTGCTGGCGAGAAAAATCGGCGCCGCGCTGCTGTATGAAGATATAGAAGCTGATTTCCAGCTCCAGTACGCATGGAGAAACGGAGGCCGATTTTTTCAAGGCTATTATCTGCAGGCGCCGAGCGGGGATTTTATAGACCGGAGCCTGTTAAAAGCACGCTTGAAAACGGAGTTTCAGCAATTTATTACGAGAGAAAAAAAGAAGCTGGAAACGGTATATGAACACTCTGAGAATTTTTATAAGCGGGTCAATCAGGCAGTTTCCGAGCTGAAGAAAACCCATCAGGCGGACGATGAGTTTATTAAAAAACTGGCGGAAAACCTGACGGACTGCTGTTTCAGAATTTATATGTGTGATGAAGAAGGCTATCAGCTGACGGGAAATGTGTTCAAGCAGTCCGGCGAATGGCTTTATCAGCCTGAATACATGGAGAAAAACTGGAGCTGGCGTCCGTACTTTTTAGAAAATATCATGAAGATGCGGAATTCAAGAAAAGGCTTTTTCAGTGACCTGTACAGTGATATTGAGACAGGTGAGATGATCAGAACCTTTTCATACCCGATGGATGACAATATGTATTTATTTATCGATCTGCCTTACTCTTATTTATATGAACAGGACGGGTTACTTTAAAGCGGCTGCTGTATGCCGCTTTTTTTGTTCATTTGAAAAAAGTTTTAAAAAACGATTGACAATGATACTGATAATCATTATCATTTAGTTATAGAGAGAAGTTACTCTCTGTTCCCCAACCCCTCTATCAGATCAAGATCCGAAAAAACTTGGCGCTACCCCCGCCAAGTTTTTTTATGCTGTCTCCTCATAAAAGGGCTTCTCCTTACATACATCTGATAATGGCGGCTCAAAAAGCGAAAAATTATTTTTGAAAGGTGTATGACATTCCGAAAAAAGCTTCAAACTATTCGAAAACACGGTTTTCCCGTTTATTTCTTTTTGAAAATCCAGCGGGAAAATGCCATCCCGGTCTACTTTATGGTATGATGCTCTGTAGAACTTGTATTATAATAAATACTTGTTGATTTGAAGTTGTTTTTTGAAAGGAGTCTTTTTTTAGAATGTCACAATTAATGGGTATCATCACGCGGCTGCAAAGTCTGCAAGAAACAGCGGAAGCGGCTAACGAGCCGATGCAGCGTTATTTTGAAGTTAACGGCGAAAAAATTTGCAGTGTTAAATATTTCGAAAAAAATCAAACGTTTGAACTGACGGTTTTCCAAAAAGGTGAAAAACCTAACACATATCCGTTTGATAACATTGACATGATTTCTATTGAAATTTTTGAGCTCCTTCAGTAATTTGATTTGATTTGATTTTTCAGGCTGACCAAGCTTCCGGTCTTCCGCAAGCGGAGCTTTATTAAATTATGCAAAGGAACGTGCTTGTTCGTTTGGTTGTAGACTCTGGAAAGAGGAGTGTCCGTACATGGCTGATTCTTTTCTGTTTTATAATCTTTCTGAGGCACAGATGACCTTTCAAGACGTGACGGAGCGGCTGAAACGCTTTGTCAATAAAGACCCCCGTTCAGCATACGTGCTGTCTGTAGGGACTGATTCACAAGTTTACCGCGACTTCACAAAGTTTATTACGGCTATACACTTGCACCGTACAGGCAAGGGAGCTTGGGGCTGTTTGAAAAATTACGATCTTGCAAGACCGATACATAGCCTTCGCGAAAAAATTTCGCTGGAAACCGCGTTCAGCCAGGAGATGGCTGCGCATATCCTCGACGGCCGTCTTATGGAACTGACAGATTTACTCTTGCCTTTTGCGGATGAAGGGGCGGATCTTTCATTTGAAGTGCATCTGGATATCGGTCAAAAAGGACTGACAAAAGAATTGATACAAGAAATGACCGGCCGCATTACCTCGATGGGCATTGAAGCGAAAATCAAGCCCGATTCCTGCACAGCATTCAGTTATGCCAATCGTTACACAAAATAATATTTCATACAGAATCCGCAAAATGTCGAATTATGCGGTTGACGATTTTTTTCTGTTTACTTATTCTAGCGGTAGAGCTGAAAGCAAATTTCACCTTGCTTTCGGAGGTATTCAGTTAAAAATAGGGGGCCTGATTACGTATGAGTCTTATCGGTGAACGATTTACGGAAGAAGAACAGAAACTTCTGCTGAATATCCTGATCAATCAAGAATATGCCATTGAGCTTTTGACCAGCGAAATCAACGATATAGAAGCAGGGTCAAAAAGCGTTGATGGAACCACTTATAAAAAACTCGTAACGCTCTATGACCGTTTTCGGAATGAAAATTAATCAGCGGCCTATAAATTGATACTCGATTGCAAAGAGTATCTTTTTTATTGACGGAAACTTTTCGACAAAAAATGATAATGTTTATATTATTGCAATATAGGGAATACATGCTTTGATGAAAAATGTAAAGGGGTCGAAGTGACATGATTAGCTTACAATCAGATCAGCTTCTTGATGCAACAGTCGGACAATTTATGATCGAGGCGGATAAAGTGGCGCACGTTCAAGTCGGAAATAACCTTGAGCATGCTCTATTAGTGCTGACGAAAACCGGCTATACCGCCATTCCCGTCCTTGACGCTTCGTACCGTCTGCACGGTTTGATCGGGACAAATATGATTATGAACAGCATTTTCGGACTTGAACGGATCGAGTTTGAGAAGCTGGATCAAATTACGGTTGAGGAAGTCATGCTGAAAGACATTCCCCGTCTCCACATCAATGATCCGATTATCAAAGGGTTCAGCATGGTCATTAACAACGGCTTTGTCTGCGTTGAAAATGATGAAGGCGTCTTTGAAGGCATTTTCACGAGAAGAGTCGTATTAAAGCAGTTGAGCAGTCATATCAGATCATTGAATAAGTAGGCTCGCACGATCAGCCTATTTGTTCTTTTGCATGCCAGAAAAAGAAAACGCATACATATGAGTGGCGCTTGCCTCGGCAGCCTTTATTTTATTAGAATGGTAGATAAGAAATACAAAAGGCATTGAAAAGGAGGACGACATGCAGCTTCAAGAGCTTCATATGCTCGTAATTTTAGCTGAGGAATTAAACATGAGGAAGGCTGCCGAACGGTTATTTGTGTCACAGCCGGCTCTGTCCCAGCGATTGCAGACCATTGAAAAAGCCTGGGGAACAAAGATCTTTCTAAGATCTCAAAAAGGACTTACGGTAACGCCGGCAGGAGAAAAAATCATACAATTTGCAAATGACGTCACGGATCGGCAAGAAAGAATCAGAGAAAACATTGATGAACTTGAGGGTGAGATTCACGGCACATTAAAGCTTGCCGTCGCCTCGATTATCGGGCAGCACTGGCTTCCGAAAGTGTTAAAAACATATGTGGAACGATATCCGAATGCAAAGGTCTCTCTCATTACAGGGTGGAGCAGCGAAATGCTGAAAAGTCTGTATGAAGATCAGGTACATATCGGCATTATCCGGGGAAATCCGGAATGGAAAGGCCGGAAAGATTATTTAATGACCGATCATTTATATTTGGTCGATACGGAAATTTCCTGTATTGATGATATTGCCCATACCGACCGGCCGTTCATCCAATTCAAAAGTGACAGTACATATTTTCAGGAAATTCAGCATTGGTGGCATCAAAAATTCAAAACCTCGCCGAAACAGACCATCCTTGTCGATCAGATTGAAACGTGCAAGCAGATGGCGCTGCACGGGATCGGATATGCCATTCTGCCGTCAGTCACCTTAGAAGAGGAAGACAAAGTAAATAAAATGCCCCTGCTTGATACAAAAGATCATCCGATCGGCCGTGACACATGGCTGCTCGGTTATGAGCCGGCATTTGAATTAAAACAGGTGCAGGCTTTTGTTTCTGTCATTAAAGATATGCTGAAGCAGGAACGCCCATTTTAGAAAGACAGCAATCATGCTGTCTTTTTTTTATTTTTTATTGACAATGAAAATCATTATCATTTAAAGTGTTATATATGTTAATGAAAATCATTATCAATTACGAGGTGATCATATGCAAAAAGCATTAATGATATACGCAAGCATGTCGGGGAATACAGAGGATATTGCCGGCATTATAAAAGAAACACTGAGCGGGCATCAGATAGCAGTTGACTGTCTTGACATGGACGAAGCAGATGCGGATTCTCTCGAAGCATATGATTATGTTTTTGTCGGCACGTATACATGGGGGGACGGTGATCTTCCTTACGAAGCGGAAGATTTTTACGAAGATATTCTGCACAGCCAGCTCAACGGACTGAAAACGGCCTGTTTCGGTTCAGGCGATCACGCCTACCCGAAGTTTTGCGAAGCGGTCACGCTGTTTTGCGATGCGTTTGAACAGGCCGGAGCCAATTTATATCCGGAAACGCTGAAAATCGAGCTGGCGCCCGAGACGGCTGAGGATCAGGAATGCTGCAAAGAATTTGTCCGCGGTTTTCTTGCATGGGCCGCACACCACGGAGACCGGTGCTATGTTTCATAAAGGCGCGACGGCTGTCATGGCATCAGTATCTTCGGGATTTTTTGTGGCTGTGAAAGGCGAAGGTATTTTTCATTTTTCCGCGGAAGAAGGCTGGAAAAGATTGTTCCGAGTGAAAAGCAGAATTCATGTGCTGACTTACATAGGGCCCTACATATTCGCGGCTGGAGAAAAAGGCGCCGTCCTCAGATCAGCCGATCAGGGAAAGACTTGGACGGCCTCCCGTTTTCCGACCAGCGCCTCCGTATGGGCCGTTGCCGGGCGGAATGACGGGTTTGTCTGTGCGCACGGCACATACTGCCTCTACTTATCTGATGATTTCGGCGTCACTTGGCATGTGGCTAAGCCCTTTTCACAATTAAAGGAGCCGCCTGTCATCCGTTCGCTTTGTTTACACGGTCAGACGATTTATATCGGCACCCGGATTCATATGAATCATGGCGGCATTTGGGCGTATGATCTGACGGAAGAACGCATCCGGCGTATAAGCCGCGAAAGGCAGCGCATGACGGCTTCAATGATGATGTATCAGAATGACTGGCTCATTGCAGCAAAGGGCGCGGCAAAGGGAGAACGGGGGGAGGTTGCCGTCCGAAACGTGCGGACGCAAGAGGAGTTTGCCATTACAGCCGGACCCGCCGTACGGGAAAAATCATTTCTCGACGTTTCTGAGGATAACGGGATTATTTATGTCACATCGTCACAGGACGAAAACGGATTTTCGCGTATTTATCAAGCTGATCTCGCCGCCGGTGAATTAAAGTGGTTTGATACGATCCGCGGTCACGGATGGCGGGTGGCCAACCGGGAAGAAAACTTTTTTTGCGCGGGCCTTTACGAAAGTAAGTTTGTCAGACCGTATGAGGCGGTTCGGCTCGCACATTAGTTTTTATGCATAAAGGAGAGACGAAGATGGGGAATGTATTGCTTGTTTACGCCACAATGTCAGGAAACACCGAGGCGATGGCGGATTTAATTGAAAAAGGGCTGATCGAAGCACAAGCATCCGTAGACAGATATGAAGCTATGGATATTCATGCCGAACTTTTTAATGATTACGAGTATATTTTATTAGGCACATATACGTGGGGAGACGGGGATCTTCCTGATGAAATGCTCGATATTGCTGAAGATATGGAAAACCTGGAGTTTACGGGAAAAACATTTGCTTTGTTCGGTTCCGGAGATACGTCCTATGAGTTTTTTTGCGGGGCGGTTGACGAATTGGAAAAAGTAATCACAGCCCGCGGCGGGCGGGTGGTGCTGCCGTCGGTCAAAATTGAAAACAACCCTGAGGGCAGTGAGGAAGAAGAGCTCCGGGAATTCGGAAGACAGTTTGCCGCGCTGTGCAGCCAGCCGGCAGAATAAAGGCTTGTTCCTTTTTTTCTTGTCTTTGTATCCTTCCTTTGTTACAGTAATGAGGTAGAAAATCAGAGGAGGACAATACATATGAAAATGATGGATGCAAATGAAATTATTTCATTTATTCAAAATAGTACAAAATCAACGCCTGTAAAAGTGTATGTAAAAGGCGATCTTGAAGGAATCAGCTTTGGCGATTCCGCTAAAACATTCCTGAACGGCCAATCCGGCGTCGTTTTTGGCGAGTGGGCTGAAATTAAAAGCGCAATCGAAGAAAACAAAGACAAAATTGAGGATTACGTCATTGAAAATGACCGCCGCAACTCTGCGATCCCGATGCTTGATTTAAAAGATGTTAAAGCGAGAATCGAGCCCGGCGCTATTATCCGCGACCAAGTCGAAATCGGCGACAATGCCGTTATCATGATGGGTGCATCTATTAATATCGGTTCAGTCATCGGCGAAGGTACGATGATTGATATGAACGTTGTTCTCGGTGGACGCGCGACTGTCGGCAAAAACTGCCACATCGGAGCGGGTTCTGTATTAGCGGGCGTTATTGAGCCGCCTAGCGCTAAGCCTGTTGTCGTGGAAGACGACGTTGTGATCGGCGCAAATGCGGTTGTGCTTGAAGGCGTAACAATCGGTAAAGGCGCGGTTGTCGCTGCCGGAGCCATCGTTGTAAATGACGTCGAGCCATATACCGTTGTAGCGGGAACACCTGCGAAAAAAATCAAAGATATCGATGAAAAAACAAAAGGCAAAACAGAAATCAAACAGGAATTACGCCAGCTGTAAGGAATGGTTTGATAGAATGGGCGTGGATGATAAAATCCACGCCTTATTCTTATCTCAAGGAGGAATACATATGGAAAAAGAGCGGCTCATTGCCATCCGAAGAGATCTGCACCGCATTCCGGAGATCGGCTTTCAGGAATATAAAACCCAACAGTACCTGCTGAATCTATTGAACCAATATCCGGAGGAAAGAATTGAAATCGAAACTTGGAGAACCGGCATCTTTGTCAAAGTCAACGGCACGGCTCCGGAAAAAATGCTCGCCTACAGAGCGGATATAGACGCTCTGTCGATTGAAGAGCAGACGGGGCTTCCGTTTGTATCTGAACACCCCGGTTTTATGCACGCATGCGGCCACGATATGCACATGACCATTGCGCTCGGCATTATTGATCATTTTGTCCATCATCCCGTCAAACATGATCTGCTCTTTTTATTCCAACCGGCTGAAGAAGGACCGGGCGGAGCGGAACCGATGCTTGAAAGCGATGTGCTGAAAAAATGGACGCCGGATTTGATTACCGCTCTCCATATAGCACCTGAGCTTCCTGTAGGTACAATTTCCACCAAAAGCGGATTGCTGTTTGCCAATACGAGCGAGCTTGTCATCGATCTTGAGGGGAAAGGCGGGCATGCGGCATATCCGCATACAGCAGACGACATGGTCGTTGCCGCGAGCACGCTTGTCACGCAGCTGCAAACGGTCATATCCAGAAATACGGATCCGCTTGACAGCGCTGTGATAACTGTCGGAACGATTACCGGGGGCACGGCGCAAAATATCATCGCAGAGCATGCTCATCTGGAGGGAACCATCCGGACGCTTTCCGAGGAATCAATGCGTATGGTGAAAAAGCGAATTGAAGAGCTTGTCAAAGGAATTGAAATCGGCTTCCGATGCAAAGGAAAAGTCACGTATCCGTCCGTTTATCATCAAGTTTATAATACAAGCGGCCTGACCGAAGAATTTATGCAATTTGTCAGCGATCATCAGCTTGCTGACGTGAGAACGGCGAAAGAAGCGATGACCGGAGAAGATTTCGGCTATATGCTGAAAAAATATCCCGGCTTTATGTTCTGGCTGGGGGCCGATTCATCCCACGGGCTTCATCACGCCAAGCTGAACCCGGATGAAGATGCGATGGAAACCGCGGTAAATGTCATGGTCGGATATTTTTCGAAGTATGCCAATTAAATCCGAAAAGAAGAATAATCTAACAATAATTGAGCATTCTACATAACGGAGGTGTTCAATATGACGAAAAAAATTGGAATTGAACAATCTTTATCGGATGTAGAACAGGCGTTAAAACAAAAAGGATATGACGTAGTGATGATGAAGACTCCTGAGGATGCGAAGAATTGTGACTGCTGTGTCGTAACCGGACTTGACAGCAATGTCCAAGGAATTGCCGATACGTCAACTCAGGCTCCCGTCATTACGGCTTCCGGAATGACCGCCGACGAAATCTGCAGCGAAGTGGAAAAAAAATTTCATTAAAAAGAAAAAACCGAAGCTTACGCTTCGGTTTTTCTATTCGGCGGAAGCGGCGTTTTTAAAACGGTCGAGCGCGATTTTTATTTCTCTCCGCAGTACGCGTTCAATCCGCCATTGCTCCATATTTTCTGTTTTGGCAATGATTCTGATCACCATTTCTGACGTGCTTAAATCCTGAACCCCGATGACGTCCGGCCCTTCCTTAATCTGCGGGAGCTCAGCGGCTGCTTTGTCACACGCGGTTTGCAGGATTTGAATGGTTTCATCAAGATTTTTTTCAAGCGGCACTTTAATATCGACAAGCGCCTGCATCGTTCCGCGGGAATGGTTGCTCACATTCGTAATGCCCCGGTTGGGAAGATAGTGAAGCGTGCCGTCAAAGCTCCGGATTTGCGTCGTACGGAGACCGACCTGCTCGACAATGCCGCTGTAGCCGGCAACCGTAATATAATCGCCGACGTCGATCTGTTTTTCCAAAAGGATAAAAAATCCGGTGACGATGTCACTGACAAGCCCCTGAGCCCCGAAGCCGACTGCGAGACCGACCACGCCGGCGCCGGCAATGAGAGCGCTCGGATTGTAGTGAAATAAATCCAAAATCATCACGATAAAAACGAAAATCAAGATGTATCCATATACATTAAGCGCGAGGCTTCGCAAAGTATAAGCGCGGCCTGTGGAGAGGTTGTTTTGTTGCTCGAATTTCTGAAACAGATGCTTGATCAGCTTTTTTCCTGCCGCCCGGAAAATAAAGTACGCTAAAATAATGAGAGCCAGCTTTATGATGAAAATCCCGGCAGATGTGAGAAGCCCGGCCCAGTCAAAGTGTTTTAAATCAATCATAGTGATGTCTTCCTTTCAAGTCTATTGCAGAAAAAGCTAAAAGTGATATACCCGTTTTTTAAAAAAATAAACCTTTTAATAGAAACCAGTTATTTCATTTATGATTTGTTCATATTGCCCGGTTTCAATATCATCATTTTTGTGAAGATATGAACTAAGGAATCGCCACACTCATTTTAACATGGTGATTCAGCCAAATCATATCCTTTGGAGGGAAAACAGGAGAACGTTGCCCAGCGGAACTGAAAGCCCCGGCAAAAAACCTTTTTCATAAGGAGGGAAATAAGATGAAATTACGTCAGCAAATGCCTGAATTGACAGGCGCTAAAGCATGGATTAACAGAGAAGTCACGAAGGAACAGCTGGTCGGCGGAAAGCCGGCACTGATTCACTTCTGGTCCGCCAGCTGCCGCATGTGTAAAGAAGCGATGCCTGAGATGAACGAATTTCGTGATAAATATAAAGATCAGCTGAATGTGGTGGCCGTTCACATGCCCCGTTCCGAAGACGATCTTGATCTTGAGAAAATCAAGAAAACAGCGGCTGAACACGATATCTCTCAGCCGATTTACGTCGACAGCGATCATACGCTGACTGAAGCATTTGAAAATGAATATGTGCCGGCTTATTACCTTTTCGATAAAACCGGACAGCTCCGCCATTTTCAAGCGGGAGGAAGCGGGATGAAAATGCTTGAAAAACGTGTCAGCCGAGTACTTTCAGAAACGGAGCAGGCTTCTGAGTAATCGGGACAATCTCCGTCGGACTATTGTCTCGGTTCTGCAAACCCTTTGCCGTTTAGGTAACAGGGTTTTTTTGTGCCTATTGGATAAAAAATTCCAATATGGCGTGTGTGGCTTAAAAAATAAGAGAAACAGCCGTAAACACGCTGTACCGCTTGTTTTATCGATATCATTATCTTTTACATATTATAGTCGAAAATTGTAGATATCACGCTAATTTTCATTAAACAAGTAATTTCAAGTTATATTTTGAAATGGTTGAATAAATTGGAACTTTGTCCAGAATCCCCTATATGATAAGGGATTTTTGTATATAAAGTACCATTTTCAGAAAATAAGCAATTTTTCATAGAGTAAATAAAATAGTAAAATGATAAAATAATAGTTGATAAAATTACTTTTGTAATCTAATATCTTAATAAAAGCGTTTAAATTTTTGACAGGGGGTTTTACACATGTTTAATGAAAGAGAAGCGCTGCGCTTACGTTTAGAACAATTGAACGAAGCAGAGGTAAAAGTCATTCGTGAATATCAAATAGAACGTGATAAAATATATGCAAAACTGAGAGAATTAGACAATACAGGCAGCCTGTCCGATACAAAAAAAGAGTTTCGTCCGGAGAAAAAAAGTGACTCTCTCCCGGTGCTTGCAGAGCTTGCAGCACAGGAAATGAGAAGCTATCAAAAGCCGCAGACACAGCCTCAATCCTCCCAGCCGCAGATGCAGTCTATTACGTCTCTTCCCGCCGGCATTCCAGACGGTTCTACAAGAAGAAGAAGAGGGACGGCGAGACCGGGATCAAAAGCGGCAAAACTGCGCGAAGCAGCGATTAAAACATTGAAACGCCACAATGCAGCGATTAAAAGTTCCGAACTGCAAAAGGAAATTGAAAAGGAAAGCGGCCTTGAAATTCCTAATATGACAACATTTATGCAAAGCTTAATTAAAATGTATCCGGAAGTGAAAAAACCATACCGCGGCCAATATATTCTTGAGGGAGAAATTTCTCAGGAAACAGCAGAAACGGCAAATGATACGGCTGCTGAATAAAACAGTAAAAACTGCTTGCGTTACTCAAGCAGTTTTTTTGCGCTTTCCCGCTTATTCTGCGGAAGTGACGCATCTTTTCCAGGTTTTTTTTCAAGCTTGACGACATATTTTTGGAAAGGCTTTTCGCCGTCAGCACGTTCTTTCAACGCATCCAGTTTTTCATCAAACGACTGATCGCGGGACTCTGATTGTACAAATTGTTTTTGCAGGGAGATGACTTGTTCGGTAACGGCTTTAAGCAAGTCTTCTGCCTGAACAGTCTCTTTGGAAACAGAAGGGATTTCCAGAGCTTGTTCCGCCGGTTCCGCCGTGCGGCTGTCAATATCAGCAAAATGGCCGGCAATCCAAGCATCACTTTCGTCCAGCTGCCGTTTATATGAAAGAATGGTTTCTTGAAATAACTTTTCTTTCGTTTTTTCTATTTCTACAAGCCGTTCTTTTGTTTCTAGTATTCGATCTCTCATATGATTAATTTCTATTTTAATATGTTTGAGCTGGTATTCTTTTTCTATCATTTGTGTTTGAAGCCGGGTATTTTCGTCTGCAGCGGCATGATAACGCTGTTTCATATCTTCGTGAGAAGTCCGTTCAGTTTGAATGGCGATCTCAAGTGAGCGGATGCGGGTATGTAAGTTTTTATTTTCTTCTTCAAATTTTACATTTGTAAGATGCAGACGGTGCTTTTCTTCCATCTCATTTTTCCGCCGAAACGTTTCCTGCTGAAGCAGTTCTTGCAGAATGACGATTTTATCGAGCAGCCCGGCTCTGATTTCATGCAAAGAACGTTCCGTGTCACTTGTCTGTTTGTGTTTTTGAGCCATGGCTTCCAATTCGTCAGAAAGCTTGTGAAGCCGCTCTTTAATATTGGCGTTTTCCTCCTGAAGCTTATTATTTTTCTGATGGAAGTAGCTTGCTTCAAATTCTGAAATTAATTTTCTGCATCTGGAAAGTTCAGATTTCAAGTAAAGGTTCTCTTGAGAAGTGTCGTGGAAAAACGGACCTGATATTTTCATAAGAACCATCTCCCTCATGATGTTAACACTACAATATGGGAAAGGAACAACGGCTATTCCTCTTAATTAAACAGACAAGCACCGTAATATTGTATTTCGGCTGAGGCGTTTGCTATGCTTTTATATAGAATGGGAGAGAGATGACATGAAACGGGTGAATGTAATATTAGCGGGGGGAGCTTCCCGAAGATTCGGAGAACCGAAAGCTTTTGCAAAGTGGAAGGGCGGCATGTTTTATGAACAGGCGAAAAAAGCCTTCGGCGGCGGAGAAACGGTGATTATCAGCCGCCCTGAGCATATAAAAAAGTTCTTATCAAACAGGGAGCGGCATGTTTTTGCCGATGAGCCGCGGTTTCGGGGAATGGGCCCGCTTGCCGGCATATATACGGCAATGGAACAAACGGAAGGCGAAACATATACGGTCATATCCTGTGACACGCCGCTCGTGACAAGAAAGACGATGGCTGCGCTTGAAAAGAAGCTGACCGGAAACCTGGATGCTGTCATACCGGTTTGTGAAAACAGAGAGCAGCCCCTCTTGGCGGTTTACCATAAACGGGTGCAGGATGTGCTTTTTGATCAGCTGACACAAAACAAACTGAAAATGACAGACACGCTGAAACGGCTGTCTGTCTGTTATGTGCAGGCTGAAGACATCGGCGCCGGGCCGGAGGAGTTCGCTAATATCAACACACGGGACGATTACACCAGACTTTTGGCGCATGTCGAGTCTTCAAATCAGGACTGATCGGGAAGAAACATGGTATGATGGAAATAAAAATGCAAGGGGACAACACAGATGGAAGAGCGCTATTCGCGGCAGACAAGATTTAAGCCGATAGGGGAAAAAGGGCAGCAGGCGCTGGCTGACAGCAGTGTCCTGATTGTCGGAGCCGGAGCCCTCGGAACAGCCGCGGCAGAGGGCCTGGCAAGAGCCGGAGCGGGCCGTATGGCGATTATTGACCGGGATTATGTGGAATGGAGCAATTTACAAAGACAGCAGCTGTATACAGAAGAAGACGCGAGACAGCGCCTGCCGAAAGCAATGGCGGCCAAGGCGCGTCTTTTGGCGGTAAACAGTGATATACATATCGATGCTTACGCGGCGGAAGGTACGGCGGAAACGCTCGAACCGCTGATCGAACAAGCGGATTGCATCGTGGATGCGACAGATAATTTTGAAACGAGAATGGTCATCAATGATCTGGCGCTGAAAACGAAAACACCTTGGATTTACGGTGCCTGTGTCAGCAGTCAGGGAATGTGCATGACGATTATTCCGGGGGTTACGCCGTGTTTATCCTGCCTGTTTGAGCAAATGCCCGTGGGCGGAGCGACATGTGATACAGCAGGCATCATACCTCCGGCGGTTCATATCGTCTCCGCTTATCAGCAGGCTGAGGCGCTGAAATTGCTGACAGGAAATCATGCGGCGGTAAATCGGCTCTTTTTCACGTTTGACGTGTGGAATAACACCAATATGAGCATAAATGTGGATCAGATCAAACGGGATCATTGCCCTTCCTGCGGCGCGGAGCCCGTATATCCGTATCTGCAGCCTGAAAACAGGCCGAAAGCAAGCGTGCTGTGCGGAAGAGACACCGTTCAAATCAGATCGGAAGCCTTAAAGAGGCTGGATAAAGAAGAGCTTGTCAAACGTCTGAAGCAGATCGGTAAAGTGGAAGCAAATGAATTTCTGCTGCACATGGCGTATGAGCGCTTCAGAATCGTTATTTTTCAGGACGGACGGGCTTTGATTCACGGTACAAACGATATAAAAGAAGCAAATTCAGTTCTGGCCAGGGTGATCGGACTGTAGGAAGGGGAGATATTGCTATGCTTGAAAAAAGAACGCCGATTCAGGTGGACGAAGCAGTCCGCCGGGTGAGCCGGTATAAAAAACAGGGGGATACCGAATGGGTGGCGCTTGAGGACAGTCTCCACCGCTATTTGGCGGAGGATGTTAAGGCGGATCATGATGTGCCGGCCTTTAACCGTTCCCCGTATGACGGGTTTGCCATCAGGGCGAGCGATTCAAAAACGGCTTCCCGTGACAATGCCGTCACCTTTGAAGTCATTGACCATATCGGAGCCGGCGCCGTATCGGAAAAAGAACTCGGCCCTTATGAAGCGGTCCGCATTATGACGGGGGCGCAGATTCCAAAAGGCGCGGATGCCGTAGTGATGCTTGAGCTGACAAAAACGTTTTCTGAAAACGGGACGAATTACATGTCAGCGAAACGCCCTTTTCATGCGGGCGATAATATTTCATATCAAGGAGAAGATGCGAAAAAGGGCAGCCCGCTATTAAAAAAAGGGACGAAAATCACGCCGGGCGTAACCGCTCTTTTAGCAACCTTCGGCTATGCTTCCGTTCCCGTGGTCAGAAAGCCGGTTGTCGGCATTATCGCAACGGGAACCGAGCTTCTTCATGTCAGCGATCCGCTTGAGCCGGGGAAAATCCGCAACAGCAACGCTGCCATGGTGTATGCCCAGGTCATTGAAGCGGGCGCGGTACCGCTGAACTTAGGGAAAATTTCCGATGATTTTGATGACAGCTATGATGCGGTGAAGGAAGCTATGAAAAAAGTTGATTTCCTGATCACGACCGGCGGCGTGTCAGTCGGCGATTTTGATTTTCTCCCAGACATTTATAATAAGCTCGGAGCGGAAGTTCTTTTTAACAAAGTGGCAATGCGCCCGGGGAGCGTGACAACTGTCGCCCGGGCCGATGACATGCTGCTGTTCGGCCTTTCAGGCAATCCGTCCGCATGTTATGTCGGATTCACCCTGTTTGTCAAACCGATGATTCGGACATGGCTTCTGAATGAAAAACCTCATTCCGGATGGGCGGAAGCCGTGTTAACAAGCGACTTTCCGAAACCGAATCCGTTTACGAGATTTGTGAGGGCATTTGTTTATCATAAGGACGGAAAGATGATGGCGTCACCGGTCGGTCTCGACAAATCAAGCTCAGTCACATCTCTGGCCGAAGCAAACGCGTTTATCCTTCTGCCGGGAGGAACGAGGGGGTATGAAGCGGGCCGGACGGTTCACGCGCTCCTCATCCGTGATGAGAATGGAAGTGAATGGCCGTGGTCAATTCTTTCCCGATCGTCCAGATCGTAGGTTTTCAAAACAGCGGTAAAACAACGTTTATTGAACGTGTGCTGAAAGCGGCGCCGAAAGAGTGCGATATTGGATGTTTAAAACATCACGGACACGGCGGAGAACCGGAACCTTTTTCTGACGGAAAAGACTCGGAGCGTTTTTCAAAAGCCGGGGCCGCGGTTACGGCAGTAGAAGGGGACGGCGTCCTGCAGCTTACGGCGCGAAAAAAATGGGATCTGGCGGGTTTGATCAGTCTGTATGAATGTCTGGGAATTGACGGTCTTCTCATAGAGGGATTTAAACATGCGCCGCATCCGAAAATCATTATGATCAAAGACAGCGAAGATTGGCAAAAGCTGAAGCATTTGGAGCGCGTGATCGCGGTTGTCAGCAGAAATACGGAGCATATGCCGGCAGATGCAGGCATGCCCGTTTTCCATGCGGACGATCCGGCTGCCATGATGTTTGTGCTTTCGCAGCTGAAAGGGGAATCTGCATAAATGGAACGTTTTCAAATTACAAGGGAACCTATCATTGCGGAAAATATCGTAAAAAAAGTTGAAAAGCGTGAAGCCGGCGCCATCACAACGTTTATCGGCACGGTCAGAGAGTGGACTGCCGGACGGCGGACGGTGCGTCTCGAATATGAAGCGTATGAACCGATGGCTGTTCAAATGCTTTCTCAAATCGGCGATGAAATCAGTGCGAAATGGGAAGGAGCCGAAGCTGCAATCACTCACCGTGTCGGCGTCCTTGATATCGGAGAAGCAGCGGTCGTAATCGCCGTGTCTTCTCCGCACAGAAAGGCGGCATATGAGGCGAATGAATATGCAATTGAACGGATAAAACAGATTGTGCCGATATGGAAAAAAGAAATCTGGGAAGACGGAGAAGAATGGATAGGCGATCAGCTGGAAACAACGCCCTATCCGAACGGAAAACCGGATTTGCATAAAGGGGAATCGCGATGATTAAAGTATTATTGTTTGCCGGGCTTGCGGAGCAGGCGGGAACACCGGTCATTGAACTTGACGAAAAAGAGACGGCGGCGTCTGCTGTAAAAACGCTGCTAAAGGAACGGTACGGCCTTCAGACGATTGACAATGCCATGATCGCAATCAATGAAACATATGTAAAAGACAACAGCATCGTAACAGAAGGTGATACCATTGCCTTTATCCCTCCTGTAAGCGGAGGGTGAAAAAAGAGCCGGATGTGCATGATTGCCATCCGGCTTTTTTGTATATAGGCGCTGAATTCCAGAGAATATCTAAATGGGATTTAAAGGGATTTGCGATTGAGCTGGTTTTGACTGCATGAATAGGCTGAAGACAGTGCCTTCACAAGGCTTTGAACCTCCCGTCATACCGGTCTGACAATGCTTTTTTTTACATAATTATGGAACGTAAAGCTGAGAATTTGTGTTACAATTTAGCATAAATACGCAAACGGCAAAAAAATTGAAACTTCTCTCAGCCTAAAGCGTACGTATAAACAGAATAATACATAGGAGGCATCAGCAATATGGAACCAAACCTGGAAAAAAGCAATACGGCAGTAACGGAAAAGCCGTCAATTTTCGGCGTCATTACAAGTCCTGTTGTGCAGTTTAAAAGATTAAAAGAGAAGCCGGTCATCGGCATTCCTCTCCTGATTGTCATCATTCTCATCGCGGCCGGCAGTATTTTGCGCGGATTGGGGATGAATTATGAAGAAGTGCTGAACAGCTCATCTCTTGACGGATTGTCGGATGATCAGATTGAAATGACCAAAACCATTGCTAAATTCGGCTCGATGTTCGGAGGAATCTTCGGGGGCATTATCGCTCTGTTTATCGTTCCGCTCATTTACTGGCTGTGCGTTAAAATTTCAGGCGGCGTAACAACTTACAAAAAAATGCTCTCACTCAGCCTGTTTACGGTATTTATTACCAATATCGGCTTAGTTATTAACGGTCTTGTCACTTATTTTACCGGTGCGGGCTCATTGTATGCCGTTACATCTTTGGCGAGTGTCATACCGGCCGGAGGCGGCGTCGCGGTCTTTTTAAGCGCGTTCGACATTTTCAGCATCTGGAGCTATATTCTGCTCGCTTTGGGACTTCGCTATACAGGCGGCATTTCGAAAAAAGCGGCCTGGACTTCCGCGATTGTCCTGTTTGTTATTATGCTTTTAGTTTCGGCAGTCGGAGGACTGTTAAGTTCAGTGACAGCAGGTGTATAACATGAAAAAAATTTGGATCGGAATCAGCATCGCCGTAATTGTTGCAGTATTCATCGGTATCAATATTTATAAGTCTGCCGCTCCCGCGGGCGGCAGCGCCGGGAAAAAAATCGAAACCGGAACCATGGAAAACAGAGAAATCTCCTCTACGGTTATGGTTCCGGGAACACTTAAATTCTCTAAAGAACAGTATGTTTTTTATGAAGCGGATAAAGGAACTCTTGATAAAGTGAAAGTAAAAGAAGGCGACAAAGTAAAAAAAGGGTCGTCGTTAGTCACGTATACAAATGAGCAGCTCAATCTTGATAAAGAACAAAATGAGTTGACAGAACAATCAAAACGGATGCAAATCGAACAAGTTGAAGAAAAACTCAGAGCATTAAACAGCAAGGAACAAGATCTGGCAAAACAAGTGGGAGAAGCGGAAGCCAAAAAACAAATTGAATCCGAACGGACTGATCTGCAGCTTCAGCAAAAAACGGCGGAAATCGAATTAAAGCAATCTGATTTGCAAAAGCAGTCTCTTGAAAATCAGGTGGCGAATCTCAATGTTAAGAGTGAGATGGACGGGACGGTAATCTCGGTAAATCAAGAAGCGGCTTCTAAAAAATCGGATATTCAAGAACCGGTTATACATATAGGAGACCCGGAACACCTGATCGTTGCCGGCAATTTGTCCGAATACGACACGCTGAAAGTGAAAAAGGGACAAAGCGTTACAATTACCTCAGACGCCATTCCAGGTAAAACGTGGAAAGGGAGAGTGGCGGCTGTCGGCCTCGTTCCTGATCAAAAGTCAAGCGCTGCTTCGGGGGAAAGTACGGAACAGGCCGTGCAGTATCCGTTCCAGGTTAAGCTGATCGGAAACCTTCCGGAGGGCAAGCCGGGGTTTAAATTAATTATGAACATTGAAACAGACAAACGGAAAGCCGATACGCTGCCGTCCTCCGCGGTCAAAAAAGACGGAGATGAGCACTGGGTCTTTACGGTAAAAGACGGGAAGGCCAAACGCGTGAAAGTTAAAGTCGGCGATACCGCAAATCAGCTTACGGAGATAAAAGAGGGGCTTTCAAAGGATGATAAAGTCATTCTGAATCCGGCTGACGGTTTGACTGACGGAACGGATGTGAAAGCATAGATGATTCAGCTTTCAAAGGTGAAAAAAAGCTATCAGATCGGCAAGGAGACGTTTGATGTTCTCCGTTCAATCGACCTGACGATTGAAGAAGGAGAATATGTGTCAATTATGGGACCGTCGGGATCGGGAAAATCTACGATCATGAATATCATCGGCTGTCTGGACAGACCGACGTCCGGCAGTTACAGGCTTGCGGGCGAAGATGTTTCTTCATGCACCGAAAAAGAGCTTGCGGCGGTCCGGAACAAATCAATCGGATTTGTCTTTCAGCAATTTCAGCTGCTGCCGCGATTGAATGCAAGAAAAAATGTCGAACTCCCCATGATCTACGCCGGTATCGGCAAAAAAGAGCGTGAGGAACGGGCTGAGCATGCGCTGGAAAAAGTCGGTTTGGCGGATCGGATGCGTCACATGCCGAATGAGCTGTCCGGCGGCCAGAAGCAGCGTGTCGCGATTGCAAGAGCCATTGTGAACGAACCGAAGCTCATACTAGCTGATGAACCGACCGGCGCGCTGGATACGAAAACAAGCATTTCCATTATGGAGCAGTTCACAGAGCTTAATGCAGAGGGCGTGACCGTGGTGCTTGTCACTCATGAGCCTGAAGTGGCGGACTGTACAAACAGAGTGATTTTCGTCCGTGACGGCATGATCGTTTCCCGCGATGCTGAGCAGAGGAGAGTGGGGGAATGAGCCTGTCAGAAAATCTCCGGATGGCCCTCAGTTCCGTAAGAGCTCACAAGCTGAGATCGATTCTGACAATGCTCGGAATCATTATCGGCGTCGGTTCAGTAATCGTTGTTGTGGCTGTCGGCCAGGGCGGAGAGCAAATGCTGAAGCAATCCATCAGCGGGCCGGGCAATACGATTGAATTGTTTTACATGCCCAGTGATGAAGAATTAACAGCCAATCCGAACGCCTTACAGGAAGCGAGTTTTACAGAAGAAGATATTAATGGATTAAAAGGTGTGGACGGCGTAAAGCAGGTTGTTGCTTCCGCGGTAAAATCCATGACGGCACGTTACCATGAAGAAGACACGGATATTACGCTGAACGGCATTAACAGCGGCTACATGGACGTAAAAAAGCTGGACGTTCAAGATGGACGGACATTTACGGATAATGATTTTCTTTCCGGGAAAAGAGCGGGAATCATCTCGAAAAAAATGGCTGAAAAGCTGTTCGGGAAAACGTCTCCGCTCGGAAAAATCGTCTGGGCCGGCGGACAGCCCGTTGAAGTAATCGGCGTACTGAAAGAAGAGAGCGGCTTTTTATCGTTAGGGCTCAGTGAAATGTATGTGCCGTTCAACATGCTGAAAACGTCTTTCGGTACTAACGACTACAGCAACGTTTCCGTTCAGACGGAGTCAGCTGATCAAATCAAATCAACAGGAAAAGAAGCGGCCCGTCTCTTAAATGACAATCACGGTACAAAAGAGGCCTATCAAGTCATGAATATGGAAGAAATCGCGGCGGGCATCGGTCAGGTCACGACCGTCATGACGACGATCATCGGTTCGATCGCCGGTATTTCTCTCGTTGTCGGCGGGATCGGGGTCATGAATATTATGCTCGTATCAGTGACGGAACGGACAAGAGAAATCGGCATCCGCAAATCGCTCGGTGCCACGAGAGGACAGATTCTGACACAATTCTTAATTGAATCTGTTGTGCTTACATTAATCGGCGGCTTAATCGGAATCTGTCTCGGCTACGGGGGAGCATCACTCGTTTCCCTTATCGCAGGCTGGCCGTCGCTCGTTTCCTGGCAGGTGGTTTGTATCGGTGTGCTGTTCAGTATGCTGATCGGTGTCATTTTCGGCATGCTGCCCGCCAACAAAGCATCTCGCTTAGATCCGATTGAAGCGTTACGGTATGAATAATCGGCGCCCCATGCAGTCTGCATGGGGTTTTTTTGTGTTTTAATGATTGAATGAATATAATAGACTTTTTTCATTTATGATAAAAAGAAAATGTCATACAATTGTCCCTCTTTTTGTCGAATTTACAGTTTACAAACCCTATGTACATACGTTAATATGAACAAATGTGAAAGATTTTGATAGTTATTGAATGAATTTGAGTGATTTTAGTTGCTAGAAGTAAAAAAAGCGTTTACAATTATCTTGCAGCCGAAATGAATACGTTTCCAAAGGAGGCGGAATATGCTCACTCCTGAAAGATATCAGCTGATTATGGATCAGATTGAAAAGCGTGATGTGGTGAAGATTCAAGAGCTGATAAGTATGACAAATGCTTCTGAATCAACGATCAGAAGAGATTTATCAACACTTGAAGAGCGCGGATTTTTAAAGCGCGTTCACGGCGGGGCGTCTAAACTTTCCAACAGCAGGCAAGAACCCGATATGCTTGAAAAATCCTCCAAAAACCTTCAGGATAAACTGAAGATCGCAGAAGAAGCGGCATCTTTATTAGAAGAAGGTGACTGTATTTATCTTGATGCGGGAACAACTACATTGCACATGATTGATTTTATAGATCCATCTAAGGACATTGTGGTTGTCACAAACGGAGTTATGCATATCGACGCTTTAATAAGGAAAGGGATCCCCTTTTATCTTCTCGGAGGATATGTGAAGCATAGAACAGGTGCGATGATCGGCGGCGCCTCATTAACGGCGGTCAGCCAGTACCGTTTTGACAAAAGCTTCCTCGGGGTGAACGGCGTGCACATTGAAGCAGGCTTTACAACACCCGATCCGGATGAGGCTCTTCTGAAGACAAAGGCTGTGAGACAGGCGAAAAATGCGTATGTTTTAGCCGATCCTTCTAAATTCGGCGAGATTTCTTTCGCAGCGTTCGCTGCCTTGGGCGATGCCGCTATCATTACCACTGAAGCTGAAGAACTTGCATTCGATAATTACCAAGAAAAAACTGTCGTAAAGGTAGTGAAACCATGATTTACACTGTAACCCTCAATCCGTCTGTTGACTATATCGTTCACGTTGAAGATTTTGCCGTAGGCGGTTTAAACCGTTCCAGCTATGACACGAAGTATCCCGGCGGAAAAGGCATCAACGTTTCGAGATTACTGAAAAGACACCATGTGCCGTCAAAAGCATTGGGATTTGTCGGCGGATTTACCGGAAACTATATCACGTCATTTTTGCAGCAGGAAGGTCTGGAAACGGCTTTTTCTGAGGTGGATGAAGACACGCGTATAAATGTAAAACTGAAAACGGGCGATGAAACGGAAATTAACGGACAGGGCCCGACGATTTCAGACGAAGTGTTCAATGCCTTTTTAGAACAGTTCTCCGCTCTGGAAGAAGGAGACATCGTCGTTTTAGCGGGAAGCATTCCTTCTTCCCTGCCGCATAACACGTATGAAAAAATTGCTGAGGCATGCAGAAAGCAGAATGCCCGGGTAGTGGTGGACATCTCCGGTGAAGCGCTGATGAAAGCGACAGAAATGAAACCGTTTTTGATGAAACCGAATCATCATGAGCTTGGGGAAATGTTCAATACGGTCATTGATTCAGCCGAAGCTGCCGTTCCTTACGGTAAAAAATTGATTGAACAAGGCGCTGAACATGCGATTGTTTCGATGGCTGGCGACGGTGCGCTTTTATTTACGAAAGAGGCGGTTTTCCTCGCCAATGTTCCTAAAGGAAAGCTTGTCAATTCGGTAGGCGCGGGTGATTCCGTCGTCGCGGGATTCCTTGCGGGAATTTCAAAACAGCTGCCTTTGGAAGATGCGTTCCGTTTAGGAGTTGCTTCCGGAAGCGCGACGGCATTTTCTGAAGAACTCGGAACTGAAGAGTTTGTACAGCAGCTTCTTCCTGAAGTTAAAGTCACACGTCTATAGAGGAGGAAAGAAAAGTGAAGATAACTGAGCTGTTAACAAGAGATACAATTCATCTCAATATAGAAAGCAAAGAGAAAGAAAACGTTATCGATGAAATGGTGACAGTGCTTGACAAAGCCGGCAGATTAAATGACAGAGAGGCTTACAAAGCAGCCATTTTAAATCGTGAAAGCCAAAGCTCGACGGGAATCGGCGAAGGCATTGCCATTCCTCATGCGAAGACGGCGAGCGTCATTAACCCGGCCATCGCATTCGGCCGTTCAAAAGATGGTGTGGATTATGAATCATTAGACGGTCAGCCGGCACACCTGGTCTTTATGATTGCGGCAACCGAAGGAGCGAATAATACGCACCTTGAGGCATTATCAAGACTTTCAACGCTTCTCATGCGTGAGGAAATCCGCAAACAGCTTCTTGAAGCTGAATCAGAAGATGCGATCATTGACATCATCAATCAGCATGACAAAGATGACGATGAGGAAGAAGAAGAGCAGGAAGAACAGGCAGCGCCGTCAGGAAAAGGCAAAATCCTTGCCGTTACGGCATGTCCGACAGGTATCGCCCATACGTTTATGGCAGCTGACGCACTGAAGGAAAAAGCGAAAGAGCTCGGCGTTGACATTAAAGTCGAGACAAACGGCTCAAGCGGTATCAAACATAAGCTGACGGCTCAAGAAATTGAAGACGCGCCTGCGATCATCGTGGCGGCTGATAAACAGGTTGAAATGGAACGCTTTAAAGGCAAACATGTTCTTCAAGTGCCTGTGACGGCCGGTATCAGACGTCCTCAGGAACTGATTGAAAAAGCCGTTAACCAAGATGCGCCGATTTACGAGGGCAGCGGCGGAGGATCTTCCGCTTCAGATGAAGACGGTCCGAAACAGAAATCAGGCACAAGTATCGGAAGTACTTTCTATAAACACTTAATGAGCGGTGTCAGCAACATGCTGCCATTTGTCGTCGGCGGCGGAATTCTCGTTGCGATTTCATTCTTCTGGGGAATTCATTCAGCTGATCCGAAAGACCCGACATACAACACGTTTGCCGCAGCGCTGAACTTTATCGGCGGCGATAATGCGTTAAAGCTGATTGTTGCAGTTCTTGCCGGATTCATCGCAATGAGTATTGCGGACCGTCCGGGATTTGCGCCGGGTATGGTCGGCGGATTTATGGCTACGCAGGCGAATGCCGGATTCTTGGGCGGACTGATTGCCGGATTCTTAGCAGGTTATGTCGTAGTCCTTTTGAAAAAGCTGTTTGTCTTTATTCCTCAGACTCTTGACGGATTAAAACCTGTATTGATTTATCCGCTGCTCGGTATTTTTATCACCGGTGTCCTGATGCAGTTTGTCATAAACACACCTGTCGCAGCGTTTATGAATTTCTTAACAAATTGGCTTGAAAGCCTTGGAACTGGAAACCTTGTCTTAATGGGTATTATTTTAGGCGGTATGATGGCTATCGACATGGGCGGCCCGCTCAATAAAGCGGCGTTCACTTTCGGTATCGCGATGATCGGGGCCGGAAACTATGCGCCGCATGCGGCCATCATGGCGGGCGGAATGGCTCCGCCGCTTGGAATCGCGCTGGCGACAACATTCTTTAAACACAAATTCTCTAAACGTGACCGTGAAGCCGGTATTACGTGCTACTTCATGGGAGCAGCTTTCGTTACAGAAGGCGCCATCCCGTTTGCAGCGGCTGATCCGCTTCGCGTCATCCCTGCAGCCGTTGTCGGTTCTGCGGTAGCTGGCGGGTTGACAGAGTTTTTCCGGGTAACGCTTCCTGCACCGCACGGAGGAATATTCGTTGCATTCATTACGAACCATCCGCTGCTGTACTTAATGAGCATCGTGATCGGAGCGATTGTAACGGCGGTTATCTTGGGAATCGTCAAAAAACCGGTTGCAGAGAAATAAGCAAAAAGCGTCCTTTACGGGCGCTTTTTTCAATCATGTACGCATAGAAGCGTTATGTATTTTGTGATGAGTTATGATAAAGTAAAGATGGTACATGAACTGAAACAGTGATCGTCTAGGAGGAACCACGTTGACTGAAGAACAAAAACCTACTTCTGAAAAATCGGTAAAAAGAAAATCCAACACATATTGGGAATGGGGAAAGGCCATCATTATAGCGGTTGCACTTGCGCTGTTAATCCGCCATTTCCTGTTTGAACCGTACTTAGTGGAAGGATCATCAATGTACCCGACATTACATGACGGTGAAAGGCTGTTTGTCAACAAAAGCGTCAATTATATCGGAGAAATCGAGCGGGGGGACATCGTCATTATTAACGGCGATACATCGAAAGTCCATTATGTAAAGCGGCTCATCGGAAAACCTGGAGAAACGGTGGAAATGAAAAATGACACGCTTTATATAAACGGCAAAAAAATTGCAGAACCGTACCTCGCGAGCAATAAAAAAGAAGCGAAAAAACTGGGAGTCAACCTGACGGGAGATTTCGGCCCCGTAAAGGTTCCGAAAGGCAAATACTTCGTCATGGGCGACAATCGGCTGAACTCAATGGACAGCCGGAACGGACTCGGTTTAATTGCCGAAAACCGGATCGTCGGCACCTCGAAGTTTGTGTTCTTCCCGTTTCATGATATGCGTCAGACAAAATAAAAACGCCGCGCTGCCCGATTTGGACAGCAGGCGTTTTTTATTTGGCAAACGAGGCGGCGATGGCGATGAACATTACCGTGGCCAGCACTGATCCGACAATGGCCAGAACGCTGAAAAAAAGATTCACCTGCTGCTTCTCTTTGCCGCGTTTTTCAAGCATCCGTTTTGAAAAGAGATGCGAAAACGTATAAATGAGGGCGATTCCGACGTACAAGCCGATGTCACGTGCGGTAAAGCCTGTGACGGCCAGAAAAACCCCGGTAAAGAAAATCATAAGACAATATTCTGTGAGTGTTAAAAGCTTCAACTTGTTCCTCCGTGATGAATATGTATATATATCTATTGTATCACAGGGCTCCGGGTTTGCCTGCATCTTTTCAAACCCGTATATTCGCAGGGAAACATTTCTCTTCCCCTTTATTCATGGTATACTTTTAATGATGATAGACACGATGGAGGATTCTAAATGATTGCTGTAAATAATGTGAGCTTGCGTTTTGCGGATCGCAAGTTATTTGAAGATGTCAATATTAAATTTACGCCGGGCAACTGCTACGGATTAATAGGCGCAAACGGTGCCGGAAAATCAACATTTTTGAAAATTTTATCCGGTGAGCTGGAGCCGCAGACCGGCGATGTCCATATGAGCCCGGGCGAACGTCTTGCCATTCTGAAGCAGAACCACTTTGAATATGAAGACTTCGAAGTGCTGAAAGTCGTCATTATGGGACATAAACGTTTATACGAAGTCATGCAGGAAAAAGACGCGATTTATATGAAGCCTGATTTTTCAGATGAAGACGGCATCCGCGCCGCTGAGCTTGAAGGAGAGTTTGCGGAATTAAACGGATGGGAAGCTGAAAGTGAAGCCGCTATTTTGTTAAAGGGCCTGGGCATCTCTGAAGACCTGCATACGAAGAAAATGGCTGACTTAGGCGGTTCAGAAAAGGTGAAAGTGCTTTTGGCACAGGCGCTGTTCGGCAAGCCGGACGTTCTGCTGCTTGATGAACCGACCAACCACTTGGATCTGAAAGCGATTCAGTGGCTGGAAGAGTTTTTAATCAACTTTGAGAACACAGTCATCGTCGTATCCCATGACCGTCACTTTTTAAATAAAGTGTGCACGCACATCGCCGATCTTGATTTTAATAAAATTCAAGTGTACGTCGGCAACTATGATTTCTGGTATGAATCCAGCCAGCTTGCTTTAAAGCTTTCTCAGGAAGCCAACAAGAAAAAAGAAGAGCAGATTAAACAGCTTCAGGAGTTCGTGGCCAGATTCAGCGCCAACGCCTCTAAATCAAAGCAGGCGACATCAAGAAAGAAACTCCTTGATAAAATCACGCTTGATGATATCAAACCGTCATCACGCCGTTATCCTTATGTCAATTTCACGCCGGAACGTGAGATCGGAAATGACGTGCTGCGGGTTGAAGGCTTAACAAAAACGATTGACGGGGTTAAGGTGCTTGATAACGTCAGCTTTATTATGAACAGAGAAGATAAAATCGCTTTTACGGGACGCAACGAACTTGCCGTTACGACATTGTTTAAAATCATTTCCGGGGAAATGGAAGCTGACAGCGGCACATTTAAATGGGGCGTGACCACTTCTCAGGCGTACTTCCCTAAAGACAACAGCGAGTATTTTGACGGCAGCGATGCGAACCTTGTTGACTGGCTCCGCCAATACTCGCCGCATGACCAAAGCGAAAGCTTTCTGCGCGGCTTCTTAGGACGCATGCTGTTCTCAGGAGAAGAAGTCAACAAAAAATCAAACGTCCTTTCCGGAGGAGAAAAAGTGCGCTGCATGCTTTCAAAAGCGATGCTTTCCGGCGCGAACATTTTAATTCTGGATGAACCGACAAACCACTTAGATTTGGAATCCATTACGGCGCTTAACAACGGCTTAATCAGCTTTAAAGGCGCTATGCTGTTTTCATCTCATGACCATCAGTTTGTACAGACAATTGCCAACCGCATCATTGAATTAACGCCTAAAGGCATTGTTGACAAACAAATGTCTTATGACGAATTTCTTGAAAACGCGGATGTACAGAAAAAGCTTGAAGAGCTATACGCGTAATAAAGAAGCAGGGGAGACTCTGCTTTTTTATTTATGAAAAAAGTTTTCAATCTTCTGACTTCCCGTTACAATAAATGAATACATAACTTGAAAAGAGACGGAGGAATGCATCATGAAGTTTTTAGTTGTCGGAGCTGGGGGAGTGGGCGGATATATCGGCGCGCGTCTTGCAGAAAAGGGAAATGACGTGACGTTTCTCGTCCGCAAGAAACGGGCGGAACAATTACAAGAGACGGGATTGACCGTCAAAAGTGAAAAAGGTGATGTTTCAATCAAGCCGAAATTAATCATGGCGGGCGAAGAAGGAGCATTTGACGCGGTTATCATCGCTTCAAAAGCGTATTCTTTGCAGGACGTCATTCGGGATGTCAAACCGTTTGTCAAACCTTCGTCGGTCATTATTCCTTTTTTAAACGGATACAGGCACTATCACCAGCTGTTTGAAGCTTTTTCAAAACGGCAGGTGCTGGGCGGCCTCTGCTTTATTGAGAGCGCCCTTAACGACAAAGGGGAAATTCTTCATACGAGCGCTGCCCATCGCTTTGTTTTCGGTGAATGGAGCGGGGAACGCACGGAACGTATGAATGAGCTGGAAAACGCATTTGCAGATGTGAAAGCGGATGTCATCATCAGCCGGGATATTGAAAAGGACATTTGGAAAAAATATATGTTTATTGCCGCGCAGGCGGGAGTGACCACTCTGTTTCAACAGCCGGTCGGACCGATTTTAGAAACAGAAGGCGGCCGCAACACGGCAAAGCGCCTCTTTGCTGAAATCGGTGCCATTTTCAAGGTTGCCGGCATCCCGAAAGATCCTGGTCTGGAAGAGGAGAGTTATCGCACATTGACAAGCATGTCTTACCATATGAAATCGTCGATGCTGAGAGATATGGAAAAGGGCAGGGTGACGGAAGGTGATCATTTACACGGATTTTTGCTTGAGAAAGCGAAAGGCTTGTCAGTTGATACACCTGTTTTGGAAACCGTCTGCGCCAACTTGCAAATGTATGAAGCGAAATAAAAAAAGGAGGCCTGATCGCCTCCTTTTTTTATTAAAATGCCCAGTTTCCGTTTCTGAAGATCGGTTCTCTTTTGCCGTCCGCCGTAATGCCGTCGATATTCATATCTTTGGAACCGACCATAAAATCTACGTGTGTAATGCTTTCATTTAAGCCCTCTTTGACAAGCTCTTCCCGTGTCATTTGTTTGCCGCCCTCAATATTAAAGGCATACGCACTGCCGATCGCCAAGTGGTTAGAGGCGTTTTCATCGTACAGTGTGTTGTAAAATAAAATATTTGATTGTGAAATCGGTGAATCGTACGGCACTAAGGCCACTTCTCCGAGATAGTGTGAGCCTTCATCGGTTTCGACGATGCCTTTTAAAATCTCCTCGCCTTTTTCAGCTTTCACATCAACGATGCGGCCGTTTTCAAAGGTAAGAGTGAAGTTATCAATAATGTTGCCGCCGTAGCTCAGCGGTTTCGTGCTGGAAACCGTGCCGTTCACCCCGTCACGCTGCGGAAGGGTAAAAACCTCTTCTGTCGGCATGTTGGCCATGAATTCGTGCCCGCTTTCATTCACGCTTCCCGCGCCTGCCCATACATGTTTTTTCGGCAGTTCAATGGTTAAGTCTGTTCCTTCAGCCTGATAATGCAGGGCGCTGTAATGTTTTTTGTTTAAGTGTTCCACTTTTTCATGAAGGTTTTGATCATGTTTTTTCCATGCTTCCACAGGGTTTTCTTCATTTACGCGGGTCGTTTTGAAAATTTCTTCCCATAAAAGCTGAACGGCTGTTTCTTCCGGCTGATCCGGGAACACTTTTTTCGCCCAGCCTGTTGAAGCCGCTCCGATCACCGTCCAGCTGACCTTATCTGATTGAATATATTGTCTGTATGTATGCAATGCTTTTCCGGCGGCTTTTTGGAACGCTGCAATCCGTTTGCCGTCAGTGCCTTTTAACAGGTCGGGGTCGGATGAGACGACAGAAATAAACGCAGCCCCTTTTTTCGCGAGCTCTTCTTTTCCTTTTGCTTCCCATTCAGGATACTCTTCAAACGCTTCAAAAGGTGCCATCTCGTATTTTAATCTGGACAGTTCATCGTCCTGCCAATTTACGGTGACGTTTTTAGCGCCTTTTTCATAAGAATGTTTGGCAAGCAGTCTGACAAGTTCCCGGACATCAGTTGAGGCATTGATTACGACATGCTGTCCTTTTTGGACATTGACGCCGACTTCTACCGCCAGCTGAGCATATGTATGTAACTTTTCAGTAAACGAACTCATCATTCATTCCTCCTCATCGGTTTTTCTCATCATATCAAATATCGCCTCATAAAGGAAAGAAAGGAGCACAAACGAAAAAGACACAGCTTTTGCTGCGTCTTTACGGGTGATTCAGTTTTACGGCGCCGCCGGCCGGAGAATGGGGCATATTGGCCAGTGATATGCTCATACCCCCCAAAATAATTCCGCTTAAAATGACGGCTACTGCTACGCGTCTTCCCACATCTCTAAGCATATGCTTCCTCCTTAATGTTTCTCCAGTTCTCACAATATGAGCCGGCCGGAGAAAAAAGAAGCACAATCTTATTATTTAATCGCTTTTTGCAGTTTGTCGATGACGTCTAATGAACGCCCCGTGCCGATAGCCACTGATTCAAGCGGATTTGCCGCCAAATGAACGGGAACGACGATTTCATCTGTCAGCCATTCTTTCATCCCGTTTAAAAGGGAGCCTCCGCCGGTTAACACGACGCCGCGGTCAACGATATCACCGCTGAGCTCCGGCGGACAATCTTCAAGTGTCGCTCTGATCGCTTCAAGAATATGCAGGAGCGACTCACGCATCGCGTGCTGAATTTCATTAGATTGCAGTCTGATTGTCTTCGGCAGACCGGTTACAAGGTCACGCCCGCGGATTTCCATCGTTTCCGGCACATGTTCGATCAATGCAAATCCGATTTCCATTTTCACTTGTTCTGCCGTACGTTCCCCGATCAGCAGGTTGTATTTTTTTCTGACGAACGAGGCGATATCTTCATCAAGCTGGTCGCCGCCGATTCTGATCGAATGGCAGGATACGACGCCCCCGAATGAGATGATGGCGACTTCAGTCGTACCGCCGCCGATATCTACGACGACGTTTGCGACCGGCTCGTCAACAGGGAGGTCGGCCCCGATTGCAGCGGCTACGGGTTCTTCAATCAAGTGAACGTTTTTCGCTCCGCAGTTTTTGACAGCGTCACTGATGGCGCGTCGTTCAACGGCTGTTGAGCCTGAAGGCGTGCAGACGACGACATTCGGTTTGCGGAAAGTCATGCCGATTTTTTTTCCGGCTTTTTTCATAATGTGTTTTAATAAGTCAGTTGTCATATCATAATCAGCAATGACACCGTCTTTCATCGGCCGAACGGCGACGATTTTCCCCGGCGTCTTTCCGATCATGCTTTTGGCATCCGTTCCGATGGCAAGCACCGCTTTCGTTGTTGTATCTACAGCGACAACGGAAGGCTCGTTTAAAATAATTCCTTTATTTTTACTGTAAACAAGTATATTAGCGGTTCCTAAGTCGATTCCGATCTCAGTTGATTGAAACATGTTTTCACCCAATCCCTATCCTGATTTAATTGATTCTACATTTAAAGTTTCTGAGAAAAACCACGATTTTTGGGGGTTTCCGCCGGGAATGAAATGTTTTTGTAAAAAAGGAGGGAAAGTCTGTATCCCATATTTCAAAAGGATTTTCTTCTGTAAAAAAACATTCAGTTCCGGATGCTGAGAAACTTTTGCTCCGTTCCTTTCGTCTACGTTTATGAAGGATTTTCCTTGGACATAAAGAAGAGACATTAAAGGAAGTAGGGGATTTCTATGAAATCAATTGGTGTAGTAAGAAAAGTAGACGAACTCGGGCGTATTGTCATGCCGATTGAATTGAGAAGAGCATTGGATATCGCTATTAAAGATAGTATTGAATTTTTCGTTGACGGAGACAAAATTGTCTTGAAAAAATACAAGCCGCACGGCATTTGCTTAATGACGGGGGAAATTACTCCCGAAAATCAGGAGTACGGCAACGGCAAAATTATTTTAAGTCCTGAAGGAGCGAAAATGCTGCTTGAGGAAATCGAGGAAGCGTTAAAAGATAGATCATAATCAGCAAAAAGGGCGGAGCATCATTCCGTCCTTTTATTATGAACTTGTGCAAAAACTCACGGGAAAAGTAAGCGAACCTGCTCAATTAATTGGGAATAGTTATCATTTTTTAGTCAATAATGCAGTCAACAATGTTACAATATATGTAGAAATGCTAGCGGCAGGTGGGACTATGGGAAAATATCAAGCGCGTATCATTTCCTTAATCTTGGCAATGATTTTTATTATGTTTTGGGATTATTTATTTTATATGATTGAACGGAATCCGATTAACTGGCCCGTTGACATCACCTTTACCGCCGTCACATTAATCAGCGTCTGGCTGCTGGCTTATTATGTGGATAATAAAAAGCAGCTGCTGGCGGAGCTGAAGGACAGCGAGCAGAAAGCAAAGGCGCTTTCAGATGAGAAAAACCGGATCATGGACAATCTGCAGGAAATCGTTTTTCAGACGGATGCTCAAGGGAATATTACATATTTGAATCAGGCCTGGACGGCGATTACGGGCCACTCCATCAGCGAATGTATGGGCACGATGTATAATGATTATTTTATAAAAGAAAAACATATCATTGATTATATTATCTCCCAAATTAAGCAGCAGTCCCCGTCAGGAATGTTTACGGCCAAATATATTAAAAGAGACGGCTCGATCTTTTGGGGAGAAGTCCATTATAAGCTGTATTATGACCGCAGACAGAAATTTGTCGGAAGCCTGGGGACGATGTCTGATATCAGTGAACGGAAAAAAGCTGTCGATGAGCTTCTGGAAACGAACGAACGCCTCGCCATGCAATCTCAAAAGCTGGCCATTGCCGGGGAGCTTGCGGCAGGAATCGCCCATGAAGTAAGGAATCCTTTAACGTCAGTCAGCGGCTTTCTCCAGCTGATGAAAGCCCAGTATCCGGAAAGAACGGATTATTTTGATATTATTTTTTCGGAGATTAAAAGGATTGATCTCGTGCTGGGGGAGCTGCTTCTGCTCGCCAAGCCGCAGACCGTGACGTTTACCGCTCATCATCTCAACCATATTTTACGGCAGGTGGCGACGCTTCTTGACACGAACGCGGTGCTGTCGAACACTGTGATTGAGAAGGATTTCAGGCAGACTGAGTCCTGTATGGTCAACGGTGACGAAAACCAGCTGAAACAGGTATTTATCAATATTATTAAAAATGCGATTGAAGCGATGCCTGACGGCGGGAATATTCATATTTATACAAAACGGGATGAAGAATACGCGGTGATCAGCATACAGGATGAAGGAAACGGCATGTCGAAAGAAAAGCTTGAAAACATCGGGAAACCGTTTTTCTCAACAAAAGATCAGGGAACGGGTCTCGGGCTTCCGATTTGTTTACGAATTCTGAAGGAGCATAATGGTAAACTTAACATTAAGAGCAAAAATGGAGAAGGCAGTACGTTTCAGGTGATTCTGCCGTTAGAAGCGGCTGCTGTCCAAAAGGAGGAAAAATAACTTGCTTCTTTTTGTATACGGTTTGTTACGGAAGCGTGAAGAAAACCATGAACTGCTGAAAGGCGCTCCGTGTGTGTGCGAGCAGGCTGCGATAAACGGCGTGCTGTACGAAACGGATAAAGGTCAGCCTGCGGCGTCTTTAGCAGAAACAGCTTTTGTGTACGGGGAATTGTATGAAACAGATCATCAGATGATCCGTAAGCTGGATGCGTATTATGCTGATTTTGATCGAAAAGAGGTTGCCGTGACGACGGATGCCGGGAATAAAACCGCCTTCGCATATGTCGTAAAGCCCGACCAGTGTGCCTCATTCAGCCGTATCAAAAGCGGAGACTGGAAAGAATACCGTTTTATGAAACGGGAGGATGACAGTCCGGTTTATTATTTCGCATACGGCTCCTGTATGGACAATGCCCGGTTTAAACAGGCGGGGGTCGACCACTTTTTTGCCGAGCCGGTCGGAGGGGCGGTTGTTGAAGGGTATTCGACGAGATTCACGTTAAGGCGTCCTGACGGTTCCAGAGCCGATCTTGTTGAAGACGGGGGACGAACTGAAGGCGTGCTGTACAAGCTCCCGTTTGAAGCGGCAACCTATCTGTACAAAAGAGAAGGTGTTGATAACCACACATACCGTCCCGCGTTCATAGAAGTGTGTGCCGGCGGCCGTGTATACAGAGGCGTCCTGACGTTTCTCGTTCTTGATAAAGCTGAGGAAATTGCGCCTCCGGGTCACTATCAGGAAGAAATCGAACGCGGAGCGGACCTGTATTTATCACCCGCCTTTTCAGAAAAGCTTAAACGCTATATGAACTCGTTGCCGAAAATGTGATACTATTCCTATTAGAGATATTGTTTAAAGGAGTACTGTTATGAGAAAAGAGTTTGCCGTTATCGGTCTCGGACGCTTCGGCGGAAGTATTTGCAAAGCATTAAGTGAAGAAGGCCTTGAGGTCATGGCGATGGATATTGATGAAGATAAAGTAAATGAATACGCCAAAATCGCATCACACGCGGTCATCGGCGATTCAACCGATGAATCGGTGCTGAAAAACTTAGGGCTGCGCAACTTTGATCACGTCATTGTGGCAATCGGCGAAAATATACAGGCGAGCATTTTAACGACGCTGATCTTAAAGGAACTCGGCGTGAACACGATCACTGTTAAAGCGCAGAACGATTATCATGAGAAAGTGCTTGCGAAAATCGGGGCCGATCACATCGTCCACCCTGAACGTGACATGGCAAAACGCATCGCCCACAACATCGTATCAAATAATGTGCTTGATTATTTGGAGCTGTCCGACGAACACAGCATTGTGGAGATCGTGGCCAACAGCAGGCTTGCGGGCAACACACTGCTTGATCTGGACATCCGGGCGAAGTACGGCATTAATATCGTGGCCATCAAGAGAGAAAAAGAAGTGATCGTATCTCCGCTGGCGACTGAAATGATCCAAAAAGAAGATATTCTCATCGTTATCGGCTCTCTTACGGACATTTCCCGATTTGAAAAAAGAGTGCTTCATACAAAGTGAAAAGCCGTCCGTAAAAGGACGGTCTTTTATTATGTCAGAATAGAAAGACATTTATCATGTAAGCGGTATATTCTGCAATTTTTATTGACTATGATCAGGCGATCCGATAGCATATTGTACCATATACAGAAAAAGAGGAGGCCTCATTTTGAACAAAGAAACACTGGCTGAACGGCTGAATGCATCAGCCGGCAGACAAAAAGCCGATACCGTCATTAAAAACGGAAAAATCATGGATGTATTTAACCAGGAATGGATTTCTGCAGATATCGCCATTACGGGCGGAGTGATCGTCGGGTTGGGCGAATATGAAGGGGAAGAAGTCATTGATGCAGAAGGTCAAATGATCGTTCCGGGCTTTATTGACGGACATGTTCATATCGAGTCCTCTATGGTTACTCCGATTGAATTTGCTAAAGCCGTCCTCCCACACGGAGTGACTACTGTCATTACTGATCCTCACGAAATTGCGAACGTTTCCGGAGCAAAAGGCATTTCTTTTATGATAGAGCAGGCGAAAAAGGCGCCGCTGAACATCCGTTTCATGCTTCCTTCCTGTGTTCCCGCCGCTAGCTTTGAACGCTCAGGAGCCGTATTAAAAGCCGAGGATTTAAAGCCTTTTTATCAGGAGAAAGAGGTGCTCGGACTTGCGGAAGTAATGGATTATGTGTCTGTTGCGGAAGGTGAAGAGGATATGCTTCAGAAACTGCTTGATGCCAAGCGTCACGGAAAACGGATCGACGGGCATTTAGCCGGACTGTCTTCAGATATCATCAATATATACAGAACCGCAATGGTGTCAAATGATCATGAAGTGACGACAAAAGAAGAAGCGCTGGACAGAATCAGACGGGGAATGTATGTCATGCTGCGCGAAGGATCGGTGGCAAAAAATACGCTCAATGTGCTGCCGGCGGTGAATGAAAAAAACGCGCGCCGCTTTTTCTTTTGTACGGATGATAAGCATGTAGATGATCTGCTTTCAGAAGGAAGTGTGAACCACCAAGTCAAAATGGCGATAAAGGCGGGACTTGATCCATTCCTTGCGTATCAGCTCGCCAGCTTAAATGCGGCTGAGTGCTACGGCCTTGAAACAAAAGGGGCGGTAGCGCCGGGTTTTGACGCAGATCTGCTGTTCATTTCAGATGTACGGGAGGCTGCCGTCACGAAGACCATGGTCGCCGGCCGGACCGTTGCCGAGAACGGACGAACGGTTTATGAACAGTCTGCCGGTTCCTATTCGCCGGACCAGGCGCTGTTGGATACAGTGCGGCTGAGATCGCCGCTGACTGAATCTGATTTTCATATACCGATTCAAGAGGGCAAGAAAATGAATGTAATCGAAATGATACCGAATCATTTGGAGACGAGAAAAAAAGAAGTGCCTGCACCGTCTGCTGACGCGTTTTGTCCTGATACAGAAAATGATTTATTAAAAATCGCCGTCACAGAGCGGCACAGCGGCGAAAAAATGATAGGACTCGGGATTGTACAAGGGTTCGGGTTAAAAGAAGGCGCCATCGCCACAACCATTTCTCACGATTCCCATAATATCATCGCCGTCGGTACAAACGATGCCGATTTGGCAAAAGCAATCAACAGGCTCCGTGACACCGGAGGAGGATTAACAGCCGTGAAAAACGGAGAATTGCTTCACTCCGTTCCGCTTCCGATCGCCGGGCTTTTGTCTGATAAGTCGGCGGAATGGGTCAATGACAGCTTGGGCGTGCTTCATGAAAAGCTTCCTCTGCTCGGATTCACCGGTGATTTCAATCCGTTTCTCACATTATCGTTTTTAGCGCTTCCGGTGATTCCGGATATTAAAATGACAGCAGCCGGTCTGTTTGATGTCAAAGCCTTTCAGCATATTCCGCTGCAATAAAAAAACTGCACTCATTACGAGTGCAGTTTTTTTTAGACCTCCATAATGATCGGAAGGATCATCGGGCGGCGTTTTGTTTTTTCGTATAGGAACGGAGCAAGTGTATCGGTAATTTCGTTTTTAATTTCGGACCACTGCGTTGTTTTCCGATCCATAACTTTCTCCAAATGGTTCGAAATCAGCTGCTGCGCGTCATTGATCAAATCACCGGATTCTCTCATGTATACAAAACCTCTTGAGATTAAATCAGGCCCCGCCGAAACCTTAAAGTCATCCATATTGATGCTGACAACAACGATAACAAGGCCTTCTTCTGAAAGAATGCGGCGGTCGCGGAGCACGATATTGCCGATATCACCGATTCCGCTTCCGTCAATGTAAACGGAGCCGGACGGAATTTTGCCTGCCACAGCGGCTTCTTCGCCTTTGAGGGCCAGCACTTCGCCATTATCCATGATAAAGCAGTTTTCTTCAGGTATGCCGCAATCAGTCGCGAGTTTGACGTGCATTTTCTGCATTCTGTACTCACCGTGAATCGGCATAAAGAACTTCGGTTTGATCAGGCGGAGCATTAATTTCTGCTCTTCCTGTCCGCCGTGTCCGGATGTATGAATGTCATTCAATGAACCGTGAATGACTTCTGCGCCCGCACGGTACAGCTGGTTGATGGTGCGGCTTACGCTGATTGTGTTTCCGGGAATCGGAGAGGAAGAAAAGACGACCGTATCTCCGGGATTAATGGAAATCTGCCGGTGCGTCCCGTTAGCGATGCGTGATAACGCCGCCATCGGTTCACCTTGGCTTCCCGTACATAAAATCGTTACCTTATTGGCAGGCATACGATTGATTTCGTTATGCTCAATAAACGTATTTTTAGGACAGGTAATGTAACCGAGATTTTGTCCGATTTCAATAGCCGATTCCATACTGCGTCCGAATACGGCAACTTTTCTGCCGTTTAAAACGGCTGCTTCAATCACCTGCTGAAGACGGTGTATATTCGAAGCGAATGTCGCAAATATAATTCTGCCGTCCACTTTCCGGAAAATATCGTGAATGCTTTCGCCTACGCGGCGTTCTGACATGGTGAAATCAGGAACCTCACTGTTTGTACTGTCAGAAAGCAGGCACAAAACGCCTTCTTTCCCGATTTCAGCCATCTTTGTCAAGTTTGCCGGTTCGCCTACCGGTGTGAAATCGAACTTAAAGTCCCCGGTATGTACGATATTGCCCGGCGGTGTTTTGACGACGATTCCGTATGAATCCGGAATGCTGTGTGTCGTTCTGAAGAAGGATACAGACGTCTTGCGGAACTTCACGATGTCGTCTTCACCGATGATGTTTAATTTGGTCTGTCTTAACAGCCCGTGCTCTTCAAGTTTATTCCGAAGTAAGCCGATCGCGAGTTTACCGCCGTAAACGGGAATATTTACTTGTCTGAGCAGGTACGGAATACCGCCGATATGGTCTTCGTGACCGTGGGTGATAAACAGACCTTTAATTTTATCTTCATTTTTTACTAAATACGTGTAATCGGGGATCACGTAATCGATGCCGAGAAGTTCATCTTCCGGGAACTTGATTCCCGCATCAATCAGTACAATTTCATCCTGAAACTGCACCCCGTACGTATTTTTCCCGATCTCGCCCAATCCGCCGAGGGCGAAAACGGCAGTCTGGTCATTTTTTACAAATTTCATTCCGCTCATAACTCCAATACTTTAAAATTTTCGCTCTGCTTCTCATATTCTAAAAAAGCACCGTCCACAGGCTGAACAAATTCAATGTTGTATTTCTGATCTTTCAGTTTCGTTCTGACGTCCCGTTCTGAAACGCCCTCAATGTAAAGTGAATCTGTTTTTTCCCGAACAGGTACTTCGTCAGCCTTCTCTTGATAAAATACCTTATAAATCATCCAAATCTCTCCTTAAATGCCGTATGTTAGACTCGCTTATTCTATTATATTCGAAAACGGATTATAAGGAAAGTCTCGAGCAAAAAAGGGACTTTCAAAAACCGAAAGATCCCTTCTACGCGATGACTTTTTTCCGGAGCATTCCGCCCCACTGTCTTCTGAGTTTCTTCCGTAATCGGCGCAGCATCGTATACCTCCTTTAAAGCCCTTTATAGCAGTAGTATGCGGAAAAAATGAATTTGTTTTCGTGGGTAAAACTGGAATTTCATCAAGGCGGTTTTCCGGAAGAAAAACTTTCTGTATGATGATATTGAAAAAGACACGACTGATAAACGGGAAAAAGGAGAAATTGACATGAATCCAAAACTGATCTTTTTTGATATTGACGGCACGATCTATGACCATGATAAACATATTCCCGATAGCGCAAGAAACGCCGTGACGGCGCTTAAAGAGGCTGGCCATCACGTTTTTATCGCCAGCGGAAGGTCCCCGTTTATGGTAAAACCGATTCTGGAAGAGCTTGAGATTGAATCATTTATTTCATACAACGGCCAGTATGTCGTATTTGAAGGTGAGGTCATTTATAAAAATCCGCTTCCTGAAGATGCGGTTGCGCGTTTATTAAAGCAGGCGGCAGAAGGGGAGCACCCCGTCGTATTTATGGCGGAAGACACGATGAAAACGACCGTCCCCGGACATCCGCACGTCTCGGAAGGAATCGGCAGTCTGAAAGCGCCTTATCCCGAAGTTGATGAAACATTTTATAAAGGAAAAGAAATTTATCAGCTGCTTTTATTCTGCCGCGGACATGAAGAAAAAGCATATGCCGCTTTTCCGGAGTTTGATTACGTCCGCTGGCATGAATTGTCAACGGATGTGCTTCCGAAAGGCGGTTCAAAAGCGGAAGGCATTAAAAGAGTGCTTGAGCGGCTTCCGTACGGCGTAAGTGACACTTATGCATTCGGCGACGGACTAAATGATCTTGAGATGATCCGTTTTGTCGGCACCGGGGTGGCGATGGGAAATGCGGTTCCGGAATTAAAAGCTGCCGCTGATTTCGTCACAAAGCCGGTGGATGAGGAAGGAATCAGCTGGGCCGTCAAAGAACTGGGCCTTTTGAAATAAAGAAAACCGGCACTTTGGGAAGTGTCGGTTATTTTTAACGGTCAATGGCAATGGCGTTTTCAGGTTCTTTGAACGGATTTTCTTTATCGATATGGTCGTAAAACATCACGCCGTTCAGATGATCGATTTCGTGCTGAAACACGATGGCCGGAAAACCTTTGAGGCGGATGTCAATCTGTTCTCCTTCAAGCGTCACCGCCTTTACGCGGATGCGGGCGTAGCGCGGCACATAGCCGGGAATGGGTTCGTCTACCGACAGGCAGCCTTCTCCGCTCGTCAAGTAGCTTTTTTCCACTGAGTGGCTGACGATCTTAGGGTTAAAAAGAGCATAGCTGTATAAAGTGCCTTTCGCATCTTCTGCATGGACGGCGATCATCCGTTTTTTTACGTCTGTTTGGGGAGCGGCAAGACCGACGCCCGGACGAAGCTTGTATTTCTCGGCTAATTCAGGATCTTGGCTGTTTTTCACAAACTCAATCATATCAGCAAGATGCTGTTTTTCTTCGTCAGAAGCGGGAAGCTGAACCTCTTCAGCGATCTCTCTGAGCGCGGGATGTCCGTCTCGTACAATATTTTCCATAGTAATCAAGAAACTTCACTCCTAAAGCTTAATATGTAAATTATAGCGAATTTCTTTATCGCGGCGCAACGAAACAATTGGCCGGCCATAGCAGGCCGGCCGATTTTCATGGTGTATAAGGTCAGCAGCCGCAGCCTAAATAAGCGGCACCGACGATGATTAATAAGATAAACAATACGACGATTAATGCGAATGTGCGGCCGTATCCGCCGCCGCAGCCGTAACCGTAACCGCCGCCATAACCATATCCGCCGCCGCAACAACCGCCGCCAAATCCGCCGCCAAATCCATATCCGTACATAAAAAAACCTCCTCTTTTAATTACGCTGACCCTCTGTCAGCAGGGCCGGCGTCTACTATAAACTATGTAAAAGCCAAAAAGATGTATGGTCATCCGCCCTGTTTTCTCAATTTTTTACGCAAGTATTCTTTGAAAGCACCGTAAGCGTCTTTACACGGTCATGCCAATTACAGCTCAGCTATTGTCAAAAAGCGTTCGGGCTTCTATAGTGGAAATTGTCAAGATTGGGGGATTTTAAGTGAATATGATTCAAAAAAAGGTATTAGCAGGAATCGGAGCGCTCGGCGCCGCAAGTATGCTTCTTGCCGGCTGCGGGGGAAAAGATCCGGTTGAATCGCTTCATGACTCGATGGAAAAAGCCGTTCAAGCGGAAAAACCGTTTCAAAAAGAGCAGAAAACATTAGAAAAATTGGAGAAAAAAGAGCATAAGCTATACGACAGCGCGGTTAAACTGAATATGGATGATTACCAGAAAATTGTTACACTGTCTGATCAGGCTCTGAGCAATGCAAATCAGCGAAAAAAACATCTGAAAGCAGAAAAAGACAGTATTGATGATTCAAAAAAAGCGTTTGAATCCGCAAAAAAAACTTCTCAAGAAATAAAGGATAAGAAAGTAAAAGAAAAAGCCGGGCATGCTGTCGCTTTAATGGAGAAAAGGTATGCATCTTATGATCTTTTGTACAAAAAGTACGAAAAAGCCATTTCACTTGATAAGGACCTTTATAAACTGATTAAAGATAAAAAGCTCACATTAGCGCAGCTGGAAGAGCAAATCAGCAAAGTAAACTCAGTTTACGAAAAGGTGCATAAACAAGCAGATGAGTTCAATCAATTTACTAAAGACTACAACAAAGAGAAAGAACTATTATTCCGCAAATAGTATAGTGAAGGCATATCGGCATGGGCTGATGAACTGATAACAACCGAGTTCAGCCGCCTGTAAAAAGGCGGCTGAAGAATTGGTATATACGTGTGTTTCCCATTGACAACAAGTAAATCATGGTATAGTATTTATTTAGGGAAATATTCACATAAAACCAATCGTTGTTTCGGCACGTTGGAATGTTTTTATTATATTGATATATAGAAAACAGAATGAAAATGTGGTTTTAATTATCAGAAAATTCTATCTATTTATATTTGCGGCAATATGATATTTGTACATGCTTTTTGCTTTTAAACCTTTATCCGGCATAAAGGTTTTTTTATTTTGCTTAGTAATGCTTATTAAGTAAGGGTGCTGAGAGTAAACGACAATTTTAAAATTGAAGTGAAAAACGTTAATCAAAATCGGAACGAAAAGAAACGGCAGAAATACGGAACAGGAGGAAAACAAATGCTTGCTTACGTCTTTCCCGGACAGGGAGCGCAGTTTAAAGGAATGGGCAGAGACTTATTCGATGAATTCAGTGAGCTCATTAAAAAGGCAGATCATATTTTAGGATACTCCATAAAGGATTTATGCCTTTCAGATGAAAAAGAGAGGCTGACTGATACGAAGTATACACAACCTGCAATTTATACAGTGAGCGCACTGCAATATTTAAAGGGTTTAAAAGAAGGTCATACACGCCCTGATGCTGTTGCAGGACATAGTCTGGGTGAATATACTGCGCTTTTTGCGGCCGGCGTTTTTAATTTTGAAACAGGTCTCCGGCTGGTTGCTAAAAGAGGCGAGTTAATGAGTGAGGCTTCCGAGGGCGGAATGGCTGCCGTGATCGGACTGGATGAGCATCACATAAAAAAAATACTTCAAAAGTATGAACTCGGCCAAATAGATATCGCCAATTACAATACATCTTCACAAATTGTGATAGCAGGGGCTGCAGAAGAGATAAAGCGGGCAGCCTCTTTTTTTGAAAAAGAAGGGGCGAAAGCTTATATCGTATTGCAAGTCGGCGGAGCTTTTCATTCTCGTTTCATGGAAAGTGCACAGCGTGAATTTGCGGAATTTATCGAGGAGTTTCATTTTTCTGAATTGAATTTCCCGGTCATTTCCAACTATACGGCAAGACCTTATAAACAAGAAGATATCAAACGGAATTTAATTGAACAAATAACAAACTCGGTAAAATGGACTGAAAGCATCAGGTATCTAATGGGACAAGGCGTCACTCTGTTTGAAGAGATCGGTCCTGGAAACATTCTGACTAAATTAATTCAAACCATACAAAGAGATGAGGAACCGCTTACTATCAGCGCGCCGGAAGACAGTCTCTTTTTTTCTGAAGGGAACAAGGACAATTCGGAAAGCGGGAAAGAGCATAGCCTCTTGGCTGAAAATATAGAGAGCGGTGCAGTTTCACCGGTGTCCCGATTGGGTGATCAATCTTTCAAAGAAGATTACGGTTTGACATACGCGTATTTGGCAGGTGCGATGCATAGAGGGATCTCTTCCGCTGAAATGCTGATCCGCCTCGGGAAGAAAGGAATGCTGGGGTTCTTTGGCACAGCGGGTTTACCTATAAGGGAAATTGAACAGGCCCTTATTTCTATTAAGAAGACACTCAAAAATGGCCAGCCCTACGGAATGAATCTGCGATTTGAGCCGGATCATCAAGATAGAGAAAAGGGATTGATAGATTTATATATCAAGCATGACGTACGAGTAATAGAAGCGTCTTCGTATTTTTCCGTCAGCGCACCATTAATTTATTACAAAGCGCATCAGTTGAAGATAGACAAAAGCGGCAGGGTCATACCTCATAATCGGATCATTGCCAAAGTTTCACGGCCGGAAGTTGCGGCCGCATTTCTGAGTCCGCCTCCTCAAAGTATCGTAAAGAGGATGTGTCAGCATGGTATGCTGACGGAAGAGCAGGCGGAATGGCTCAGCCGTATTCCGGCAGCAGACGATATCATTATTGAAGCAGATTGCGGAAGTAATACCGAACAGGGCTCATTGACAGCGATGCTGCCGTTTTTTGTTAAGCTGCGGGATGAAATGATGGAAACACACAAATACGCAAGGAAGATAAGAATCGGGGCTGCGGGAGGAATCGGGACTCCCGAGTCTGCCGCGTCTGCTTTTTTAATGGGCGCTGATTTTATTATGACGGGATCCATTAATCAATGTACAGTTGAAGCCGAAACAAGCGGTTTTGTTAAAGAAATGCTGAGTGAGACAGGAATATGCGATACTGCTTATGCGCCTTCGGAGACTCTGTTTGAGTTCGGAACAAAGGTGCAGGTGCTGAAAAAGGGCACGCTGTTTCCGGTCAGGGCAAATAAATTATTTCAAATCTACCAACAATATGAGTCTTTGAGTGAGATAGATGAAAAGACAAAAATTCAGCTCGAAAATGATTATTTTAACAAGACTGTTGATGAAATCTACGAAAGCTTAATAGAAAAACAGCCGAACCTGGCCCAAAAAGCTGAGCGCAATCAAAAATATAAGATGCTGTTACTATTTAAGTGGTATTTGCAGAGAGGATGTCTGCTTGCTTTGGAAGGGCAGGAAGAACAAAAGGTGAATTTCCAAGTTCATTGCGGCCCGTCTTTAGGCGCTTTTAATCATTGGGTAAAGGGCACGGATTTGGAATCATGGAGAAACAGACATGTCGATGACATTGGTGAAAAATTGATGAATGAGACCGAAAGTCTGCTAAGGCGCAGATTGGATACGTTATTTCTACACTAAAGAAGGAGCGGGTGGAGGCCAATGGTTCATTTGAATAAACAGAATGCGGATATCGCGATAATCGGGGTTGCTTGCAGATTCCCCGATGCAGATCATTATCATGAATTCTGGGAAAACATAAATAGCGGCAAAGATTCCATCCGGGAAGTGCCGATTGAACGGTGGGATCCCGATCTTTATTATTCAGCTGATATCAGTATACCGAACAAAACAATCAGCAAGTGGGGAGGTTTTATTCATAAAGCTGACCATTTCGACCATAAGTTTTTTAATATCTCACCCCGGGAAGCGAAAAACATGGATCCTGAGCAAAGAATCCTTTTAGAAGAAACTTGGCGGTGCATCGAAGATTCCGGGGTTTCTTTGCAGGATCTCCAGCGTAAAACCACTTCTGTTTTTGCGGGTATTATGAATTCTGACTACCGGCAGACAGGTCATGCTGAATCGGAAATCGACAGTTATGCCTGTTTAGGAAGTTTCGAAGCTATGCTTTCCAACCGGCTTTCATACACATTCGGTTTGACCGGAAAAAGCATGTCTGTAAATGCCGCTTGTGCATCGTCGCTTGTTGCTTTACATGAAGCGGTTAAGTCATTGCGGACAAAAGAAAGCGATTATGCAATCGCATCGGGAGTAAACTTGAATTTCCAACCCGGAAAATATATTTCTTTTTCTAAAGCCAGAATGCTGAGTCCTGACGGCAAATGTAAAACCTTTGACGCAGCAGCGAACGGGTACGTTCCCGGAGAAGGGGCAGGCGTTGTATTGCTGCAGCGCCTTGGTGATGCAGTAAAAGCCGGTCACCATATATACGGGATCATAAAAGGGACAGCTGTTAATCATGGCGGTAAAACCCGTTCCATAACCGCTCCCAGAGCAGAAGCGCAGTGCCGGGTCATCTCAGAAGCTTTACACAACGCTGCTGTCGATGCTGCGACGGTTTCTTATGTAGAAGCACATGGCACAGGTACATCTCTGGGCGATCCGATAGAAATAGAAGCATTGACAAAAGCGTATCGGCAATATACTGAGGATACTCAATATTGCAGGATCGGAAGTGTGAAAACAAATATCGGTCATACAGAAGCAGCAGCGGGAATGGCCGGATTGATAAAAGTTCTAATGATGATGAAACACCGGAGGGTGCCGAAAAGCCTGAATGTACATACGGTAAATCCAATTATACAGTTTGAAAAAACACCGTTTAGGCCGGCGCTTGATTCAAGTGATTGGAAGGCGGCAGACGGGGCTCCGCTCAGGGCGGGAATCAGCTCCTTCGGTTTTGGGGGTGTTAACTCTCACGTCATCATCGAAGAATTTATACATACAAAAGACGAATCTGATAGAAAAGGAAGGGTACCCTTCCTTTTTTCCGCTAAAAGTGAAGAAAGCATGAAACAAATGATACATCATTGGAGAACCTTTGCTGACGATTCAGAGGAATTTTGCAAAATATCAAATGAAGTGATCAGCAGCACCCTTTTAACGGGGAGGACATCGTTTGATTACAGGGCTGGTTTATTGGCAGGCAGCAAGGAGGAATTTAAAAATCAGCTTAAAGAGGGATTGAGTTTTCGGAGGAAACAAGATTCTGAATGGGCGCTTGCCATCGGTGACTTCAAATGGGAAAGTTATAAACAATTTGCCGTTTTGAAACGGGTGTTCCCTGATTTAGAAAAGAACGTAAGGCCGGTGCTGAAGGGTATACCAACATTGCACAGTTCATTTAAAAGAAAATGGACACCTGAGAAAATCCGCTTGTATTCTTTAGTTATCAATACGGAAATCATAAAAAGTATCCTGGCATCCGGTTTTAAGCCAAGCCTCATTACAGGCGCCGGAGACGGATATTACGTCGCTCTTGCAGCAGCGGATATCATCAAAATTGAAAAGGCCATTTCTGTCATCACAGGCGCTGAAAAACCTTCGCACATATCCTGTGAGCCGCCGTCCATTCCATTTGTCAATCCGTACACTTCAAAAACGTACCCGCCGGTTCGATTAAATGAAGAATATGTAAGGATGCTGCTGAACGGTCTGAGCTTCCAGGCTGATTTTGCAGACCGCCTGTACGGGAAAACACGGCTGCTTCTTGAGCACCAATATACGTTTAAAGGGTTTTTAGAAGAGTGGGATAAAGCGGGAAAGACTCAGGAAATCGAGATTTTATCTTATATTGTGAATCGCACGGCGGATAAAAGAAACGCATTGCCGGCTGATGAGGAAGCGGCGATCATGGCTATCCTTGCCTCTATGAGAAGACTGTATAAGAGATGGGATTTAACAGATTATGATGGATTCTTTAATAATGATTATGTTCTGGAAATATTAAATTTACTGGATGAAGGAATCTTGTCTAAAGAACTTTTTCTGAGCATGTTATTGAAAAAGCAAGACGGAATTAAACAGGCTGTTGCTTGTATTAATGAGCAGCCGGCAGGTTTTTATGATAAAACTCGTTTTCCGTTGATGACAGAATACAATCAAATGGATGCCGTGTCTCAGGAGATAGCTGACCATATGCCGCTTCACACGGAAGAAAAGGGAACGGAGCCGGATGTGAATATTTCTGATTTTTCAGTTTTTCAATTCGGATCGCTCCCTCCATCAGCAAAACTAAACAAAGCGGCTGCTTTTGAAGCGGACAAACCAGCCGATGAGGCTCTATATCATTCATTTATGCAAATGTGGCTTTCAGGAGAAGAGATTGAATGGGCGAAACTAGGTGATTATCATAAAAGAAAAGCCCCGCTTCCGCCTTATCCGTTTGAGCGCTCTCAATTTTCTTTAAACCCTCAGCCGGTAAAATCAGACGCGGCTTTTTCAGAAAAGAAGAATCAGGCACTTTATACGCCGGTATGGAAAGAAACCGCACTTGAGAATGAAGCGGGCAGCCGACAAGTCTGTACTATTTTGTTGTTCTCCGGGAATAAAGACTATTTTGAAGAGCTGAAAAAAAGAGAGAATACGTCCGCATATCTTATTATGCCCGGTGAGCGTTTAGAGCAGATAAGCGACAGTGTTTTCACGATCAACAGGCAGCGTCCCGAAGATTATCAAGGTGTCATTCGTCTGTTAAAGGAAAAAGGCGCAGCGCCCGATGCAATTTTGCATACGTGGTCTGAAAAACAGCCTGAACTGGAAGAAACACTCGAATCAGGAATTTATTCCGTGTTTTATCTGACTAAGGCTTTAATCAGCGAGAACCTTATAAATAAAGTAACGTTCATTTATACATTCAGCGCGAATCAAAAAGAAAAATTGCCGTATTTTGAAGGTGTGAACGGTTTTTTAAAATCGGTAAAACAAGAATACCCGCAGCTTCATTGTAAGACGGTTTGCTTTGAACATGATTCTGCATCCGTTTCATTTTCAGAAAGGGCTGACATTCTTTATAAAGAAATAAACACAGCGCCTGATCGGCATATTCATATCACTTACAGAGGCTGCGTAAGATATGCACGGATGTTAGAGAAGCAGAGAGAAACAAACAGAAAGACCGTTCAATACCCTGAAAAAGATAAAGTGTATTTAATTACAGGGGGATTTGGGGGGATTGGCAGTAAAGTCGCTGAATATTGCGCGAAAACTGAAAGATCCACCATTATCCTATCGGGGCGATCTGTTTTAAACGGAGATAAGCAGAAACATTTAGAATACCTGAACAGCTTTAAAGCCAAGGTTTATTATATACAGGCGAATATATCCGATAAAGAAGCGGTAAAAAAAATGATTGACGGTATTACCGATCAGCATGCAGGTCTTCATGGCGTCATTCATTGTGCAGGAGTTATCAGAGACTCGCTGCTTTTTCGAAAAACAAAGCAGGAACTTTCAGAGGTGATTGCTCCGAAAGTTCATGGTGCATTGAATCTTGATCATGCAACGAAGTCGCTCGAATTGGATTTTTTCGCCGTTTTTTCTTCAGTCGTCTCTATTGCAGGGAACGAAGGCCAATGTGATTATGCATATGCAAACGGCTTTTTAGATCATTTTGCCGAATATCGGGAACAGAAACGGCAAAATTCTCTGCGCAGCGGCCGCACGCTGACAATCAATTGGCCTTTATGGCAAGACATCGGAATGGGGGCGAACCTGTCAGGTCAAGGGCGGACGTCTCTTTTTCATGGTTCCGGGCTCGAAGAACTTCCTGCTGAAGACGGAACGCAATGGTTTTCGCGGATTGTAACTTCGTGTCAGCTGCATAATATTGCAGTCTGCGGTGATCATGAGCGCTTTGAACAATTTATGCGGCAGAGATTTTTGACGGACGAAACAGAGACAGTCAGTGCCATTCCTTTGGCTCAAGGCGATATTTTGGATCAGACAGTTTTGTTTTTAACCAATATCATCTCCTCTGAGATCGGTGCAGAACGGGAAGAGATCGATCAAGATGTGCATCTGGCTGAATATGGAATGGATTCGGTTATGATTCATCAATGCAACACAAAGCTGGAGCAGTCACTGGGAGCAATTTCGAAAACGCTTTTATTTGAATTTCATACAATCAGAGATTTAGCAGATCATCTTGTAAAGGAATATCCGGATCGGCTGGGGCGTTTATTTTCACGGGAGGAAAAAGGAAAACAGATTCAGAGCATTACCCCCGCCAGGCCGGAACAAAACATCACTGCACCTGCGGCGGAGGAAAAAGAACATCTTGACGGGATAGCGGTAATCGGTATCAGCGGCCGTTATCCCGGGGCTGAAAATATCGAAGAATTGTGGGAGCTTCTATCAAAAGAGAGAACCGCAATCACAGAAATTCCGAAAGAACGATGGAATTATGAGACCTACTATGATCCAGACCCCGCTAAAGCGCATGAGGGGAAAATTTATTGCAAATGGGGCGGATTTTTAAAGAATGCTGAATCATTTGATTCTTTGTTTTTCCAAATATCGCCGAGAGAAGCAGAAGCGATGGATCCTCAGGAACGAATATTTCTCGAAACCGTGTGGAAAGCATTTGAAGATTCGGGATATACCATTGAAGGGTTGAGAAAGCAGACCGAAAAACATGTCGGTGTATTTGCGGGAGTGACGACCAATTCTTACAAGCTGCTCGGCGAAAGAATACCGACGGACAAAAACGATGTACTTCCAAATTCGTTCCCATGGTCTCTCGCGAACAGAGTGTCTTACACATTTGACTTTACAGGTCCCAGTGTCCCTGTAGATACGGCTTGTTCTTCATCCTTAACGGCAATTCACATGGCTTGCCAAAGTTTAACAAAGGGTGAGTGCTCGGTTGCGGTTGCGGGAGGAGTAAATTTGTATCTTCATCCTTCTGACTATTTATACAGGTGTCAGATGGGGATGCTTTCAAAATCGGGAAAATGCAGAAGTTTTGGAGAAGGCGGCGACGGTTTCGTGCCCGGGGAAGGTGTAGGGGCCGTTATTCTTAAACCGCTTAAAGATGCCATACGTGATAATGATACTGTGTACGCCGTCATTAAAGGAACGGCAATTAATCATGGCGGAAAGACAAATGGCTATACGGTGCCTAATCCTGCCGCACAGGCGGATTTAATTCAAGGAGCTCTTAAAGCGGCCGGTTGGAGCGCCAGAAGTGTCAGCTTTATTGAAGCCCACGGCACGGGAACGCCGCTGGGTGACCCGATTGAAGTCCGAGGCCTGACCAAGGCGTTTAGAGCTTATACCGAAGATGTTTCATATTGCTCTCTCGGATCGATTAAATCTAACATCGGCCACCTGGAAGCGGCCGCGGGTATTGCCGGCCTGACAAAGATTATCTTACAAATGAAGTATAAAAAAATAGCCGCAACACTGCATGCTGAACGGGTGCATCCGGATCTTTATCTGGAAGAGACACCTTTTTGCCTCCAGCAGGAAACCGCCGACTGGATAAAACCCGCGAATGAAAAACATTCTGACAGCAAATATCCGCGGCGTGCGGGATTAAGTTCTTTCGGAGCGGGCGGGGCAAATGCTCATATCCTTGTGGAAGAGTATGAGTCTGCTGCTGACTGTCATACGAGGCGTGAGGAAAGTGAGGAACTTATCGTACTCTCAGCCAAGCATTCACTGAGTTTACGGGAATCAGCAAAACAGCTGGAGGAATATCTTCAAAAGGCCCGTCATAAGCAGGGCGAGTTTTTACAGCAAGCGGGAACAAACAAGCCGGTTCACCTTTCTGATATTGCGTATACCCTTCTTGAAGGGCGTGAAGCCATGCCGGAAAGGCTTGCTGTCATTTCAAATAATATCGATGATCTGATGTTGAAATTAAATCACTTTTATAATGGAATTGACGATCACGAAATATTTAGAGGGAAAAAACCGAATCATAAACGCAGACAGCAGCAATCGGATCTTCCGCTCAAATCCGGCGGCACCACATTAACCGAAATGGCTGAATTTTGGGTATCAGGAGGCAATTTAAGCTGGGAAGATTTCCGCACCGGCAGAAAACCGAGAAAAATTGCCCTGCCGACTTACCCTTTCTTAAAAAACAGACTGTGGGTGTCAAATAAGGCGCAAACAACATCAGCAGCCGGTACAGCTCCTTTATTTGATTTTTCAGCAGGTGAGTGCCGATTTTATAAAACGCTTTCTGATTCTGAATATTATGTAAAAGACCATGTTGTGCATGGGAAAACGGTTCTGCCCGGAGCGGCAATCATCGAAGCGGCCAGAGAAGCGGGAGAGAGGCTGTACGGAAAATCAGTCATAAAACTGAGTCAGGTTGTATGGGCGGTTCCGATAACCGTTGAAAAAGAAAAGACGATAATGATAGATCTGCTGCCGAATCAAAAAGACGGCAGATTTGTGGTGAAAACCGATATGCAACCTGAAGCGGCAGTTCACTGCCAAGGAAACATTATCACATGCGGAGATCAAGATGCCTCTCATACAGAGCATTTTCAATTGGACAGCTGGTTAACCGGACAGAAAAGATTAATCAGCGGCGCTGAGTGTTACAGGGATTTCCGGCAGAGCGGTTTGGACTATGGAACCAGTTTTCAGGTAATAAAACAGCTGTTTATCCATGAAAATGCTGTTCTTGCACGAATATCACTTCCTGAGAGCATTCATAAAAAATCCGGCACGCTGCTGGAACCGTGTTTATTGGATGGCATTTTTCAATCCACAACAGGGTTTACGTCCGGTCAGGAAGACGATCACACCGCATATTTGCCTTTTGAATTAGGTGAGCTGGAGATTCTTCACGCACCTTCGGCAAACGGCTATGCTTACATTACAGCTGCCGATGAAAGACAACATGATGATGTCAAAAGGTTTCATATACTATTTATGGATGAAAACGGATCTGTAAGTCTTAAAATAAAAAACTTAGCGTTGAAGGCATTAAGGGCTGCACCGCAGACTCAGGATGAGCGGCATTCAGTTAAGTATTACACTGATATGTGGAAGCGGGCCCCTCTGCTTCATCAGCCTGAAGCCAGCGGTTTAAACAGCTGCCTTGTGATTTCACTCCGTCGGGATATATCAGAACCGCTGATCCGCCAGGCATATAAAGATATCGGCCTGAACATGATCTTTGTCCGCCATGGCGGCAGTTTTCAAGAAAAAGAAGCTGATTCCTTTGAATTGAACAGCGTCAAACTTGACGGCTATAAGAAATTGCTGGCGATTCTTAAAGAAAGACAAGTGACAATTGACCGCGTCATTTTAATCGGGATGAGCCCTGAAACGGGAATTGAGCAGAACATTCGTGAAAAGCTGGAAGAGGCTGTTTTGCCGGTTTTCAATGTAACGAAAGCTCTGTTAGCAACAATCCCAAGACATAAAATCCTGATATCACATGTATTTTTCACAAGGGAAAATCAAATCTTACCTTATCAAATGGCAATCAGCGGCTTTTTTAGGTCGCTTCATTTAGAACATCCTATGTTGTCCGGTAAAAATATTGAAATACACAGCGACGAAATTCAGTTACAGCTGAACACCGGTCTGCCTGAATTAAAAAACCTTGTGAAAGAAACAATCATCAGCGATGATACTTCAGAAATCAGATACAGAGATGGAATCAGGCAGGTGAAACACTCTGCAGAAATTGAAAGTGCCGAGCCCCCCGAAAAGATGGAAGTAAAAGAAGGGGGAGTTTACCTCATTACAGGAGGAACAGGCGGTCTGGGACTGATTTTCGCCAGACATCTTGTGCGAAAAGGGAGAATAAAACTTGTCCTTATCGGCAGGTCAGAGCTTTCTGAGGAAGCCGTAAGCAATGTAAAAGAGCTCGAAAAAAACGGATCAGAGGTTTTTTATGTAAGAACCGATATTTCTGATAAGGAAAATGTCAATAACCTGATAAAACTCGTCAAAAACAAATTAGGTCCTGTTAAAGGAATTATTCACAGCGCCGGTGTGATAAAAGATTCATTACTCATCAATAAGCGTGAAGAGGATCTCGATTCAGTCTTGGCCAGCAAGGTTTACGGAACGATATGGCTTGACCGGTATACAGACAGAGAACCTCTGGACTTTTTTGTTATGTTTTCATCTATCAGCGCAATAATCGGGAATGCCGGACAAACTGATTATGCTTATGCAAACCGGTTTATGGATTATTTTGCGGAAATGAGAGCGGCGGAAAATAAACCTGGAAAAACAGTCTCGATTAATTGGCCTTTATGGAAAGAAGGCGGTATGCAAATTGATATTCATTCAGAGAAGTTCCTTTATGACCGTTTCGGAATGCTGCCTCTGGGAAAACGGGAAGGCCTTGCAGCATTTGATCAAGCAATGACAGGGTGTGAACATCAAATAATGGTATTTAGCGGTAATGAATTAAAGCTGGAACGAATGATAACGATTGACAGCGGCAAAAGTGACCCGGCAATCGCCGACGAAAATTACGAACCGAAAGAGCTGTCAATAACTGAATCTTTAAAAAGCACTTTGACGCGCATCATCACCGGCGTATTAAAAATTGAAGAACGGGAATTTGATTTTGAACTGCCGATAAGTGAATACGGATTTGATTCAATTATGTTTACAATGCTGGGCAACGAATTAAACGAAACATTAGGAATATCAATGATGCCGTCAGATTTTTTCGGTCTTACTGATTTTAATGAACTTCTTGAGTTTTTAAAGAGTGAGTATTCCGAGGAGCTTCATCTCTGCGGTTCTTTTTCTTCAGATGAATCTGCGGCGAAAGACCGGAGAGAAAATCTGATTGAGGGCATCGCAAAGATGATGTCAAGTATTTTGAAGATTGACAGAAAGGAAATAGAAGAAGAGACTTCATTCGGCGAGTACGGATTTGATTCTATTACGTTTACCAGACTCGGAAATGAAATCAATCAACAATATGGTACGGAATTATTGCCGTCCATTTTCTTTGAATGCAATTCACTGGATGAATTGACTGATTATGTAATCGAGCAATACGGAGAAATCCTTTTTGCTGAGACAGAATCTTTTTCTGCAGCTGACGAAAAAACATTGTACAGCACGCCTCCGCCGGAATCTTATGAACATTCCCCTGAGCCTGAAAACAAAACCAGGCAAGAGGAAAGACATATGAATGAGCCGGTTGCAATAGTGGGAATAAGCGGCCGTTTCCCCCAAACAGATACGCTGGAAGACTTTTGGGAAGGAATTGAAAAAGGGCGGGATATGATTACAGACATTCCTGAAGACCGTTGGAACTGGAAAGAGTTTGACGGCGATCCGATCAGGGACGTCAATAGAACAAAAATAAAAAAAGGCGGATTTATCAAAGGCGCGGACAGTTTTGATCCGTTGTTTTTCGGGATTTCTCCCGCCGAAGCAGAATTAATGGATCCCCAGCAAAGAATTTTTATGGAGACTGTATGGAAAACAATAGAAGATGCGGGATATAAGCCGTCTGATTTGGCAGGGACGAAAACCGCGGTGTTTGCAGGGGTCGCCACAACGGATTATGCTGAACGTCTGAATGAAAATGGTGTCTCTGTTCAGGCGCAGACCGCAACCGGTTTAAATCATTGTATATTGGCAAATCGTATTTCTTACCAGCTGAACCTGACGGGTCCGAGCGAACCGATTGACACTGCCTGTTCAAGTTCGTTAGTTGCACTCCATCGTGCGGCTGAGGGGATTCAAAGAGGCGATTTTGAAATGGCGATTGCAGGCGGAGTGCATATTATGACAAGCCCTACTCTGTTTATAGCTTTTGATAAAGCAGGTATGCTTTCCAAAGACGGAAAGTGCAAAACGTTCGATAAAAGCGCTGACGGCTATGTAAGGAGTGAAGGGGCGGCTGCAGTATTGCTTAAGCCGCTCAGCAAAGCACAGGCAGACGGTGATCATATATATGGTTTGATTAAAGGGTCAGCTGTAAATCACGGCGGCCGCGCCAATTCTTTGACAGCTCCGAATCCGAACGCTCAGGCGGACTTATTAACCGAAGCTTGGCGGAAGGCGGGGGTCAGCCCTGCCACTGCGGGATATATAGAAGCGCATGGCACAGGGACAAGTCTTGGCGATCCGATTGAAGTGAACAGCATCATAAAGGCATTTAAAACGTTATATCAAGAATGGGACATTCCTTTTGCGAAACAGAAATGCTGCGGAATCGGGTCTGTGAAAACAAACATCGGCCATCTCGAAACCGCTGCCGGAATAGCCGGAGTGCTGAAAGTGTTACTGGCTTTTAAATATCGCAAACTTCCGGGACTCGCCCATTTTTCAGAACTCAATCCATACATCAAACTGGAAAATACGCCATTTTATATCACAGAAACCGCTCAAAAGTGGAATCCGATAAAAGATAAAGAGAACAACGATCTGCCGAGGAGAGCGGGTGTCAGCTCATTCGGATTCGGCGGTGTGAACGCGCATATTGTTTTAGAGGAATATAGGGAACCTCAAAAAGAAGTGCCGGAAAACAACGGTAACACACATATTTTTGTTTTATCTGCGAAAACCAAAGATCAATTACTTGAGTATATCCGGCTTATGCTTCAGTACTTGGATCGCGTGATTGCCGGTGACATGACCGTTAATGCCAGTGACATGGAATTTACATTGCAAAACGGCCGGGAAGCAATGAACGAAAGAATTGCCGTATGTGCAGCGAGTCTGACTGAGCTGAGAGATAAATACGTCAGCTTTCTTGATGACAGCAAGGTGCAAAAAGGCGTATTTATAAGCGAAAACACTGAAGAGCCCACAGCTGTTTCTGAATATATGATTGAGGAGGCTCTTCAAAGCGGAAAAGAGGAGCTGCTCGCACAATGGTGGGCCAATGGAGCCGAGTTTGAATGGAAGACAATCGGCAATAAGAAATTGAATAGAGTGCCGCTGCCAACTTATCCGTTTGCAAAAGAGAGTTATTGGTTCACCCCGAAAAAGAACAAAAGCGAGGTTAATAGCAAAAGTCTTCACCCATTAATCAGCGAGAATGTCTCAACATTAAAGAAACAAGCATTTAAAACTGTTATTTCCGGAACTGAATTTTTCGTCACTGATCATCTTGTTTCAGGAGACTATGTGCTGCCAGGAGCCGCTTCGCTTGAAATGGCTCTTGTTTGTGCGGAAATAAGCGGAGAAAGTAAAGTATCTAAAATAAAAGACGTGATGTGGAACAGACCTATATTATATAAAGGAAAAACGCTGCACATTTATACCGACTTGGAAATGAAACAAGATAAGTTGAACGTAACGATATGTAAAGAGGGGCCGGATGGCGTGCAGCAAATCTGCACACAAAGTGAAACAGTATTCGGAGACATAAACAGCAATGCTGAGTATGTCGATATTGATAAGTTCAAACGCAGCAGTAAGGCGGTCATAAACCGGGAAGAGTGTTATCACCGCTTCAGTCGTATGGGCCTGACATATCATAGCGGTTTTCAAACGTTGAAAGCCGTATATCGCGGTGATATGGAGTTAATGGCAGAATTGGAGCTTCCGGATCATTTAGCGAACGGGTTTTCACATTTTACACTTCATCCTTCATTAATTGACGGCGGTTTTCAAGCGGCGGCATTTTTGTTAAGAGATAATGAGAAAGACGGCTTATTTGTTCCTTATTCACTTAGAGAGCTTCACATTAAGAGGGCGCTTACTGCCCGATGCCATGTTTCGGTGAAAGAAACCGGTTTTTATACGTATAACATTGATTTTATTAACGAGAGCGGCGAAATAGCCGTGAGCATGAAAGACTTTACTGTCAGAAAAGTGACCGGGGGAGAATTAACCGCAGGTCATAAAAATGAAGATCAGGAAATTCTCTTCTTATTGGAACAATTGAAAAACGGTGAACTTTCTGCTGACCAAGTTTATCAGCTGCTGGAGGGAAAATAGTGCAGATCAAACAAATACTTTCCTTAATTGAAGAACAGCAAATGTCTCCTGATGCAGGACTGGAGCTAATTCGCACTTACAGAAAAGAACAAATGGAAAAAAAGGCGGAGCCGGAATCACAAGCTCCGTCCCCAACCATTTTTTTTAAGAACGATTGGGTAAGAACAAATCACATTGATATGCCGAATCAGCAGGCACCGGGGAATATGCTGATTTTTGATCAGGATAACCGTCTTTTTCAGCATGCCGAGATGATGAATGGAGATCATAACCGTGTCATTCTCGTAACGCCCGATTCTGATTATAGAATTGAACGGAATAGATGCACAATCAATCCTTCTGATGAAAATCATGTCGAAATGCTGCTGTCTGATTTGGCTGAAAACGGATTTACACCTGATGTCGTGCTTTATTTATGGAACGGAGAAATCAGAGAATTCACTGAAAAATCCGTTAATGAAACTCTTCGCAGAGGGATCAACTCGCTCTTTTTATTATCAAAAGCTTTAATGCGGAGAAACGAACCTGTTACGTTATTGCATATTTATTGGACAAGCGGTCTGAATCAGCCGTTTCATGAAGCTGTCGGAGGGTTCATGAAAACGGTAAACATGGAAAGCTCTAAGCTTAAAGCGAAAAGCATACAGATACGCCATGAGGATTCTGACAAAAATCCTCCGGTTTCCGAGATGTGGGATGCTGCAATCAGTGAAATACAGCGCTTTCAAACGGATGAATGTGAGATTTTAATAGACTCATATACCCGTTATGTGAAAGGGCTGCAGCATATTGATATTCCGGAACACGCCAACGGATCTGTAACGTATCAAAAAGGCGGCATATATATCATTACCGGAGGAGCGGGAAAACTCGGGCTGCTGTTTGCGGAACACATCGCTAAAGAAAACCAAGCCGTGATTATACTTACAGGCCGTTCTTTTTTAACCGCTGATCAAAAAGAACGGATCAGTAAGCTTAATGAGAGCGGCTCTATTGTTGAATATCAGCGGACGGACATAACAGATCGAACAGAGGCAGAGCGATTCATTTTCGGCGTTAAACAGCGGTACGGCAGCATAAACGGGATCATTCATGCTGCCGGCATCCTTCGTGACTCATTTCTTGTAAACAAAAGTCTCAGTGATTTTACGGACGTACTGAAACCGAAAGTTTACGGGACAATCTGGCTGGATGAGCTGACAAAAGACGAAGATCTTGATTTTTTTGTTCTCTTTTCTTCTTTTTCCGCTTACGGAAATGCCGGCCAAAGTGACTATGCGTACGCAAATCATTTTATGGACAGTTTTGCAGTGCTTCGATCTCAGCTCTCCCGAAACGGAAAAACCCTTTCAATCAATTGGCCGTTATTGAAAGATGGCGGGATGAGTCTCGACAGCAGTGGAATCAACCAAATAAAAGAAAAATACGGAATGACTCCGATGCGAACTTCCTCTGTTTTGGAAGCGTTTCTGAAAATGCTGCGGTCTTCATTTACCAGCTTAATGCCTGCAGAAGGAAAGCGGGATAAAATGATAAAAGCGCTTTCGATTCAAAGAAATACAGCTGCAGCAGATCAAGATACACTCACGGCGGAACACGATGAAGAAGAGGAATATGCTGCGAAAGAAAAAGTCAATGACTATTTAATCAAGATCATCAGCGGTGTCTTGAAAATCCAAGCTCATAAAATAAATGCGAAGGACTCTTTTGAGAAATTCGGAATCAATTCACTTATGATCATGTCACTTATTTCAAAGCTTGAAGATGCTTTCGGGGATCTTCCAAAAACAATCTTTTTTGAATATCAGAACATTGAAGAGCTTTCAAACTTCTTCCTAACATCTTTTAAAGAAAAAGTGCTTAAGGCCGCAGGGGCAGCTCCGGTAACAAGAGTGCCGAAGAAAAGAGAAAATCTGAGTAAAAAACAGCACCGGCAGCAGAGGGTTGCATCTGCACCGAGCATGGTTCCGCCGGGTGAGGATATTGCCATTATCGGTGTGAGCGGAAGATATCCGAATTCCGATACTCTTGAGGAGTTCTGGGAAAACATTGCCGGAGGGAAAAACTGTATTATTGAAATCCCCGAGGAACGTTGGGATTTCAGATCGAATTACAGTCCTGACAGAATGGAGAAGGGAAAAATCAACAGTAAGTGGGGAGGTTTTATCAGCGGTGTTGATCAATTCGATCCGCTGTTTTTCCACATTTCTCATAAAGAAGCTGAGCTGATGGACCCTCAGGAGCGAATTTTTCTCGAAACCTCCTGGCATACGTTTGAAGATTCAGGATATACAAAAGAGAAGCTTGACGGTATGAAAGCCGGTGTGTTTGTCGGAGCCATGTACGGACAATATCAATTATTCGGCGCAGAAGAAACTGCGCGGGGCAATCCGATTGCGCTCAGTTCCTTCTTTTCATCTATTGCGAACAGGATTTCATACTTTTTTAATCTCTCCGGCCCGAGCATTGCACTGGATACGATGTGTTCATCATCGCTGACGGCCATTCACTTGGCATGTGAGAGCATTAAAAGAGGGGAAAGTGAAATTGCGCTTGCGGGCGGCGTTAATGTGTCCATACACCCCAGCAAATACCTTTGGCTGAGTCAAGGTAATTTTGTTTCCACCGAAGGATTGTGCAGAAGTTTCGGAGAGGGCGGAGACGGCTATGTCCCGGGAGAAGGTTCGGGCGCCGTCCTTTTGAAACCTTTGGAAAAAGCAATTGCTGATCAGGATCATATATACGGAGTAATTAAAGGAACATCTGTAAATCATGGCGGAAAAACCAATGGATTTACGGTTCCGAATCCGAATGCACAAGCTGAGCTGATTGCTGAAAATTTCAAGAAATCGGGCATCAGTCCGCGTTCCGTCAGCTACTTGGAAGCACACGGAACGGGTACCTCGCTCGGAGATCCGATTGAGATCGCAGGATTGACAAAAGCGTTTGAGAAATTTACGGACGATAAACAATTTTGTGCCATAGGTTCAGTGAAGTCTAATATCGGACATCTGGAGTCTGCCGCAGGTATAGCAGCCCTTACAAAAGTTCTTTTACAATTTAAGCATCAGAAATTGGCGCCATCCATTCACTCGGAACAGCTGAACCAAAATATCCGATTTGAAAAGACGCCTTTTTACGTTCAGCAGAAAGAAGAAGAGTGGCGGAAAGAATCAGGCGCCTCCAACAGGAGAGCAGCAATCAGTTCGTTCGGAGCGGGCGGAGCAAATGCCCATGTCATTGTGGAAGAATATCAAAACCATGCGGACACACAAACAATAAGCGGTCCGTTTGCCGCAGTTCTCTCTGCCAAAAATGAAGACAGGCTGAAAGAATACGCCCGGCGCCTTCTGCAATTCACAGAGCGGGAGACAAAGGTCTCGGCAGCTGATATCGCTTTTACATTGCAGACATGCAGGGAACCGATGGAAGACAGACTTGCTGTTGTAGCTTCCGATTTGCCGGAACTAAAGGAGAAACTGAGAACTTTCTGTACTGAAGGAACAATTGGGGAGGGCGTATACAAAGGGAATGTTACGAAAGATTTTGATAAAGTCTTTATCTTTCATGATCAAAAGAGGAAAGATAAATTCCTCGAGGTGATGATGGAGACAAAGGACTTGAATCTTCTTGCAAAATTATGGTCTTTCGGGGCTGATATTCAATGGAGAGAGTTATATGAAGAATATACCCCGCAAAAGGTCAAGCTTCCTTTATATCCATTTGCTGAGGAGTCTTACTGGGTGCCTCGAAACCAAAGTGCAGTATTTCCGGAAATATTGCCGCGGCAGTCTTCACTGCACCCGCTTCTGGATTCGAATGAATCTACTCTGGAACAGCAGTTTTTTAAAACGACATTAAGAGAAAAAGAGATTTGGTTAAAAGACCACATCGTAAAAAACAAGAGCATTCTCCCGGCAGCTGCTTTTCTTGAAATGGCATGCGCAGCGGGAACGCGGTCATATCGAAAGAAAAAGGTCACTCGTTTAAAAAACGTGATATTTGCCAGACCGGCCATGCTTTTGAAAGAGAGCCTGACCATTTACACTCACATTTCCGTAAAAGACGGCAGCATATTATTTAACATGTCACCTGACGAGGATGCTGCTGTAAGGACTGGATTTGTGACGGGGGAATTAGATTATGATCATCATTACAGTGATGATGATATAGAGAACATCGACAGACAAGAGATGATAAACAGAAGTGCTTTTGTCCGTGAACAAGATGAATGTTACGAGTATTTTCGGGAAAACGGGTTCCTGTATGGGCGCGCTTTTCAGCCGATTCAACGTTTATGGGGCGGAAAAACGGAAGCGGTTGCACAGTTATTGCTGCCAAAAGAAGCCGCATATGCTCTTGAAAATTATACATTGCATCCGTCTTTAATTGATGGGGCTCTGCAATCTTTGTTCGGAATTACGGACGGAAGAGAAGAGGCATCTGTTTATGTTCCTTTTTCAATAGGAGAGATTACGGTTCGGAAAAAGGTTTCAGCAGAATGCTGGGCTTATGCGCGTAAAACAGGCCAAAAAGGTCAATACGAGCTTATTTACGATATTCAGCTGCTTAATGAACAAGGAGAAAGACTTGCAGGTTTGAAGGATGTAACCATTCGTAAAAAAGAAACGTTTTCCGCGGAGGCACAGACTCGTGCAACAGCGGATTCCAATGGAAAGAACGAGAGAGTAAAAGAGCTCCTCAGACAATTAAAAGCGGGCGAACTGACTGCGGAGGAAGCAGATTATGCGCTGGAGCGTATGCAGGATTAGTTTATCATTTTGCGGCAGTGCCATTTGTAAAGGGGATGAAGATTTTTATGAAAGAAGCCCGTCATATTAGAAAAAAAGTACTTTCTGACATAGAAAGCGGCATCATTTCTTTGGAAGAAGGAGTAAAGCGGATACAGCAGCTTGGTTCTCATTCCGCAGGGGGTAACGGACAGGCGATATATTATCAGACGGTCTGGCAGCGGACAGATCTCAGCATTCATGTAAAAGGCGGCCGACGTGAGGGCAGCCTTTTATTATTTGATAAAAATGAAGATGTGAGTAAAGAACTTGCTGCATTGCATGATACAAGGGTTATCTTGGTTAAGCCGGGGAAAGAGTTTCGAAAAACCGGGGACGGTGTATTTGAAATCGACCCCCGCTCTGAAAGAGATTACATAAACCTGTTAGGATGGCTTATAGAAGAAGAGAAGTCAGATATACGGGAAGCGGTGCATTTATGGTCAGACATGCCGTTTGAAAAAACAGAGAGAGCGATTCGTGAACAATGCGACAGCGGAGTCTATTCTTTGTTTTTATTACAACAGGCGCTCTTCAAAAATAACTGCCGCAAACCGATCAAGCTGTTATATGGATATTTTTCGCATCTTTCTGGAGAACAGCCTCTTTACGCGGCGGCAAGCGGATTTTTGCGAACATTGCAGCTGGAAAATCCGTTAATCTCAGCAAAAAGCATTGAAATGGAGCAGTCAATCGCAGCCGTTCACGCAGCTGATATCATACGCAATGAGCTGAGTGATTTCCAGCCTTCAGATGTAGAGGTCCGTTATAAAGACATGCAGCGTTATGTCAAACAGCTCAAAATGTATGAACCCGAAAAAAATTCCGGAAGCGGAGCTGTGCCGCTGAGAGAAAATGGAGTATATATTATCGCGGGAGGCGCGGGCGGATTAGGATTTACCTTTGCAGAATATTTGGCTTTTCAAACAAAATGCTGCCTTGTTTTAACAGGTAGATCTCCGCTTTCAGATCATATAAGAAAACAGCTGAGGCGATTGGAGGATGCCGGTTCTTCAGCTGTTTATGTTCAGGCTGATATTACCAATAAGGAAGAAGCCGAATATGTAGTCAAAAAAGCCAAAACTTCTTATGGAAAAGTAAACGGGATCATTCAGGGCGCGGGAATCATTCGTGACTCTTTCCTTCTTAACAAGTCACGAGAGGAATTCGATCAGGTAATCAGACCGAAAGTATTGGGTACGATGTGGCTGAATGATGCTGTTGAGAAAGAAAATCCTGACTTTTTCATTTGCTTCTCCTCTACTTCCGCAGTGTTGGGAAATGTCGGGCAATCTGATTACGCGTTCGGAAACAGTTATATGGATCATTTCATGAATAAGCGTTCTGCCCAGGATTCTGATACGATTTCTCTCTCTCTGAACTGGCCGCTGTGGAAAGAAGTCGGCATGCAAGTGGATGAGCGCACGGTAGAGACAATGAAAAAGGCGGGTTTTTATCCTTTAGAAAAAGAGGAAGGTAAAGAAGCGTTTGCAGTCGCATTGTCCTCCGGTTTTTCGCAATTTACTGTATTTTACGGAGATGAGCAAATTGACAATCATGTTCAGCAATTATATGAACGAAAAGACAATATTCAGGCAGATGAAGGAACAGGGAGAAATATCGAATCATTTGATTCAGAGAAACTGAAAGCTGAAACATCTGATTTCATCATAAAAGTGATTGCTGCAGAATTCAGGATGCCTGCGGACAAAATAGATGCAGAAGAGGCATTGGAAAAATACGGACTTGATTCCGTTATGATTATCAATATGACGAATGAGCTTGAAAAACATTTCGGCGCGCTCTCAAAAACGCTGTTATTCGAATATCAGACTGCGGCAGAATTGTCACAGTATTTCGTTGAGGAGCACAGGGATACTCTTCTTCATAAACTCCGGTTAGGAGAAAACAGGAGCAGCACCCCATCACAGAAGAAAAAAGATCATGAACAGACAGCCGAAGTTAACGGGAAACAGAAAATCCAGATGAAAAATCAGGTGCAGCAGGAGAAGTATCATGACAATGATATCGCGATTATCGGTATCAGCGGACGTTACCCGATGGCAAATGATCTTGATACTCTGTGGGAAAACTTATTGAACGGTAAAGACTGTATAACTGAGATACCTGAGGATCGGTGGGATTCGGGGCTGCACTATCAGCCTGCGGCGGGCGACGAAGTAAAAAACCAAAGCAAATGGGGGGGATTTATTGACGATGTGTATCATTTTGATCCGTTGTTCTTTAATATTTCTCCTGCCGAAGCTGAATTAATTGATCCGCAGGAGAGACTGTTTTTAGAGACGGTTTGGCACACCATAGAAGATGCCGGGTACGCAAAGAAAACGCTTGAACGAAAAAACGTCGGTGTTTTTGCAGGGGTTATGTACGGCCAATATCAGCTGTACAGCGTTGGTCACGAAGCGGCCGTTTCCTCCTCATATGCATCAATCGCCAACCGGGTATCCTACTTCTTTAATTTCAGCGGGCCAAGTATTGCTTTGGACACGATGTGTTCCTCATCATTAACGGCTGTTCATTTTGCCTGTGAAAGTTTAATCAGGAATGAATGTGAAATTGCAATTGCAGGAGGCGTCAATTTATCCATTCATCCTCATAAATATGAACTCCTGACTCAAGGCGGATTTTTATCCAGTGATGGCCGGTGCAGAAGCTTCGGTTCAGGAGGAGACGGCTATGTGCCGGGAGAAGGGACAGGTGCCGTGCTGCTGAAACCTGTAAAAAAGGCTATTGCGGACGGTGATCAGATTTATTCAGTTATTAAGGCAACAGCCATCAACCACGGTGCTAAGACGAATGGATATACCGTGCCGAATCCCAAAGCTCAAAGTGAGGTCATTACGAGAGCCTTAAAAAAAGGATTTATTGATCCAAAAAGCATCAGCTATATAGAAGCTCACGGAACAGGCACCGCCTTAGGAGATCCGATTGAAATCACCGGTCTGACCAGAGCATTTTCAGGTGCCGAACGCGATAAGAAAACATGCGCGATCGGGTCGATTAAATCAAATATCGGACATCTTGAGGCTGCTGCAGGCATAGCGGGCATTACGAAAGTTATTCTTCAAATGAAACATAAAACGATTGTTCCGTCACTGACTCATTCTGCTGAATTGAATGAAAATATACCGTTTCAAAAAACACCTTTTTATGTACCGGACAGTGCCGAAAAATGGGAGTCATCCGTTCCCAGGCGTGCCGGAATCAGTTCTTTCGGGGCAGGAGGAGCTAATGCCCATGTTATTTTAGAAGAATTTGCGGATGAAGCTATCTCTCCTCTCGCGGCTGAAGAACCTGAACAGCTTTTATTTGTTTTTTCTGCAAAAAATGCCGACAGGCTGGCAGAATATGCAAAACGCGCAAAAGAACATATAGCAGCCAGAGATTATCCATTAGAAACACTTAGAAATACAGCATTTACTTTACAAACCGGCAGAGAAGAAATGCCGCACAGATTGGCTGTTATCGCCTCCACAAGAGATGAATTGCTTAAAAGACTGACAGACTATATTCTCGGAAACGCGACGGATCATATTTTTACAAGCGGCAAAGACACAACAGAAGCTCAAAGGATGAATAAAGCTGAAATTGAAGAAGCAGCCGCAAACAGAGATCTTTTGAAGATTGCTGAATACTGGGTTGGCGGTAACGGGGTAGATTGGCCGTCACTTTATAAAGATGCCACTCTGAGACGGGTATCAGCACCCGGATATCCATTTGCCAAAGAGCTATGCAGAATAGATGCGCAAAATATGGGAAGCCGCCGGATGAACGTTAATAACGATCTGCATCCTTACATTTCATGCAATATATCTGATTTTAAAGCACAGAAGTTTCTTATCAATGTAAGCGATACCGGTTTGTATATAAAAACAAAGTATCAAGACAAGGAAATGTTTCCGTTTCTCAGCCAGATTGAAATGGCGAGAGCTGCCGGAGCGATGGCTTCAGGGAATCCGATTATTAAATTAACAGAGCTCTCCTTTAGAGAACCGATGTTACAAAGCGGAAGCAATGAGCAGATCCGGATTGTATTAACCCCGGATAATCAGGGTGCATCGTATTCTATAGAAAAACAGAGCGACTCATCCATTTATTCCTCAGGGCGGCTCGAATTAGAAGGCGGGGCGTACGAGAACGGAAATATTCATCTTGAGCCGTTTCTGTCTCAGCGCGCAGACCGCATACCGTACGAAGCGTTTTATCAGCGGCTTGCCGAATTCGGATACAGCTGCAGTGACAGTCTGAAAGCGGCAGAGTACTGCGTCAGCAGGAACGGACAGGTGCTTTTAAAGATAAAAGCAAAGGCCGGGCCGAAAGGGTGCATAATCAAACCGGAAGTTATTGAGAGCGTATATCAAGCCGTCATATACCTTACGGGGGAAAATGCCGGAGAGCTCCCGGAAAACATTAAAGAATGTACGATTTTTGATCATGAGACTGAACCCGTTTATGTATATGCAGAACAAACTGGAGAAAGCGATTCGGCTTATGATGTGTATGTATTAGACAATGCCGGCGGGATTTTGATGGAATTGAGCGGGCTGGTTTTTGGCGAAAAGCCTTATCAGAATGTACGTTTTTATGAGCATAAGTGGGATCAAAAAAACCCTCTGATTGAGATCAAAGATAGGGAGCCAAAAACAATTCTGGTCTTTGCAAAAGATGAAGCACTGGCTGGAGCTCTGAAAAATCAATCAGACAGCCGTGTCATTCTCGTCACGCCGGATCAGCGGCAGACCGATCAAAATCTGCTGACATTCTATGTAAACCCGGAAGTGACGTCAGATTACATTCGTTTATTCGAAGAATTAGAGAAAAAGGGGTTTTCTCCTGATGTCATCTTGCACACGGGAGAAACATTTTACGCGGGTGACCACCTTCTCAGCGGCCTGGAATCAATTTTTTATTTATTAAAAGCCCTGAGCGCCCGCAGTGACGCCTCTCTTTATCTTCATTCTCTGCTTCTTGTTCACTCTTTTAAAGAAGGCGTGAATGATCCGTATACGGGCGCTCTTGCAGGCTGTTTAAAAACGGCAAATATGTTGGTGCCATCCGCAGAGAATGTGAAGTCAATCGGTTTTTCAGAACGTATATCAATTGAAAAAATGGCTGAATTTTGTCTTAACGAAATGGTTTCAGGCGTGGAACGGCAGGCTGAAGAAGTTAAATATATTAATGACAAGAGGTATGTTAAGACATTAAAGGACTATGTATTCAATCATACAGAGCACTCTCATCAGCTGAAACAGGAAGGGATTTACCTCATAACGGGCGGTTTGGGCGGTCTGGGCCTGATTTTCGCAAAATATTTAGCCTCTCAATATCAAGCAAAATTAGTATTGACGGGAAGGTCACCGTTAACAGCTGATAAACGCCATAACATTGACCGGCTGCAGGCGCTTGGAGGAGATGCGGTATATTATCAAGCTGATGCCGCAGATCAAAAGACGATGGGACGGGTCATAGAAGAAACGAAACGGACTTGGGGCTCTATTCAAGGCGTTATCCATTCAGCTGGTCATGCCGATGATCGGTTATTTACAGAGATGAATCTGGCTGATTTTTCAGATGGCATGACTGCTAAAATTGAAGGCACGGTATATTTAGATGAATTAACGAAAGATGAGCCGCTTGATTTCTTTATCGTATTTTCTTCTATTTCTTCGGTCTTCGGAGATTTTGGACAGGTTAACTATGCGTTGGGCAATTATTTTCAAGATCAATATATAAATTGGAGATCCGAACAGAGCCGCCGGCAAGAGAGACAAGGCAAGAGCATTTCGATTAACTGGCCGTTGTGGCGTAAAGGCGGAATGCATTTAAACAAAGAAGCTGAAGAAGCATATCTTTCCGCATCCGGGTTTGATTATTTGGAAACGGAAGAAGGGATAGCGGCTTTTGAGACGATTTTGGCAAGTGACTGTCCGCAAATTTCGGTTGTTACCGGGGATGCCGAAACGACACCAGGAAGAAAAGATCTGCCGCATCAAAAAGTAAATACGCTTCCGGTTCGTCAAGAGGAAATTTCTTATACAGCACCGGCTTATACAGACAATGTCCTGGAAGAACTGAAGCAAATGGTGTCGGAATTATTGAAAATTAACATTGAACAGCTGGATACGGCAGAGAATTTCGGCAATCTCGGCTTTGATTCTATCAGTTTGAAAACATTAGCTGTCCGACTGAATAAAAAATACAAACTTAAGCTGACACCTGCCGTTTTCTTTACTTACAGCCATATTAAGTCTCTTTCAGAATTTCTAAACAGTGAACTGCGTACTGTTGCAAAAGGGAATACAGATGCAGAAAAAAACATTTCTGAAAAAAGGAAAGTAGTGCACGCTGGGAAAACCACCGGGAAAACCGTGAAGCCGCCGCGAAGTTTTCCGTTTGAAAAAAAGACAACAAGACAGGCTGACCATCATCCAGAGAAGCAGCCAGTTGCCATTATCGGGATGAGTTGTGTTTTTCCGGGAGCAAAAAATGCAGATGAGTTTTGGATCAATTTAATCAATGAAAAAGATTTGATTCAGGAAATTCCCCCGGATCGCTGGGATTGGAAAAAATACGCCGAAGGCAAAGGAAGCAGCGAAGTACATTCGAAATGGGGCGGCTTTATCACAGATGCCGATAAATTCGATGAGGCGTTTTTCAATATTAATCCGCGGGAAGCAGAACTCATGGATCCTCAGCACAGAATTTATTTGCAGGAGACCTGGAAAGCGATAGAAGATGCGGGTTACAAAGCTTCAAAGCTGTCTGGCAAAAATATCGGGGTGTTTACGGGCATTCAATTTAATGATTACCGCCAGCTGCTGATGAGGCATTCGGACGGGGCGCATGCGTTTGCGGGAACCGGAAACAGCCAGGCGCTCATCAGCAATCGTGTATCCCATTATTTTAATTTCAGAGGTCCGAGTGAGTCCATTGATACAGCCTGCTCAAGCAGTCTTGTAGCAATCCACAGAGCTGTGCGCTCGATTCAAAATGGTGAAAGTGAGCTGGCGGTAGCAGGCGGGGTTTCGCTGCTCTTAGATCCAGTCACGCATATGTATACTGATAAACTCGGTATTTTGTCTAGGGACGGCCGGTGTAAGACATTTGATAAACTTGCCGACGGTTATGTCCGCGGTGAAGGTGCAGCTGTTCTGTTATTGAAACCATTGCAAGCGGCAATGAATGACAGAGACAATATTTACGGAGTTCTGAGAGGAACCGGAGCAAATCACGGAGGAAGATCTGCTTCATTGACCGCTCCGAACCCGGAAGCTCAGGCAGAACTGTTAACGTCTGTTTACAAAAATGCCGATATTCCTGTTGATACGATATCTTACATTGAAGCACACGGAACCGGGACAGAACTGGGAGATCCGATTGAGATTGAAGGCTTGAAAAAAGCGTTTGGATCTTTTGAGCCGCATCCAGGAAAGAATCATGATCAATATTGCGGCATCGGTTCAGTAAAAACGAATATCGGTCATTTAGAGCCCGCCTCTGGAATGCCGGGGCTGATTAAAGTATTACTATCCATGAAGTATAAAACATTGCCTGCCACACTACATGTCAATGAACTGAACCCTTACATTCAATTAAGCGGAACACCGTTTCATATTGTCAATAAAACTATGAAGTGGGCCAGATTAAAAGATCGAAAAGGAAATGAAATTCCGCGCCGCGCCGGAGTCAGTTCCTTTGGATTCGGCGGGGCAAATGCTCATGTCATCGTGGAAGAATTCGAATACGGACAAGATAAAGCAGTAACTGGCGAGCGGGAACAAATCATTGTTCTATCGGCCAAAACAAAGGAAAGACTGATGGTTAAAGCCAAAGAGTTAACAACGTTTTTACATGAAGAACTATCAGTTCAATTCAGTCAGCAAGAGGTGCAGGAACGTGATTTGCAAGAGGCGGTTCGGGAAGCGGCAGCGGGTATCCTGCGTTTAGATACCGCAGATATAGATGCAAAGACACCTCTTTCGGAATTCGGATTTGATCCGTTGGCTTATTCCGAATTAATCTCTTTTATAAACCAAATGTACGGCACAGAAATATCACTTGACATATTTCAGGAATTAAAGACACTGAGCGAGCTGTGCCGCTATATCAGCAGCATCCGGAATCGATCAGCTGATAAACCGCATAACGGCAATTTTAGAGAAAAGTCCGGAATCGGTCTTGAAGAAATAGCATATACGCTGCAAACCGGAAGGGAACCATTTGAATGCCGCCTTGCGATCACTTGCTCGAATATCGGAGATCTTCTTGAAAAATTAAACGGTTACATCCAGGGGAGCAGGCTGCAAGGTGTTTATGAAGGAAATGTAACGGATTTTGATAGTCTGTACGCTCCTTTATTCGGCGGCCCCGAAGGTCATGCATATGTTCAATCACTGATTCAGCAAAACAAGCCGGCCAAACTGGCTCAGTTGTGGACGATCGGTTGTGAAATCAGCTGGGAAGACTTGTATGAGGAGGTACTCAAACCGGTTAAACTGTCTCTTCCTCTTTATCCTTTCAGCAAGAACAGACATTGGATTCATTTAAATAAAGATGAAGCGCAGAAGGCTGAGGCTTTATCGAACACTGAGCTTCACAACTCAAATAAAGATACAGCAGATGGAGAAATCATGTCGCTTCTTGAAAAAGCACAAACAGGTGAGATGAATACGAAAGAGACGTCAGAGCTGATAGAGGAGTTGCTTTTCCATGAATGAAAAAACGATGCAAATTGAGCAAATCGTGAAAAAGGTGAAAGAATGCAACCTGACGCCTGAAGAAGGGCTGGAATTAATTAAGAGCTTGGGGAAAACCCATCTATATGAAATGGTATGGGATAGATATGAATTTAAAGGCAGTAAAAAATTCCCGCATACGAAAGAGCCAATTTTATTTTTTTGCGAAGACGACAGCATGTATACCGTAATGAAGAGACAGCTTGAAGGTTATGAGGCGCCTTTCATTTACGTGACTTCCGGCGAGCGTTTCGAAGATTGCCGGAACGGTCGTTTTACAATGAACTTTGCAAAAGATGAGGATTATGATGCGTTATGCGGGGTTCTGCGTTCTCAAAATATAAGACCCCGCCATATTATTCATTTTTTAGCTGCCGGGCTCTTCAAAAATACGGAAGATGCAATGAGAAAGCAGCTCAATAAAAGTCTGTATTCCTTGTTTCAAATGTTTCAGGCCTTCATGGCGAACAAACTTTGTCCGAAAGCAGAAATTTTGTATCTGTATGAAAATGCCGAGGGCGAGGTTCAGCCGATTTATAACGCGGTTGAAAGTTTTCTTAAGACCGTACAGGCCGAAAATCCGAATTTCACATGTAAGGCTGCAGAGCTGAAATCAATGTTTGACGAGCCGTTTACAAAGCAGCATATTGCAGATGTCATCTCTTTTGAATGGAACAATCAATGTAAGACGGACCACTTTACCTGTTATGAGCCGAGGCATTATTATAAAAGGCAGCTTCAAAGAGTAAAAAAAGAAGATGGGGAGAAACATAGTTTCAGTGTAAAAAAGAACGGTGTGTATTTAATTACGGGAGGAGCCGGCGGTCTCGGGTATCTGTTTGCTGAATATCTGGCGAAACAGGCAGAAGTCAAGCTGATATTAACCGGGCGTTCCCCGGCCTCCCGTGAAACGGCGCAAAAATTAAGCGCTCTTGAAAATCTCGGCGCTAAAGCCTTATATGTCCCGGCAGATATTTCAAAGGAAAAAGAGACGGACGCTTTGATTAAGCACATTAAGCAGACATTCGGAGAATTAAACGGAATTTTGCACAGTGCCGGACTTGTTAAGGATGCATTTATCATAAAAAAAACGAAAGAAAGCATAGAAGAAGTTATAGCGCCTAAAGTATTCGGAACCGTTTGGCTGGATAAAGCAGCTGAAGAAGAGCCTCTAGATTTCTTCGTTATGTTTTCATCCCTTTCGGCCGTTCTGCCTAATGCGGGTCAAAGCGACTACGCCTTCGCTAACGGATGTATGGACGGATTCACCCAGTATCGAAGCATTAAAGGACGTCCCGGGAAAACACTTTCTATTAATTGGCCGTTATGGGATGCGGGCAATATGACAGTCGGGCCGGGAGAGCTGCAGGCTTTAAGACATGCAGGGCTGGAACTTTTATCCGCCCAAGCAGGGCTTGCCGCTTTTCAGGACAGTATGAGCCGCTCTGCTTCTCAGCTGGCTGTTATCAGCGGAGACAAAGATAGAATAAGTGAATTACTCTCAACTGACCATAAAAAGATAGAGACTGTGCCTGAAAACAACAGTAACCTGCCGCAATTACATGAAAAAGATCTGAAAAAGCAAACGGTCCGTCTTTTGACAGAGATCGTCGGAGTGGAAACGGGAAGACCGGCGGACAGTATTTTACCCGAGGATACGTTTGACCGTTACGGAATTGATTCTCTAACGATTTTAGGTCTTAACTCTCGTCTGGAAAAATATTTTGGAAGAGTGTCTAAGACTCTTTTCTTTGAATACAGCAGTGTTGAAGAGCTGTCAGAGTATTTTCTTGAACACTATCAGCATGAGTTGCAGAAGGCGTTTTTACCGGCAGCCGAACAGCGAATTGATCATTCGGCTCCGGCGAAACGGGAGAAGCTTTCCGTTTCCCGCATACCATCCGCACCTTCCGAGGAAGATATTGCGATTATCGGTATAGCCGGCCGCTACCCGATGGCGAAGGATGTGGAAGAGTTTTGGGAAAATATTTCTTCCGGAAAAGATTGTATAACGGAAATACCGAAAGAGCGCTGGGATTTTCGGAAATATTATCACACAGGTGACAATGCCCGTCATGACAGCAAATGGGGAGGTTTTATAAAAGACGCTGATAAATTCGATCCGCTGTTCTTCTCAATTTCGCCTCGTGATGCCGAGTTAATTGATCCTCAGGAACGGTTATTTTTAGAGACAGCATGGCACACGTTTGAAGATGCGGGTTACACAAAGAAAAAGTTGAAACGGCATAAGACAGGTGTATTTGTCGGTGTCACCTACAGCCACTATCAGTTATTTGCAGCCGGTGCTTCAGATGATGAGGAACGTCAGGCGCTCCTGTCTTCTTATTCGTCTATCGCAAACCGGGTGTCATATTTCTTTGACCTGCACGGACCCAGCCTTGCAATTGATACAATGTGTTCTTCTTCACTTTCTGCTGTTCATTTTGCATGTGAAAGTATAAAAAGAGGAGAATCCACCCTCGCCATAGCCGGAGGCGTGAATTTATCCTTACACCCGGATAAATATACTTTACTTTCACAAAATCATTTTGTTTCAAGCGATGGGCGCTGCAGAAGCTTTGGAGCGGGAGGAGACGGATATGTGCCGGGAGAAGGAGTCGGGGCCGTTCTTTTGAAATCGCTTTCTGTCGCGAAGGCTGACGGGGACAGGATTTACGGTGTGATTAAGGGAACATCTGTAAATCACGGCGGAAAAACAAACGGATACACTGTGCCAAATCCGGGCGAGCAGGCAAACGTCATCAGTGAAACTCTTGATAAGGCGGGGATTGATGCAGACAGCATAAGTTATATTGAAGCGCATGGCACCGGGACATCTTTGGGAGACCCGATTGAAATTTCAGGTTTAACCAAAGCTTTGCACAGCTCGAAAAGCGATTATCGTTGTGCAATTGGTTCGGTTAAGTCAAATATCGGACACCTAGAAGCTGCGGCGGGAATTGCTTCTATTACAAAAGTGCTGATGCAAATGAAGTATAAACAGCTTGCTCCTTCCCTTCATTCCGATAACTTAAATCCTAATATTGATTTTGAGGAAACACCGTTTTACGTGCAGTCTGAATTGACCGATTGGGAGACGCCGCAAAATCAAGCCAGAACGTCAGGCATCAGTTCGTTCGGCGCTGGAGGATCTAATGCCCACATTATCATCGAAGAGTATAAGAATGAAGAAAAGATGGAAACGGTAAAGAGCAACAAGACGCAAATTATTCTGCTTTCTGCCAAAAATGAAGAACGTCTCAGACTCTTGATTGATGCATATATAAATGAACTGGAGCCAAAAACGTCACTAGCCGATGCCGCGTACACCTCGCAGACCGGGAGAAACGCTATGGAAGAGCGGCTCGCTGTTGAGGCTAGCAGCATTGACGACCTTCGCAATAAGCTGACGATGTATTTGCGGTCAGATCATAAGTTAAACGGTTTATATAGGGGAAAGGCCCGCCGAGACGCTGGTCAAAAGGATGCCCTGTCAGCCGCCCGCTTTAAAAGTGCAAGAGAAATGGCCATTCACTGGGTGAACGGAGGAGACGTTCAATGGGAAGAGATGTACACTGCGGAATTACCGAAGCTTATCTCTCTTCCCGCATATCCTTTTGAACGGAACAGATATTGGGTGCCTGCCGCAAAAGCAGCACAGAAACAGAAAAAAACAGGTGTACCGCAAAGTTTGCCCCATGCACCGACTGACTTATCATTTGATGTATTAAAAAAAGCGTGGAAAAAACAAAAGGCTGCGCCTTCCGCTTTTACGAAAGGACAGGTGATGATCCTGGCTAATAGTGAAAGTGAGCGGCTTGCATTCGAATTGTTTGATTCAGATCCTCTGATTGAATCCGCTGTCATTTGCGCAGATAACTGGGATCATTCGGATGGAGAAGCCAAAAAAACGGCCCTAGCAGTCATAGAAGAAAATCCGGAAATCATCGGCATGATTGACCTGTCAGATTTGCGGAGTGATCAAAACGGGGCACGCACCGGCACAATCGGGAAGCTGACACTGCTGCAGGAAATCATAAAGACACGTAAACAGCTTTTCGTTTTACATGTGACCAGAGGGCTGCAGACATTTCTGAATGACAAGCCGTCGTTAGCCGGAGCCGAAACAGCCGGACTATATAAAATGCTGAGTGCGGAGTATCAAAAGATAAAATCAAAAACAATAGATGTAGACGGTCATGTCGGGACTGCGGCGGAATTGAGACAGGTAATCACAGATGAAGCTTACGCTGACGGGCTGTATAGTGAAATCTGCTACCGGAACGGTGAACGTTATATTCCATACGTGGAGAAATTACATGCAGCGGAAATAAACCGGAAACTATCCGGTCTGCCAGTATGCCGTACGGATCAAACCCTGGTTATTACAGGGGGAACAAGAGGGATCGGAGCAGAACTTGCCAGACATTATGCCGGCAAGGGAGTCAAAAAACTTGTGTTGATGGGAGTAACCGACCTTCCGGAATCTGATAAAATAGCCGGCTTGTTAAAAGACACCGATGAAAAGTCACCTCTTTATTCGAAATTACAACTGCTGCATGAGTTGGATCAAAAGGGAGTTCAGGTGGAAGTGTATTCCGGACCGCTCACGGAAAAAGAAAAATTACAACGCTTCTTTTCAGAGGTGAGACTGAAGTTCGGCAAAATCGGCGGGGTGATTCATTGCGCTGGTGCAGCCAATCATTCGAATCCGGCTTTTATTCATAAATCTGATCAAGAAATAAGAGAAGTATTTGAGCCAAAGGTGCAGGGGATGCAGGTACTCCATGACATTTTTATTGATGACAAACTTGATTTCTTCATTTTGTTTTCATCTGTTGCGAGCGCCTTTCCTTTATTAGGCGCCGGAACAAGTGACTATGCCGCAGCGAACGCTTTTATGGATTACTTTGCGGCGTATCAGCATGCAGCCGGCAGAACGTATTATCAATCAATTAACTGGCCGAGCTGGAAGGACATTGGGATGGGCGAGGTGACCAGTCCATCATATCAGGCACTTGGTTTACTTTCACACTCAACAGAAACAGGTATTGCCATGCTGGATGAAATGATGACGATAAACGGATACCCCTGCCTTATACCGGCAAAGACACATCCGGAGAAATTCAAGCTGGAGCAGCTGCTTCAGACAAGAATTCAAGCTGCTAAAAATAACCCGGATGCTGAAGAAAAAGAGATCTCTGGTCAGGGAGACAATGAAGCTATGATCAGGAAGTTAATGGAGATTTTTTCCGCGGAGCTGAAAATACCTTATGAGAATTTAGATCAGGATACGTCTTTTGCGGATTACGGAGTTGATTCAATCTTACTGGTTCAGCTTGTCAAAAAAGCGGAAGATGCATTTCAAATAAAAATTGAACCATCAGCTTTTCTGGAGTATCCGAGTTTTTCACAACTGGGCGTCTATTTAAACGAATTATTTGCAAGTGAGGGAATCAGTCCTCAAATTGATTCAGAAAACATTGAGGTTCGGAAAAAAGAGCAACATATAAATCAAAATGCTTCCGAAGTACGGGACAGCGGATCTCAAATACAACAAACCAGTCTGAACCAAATCGCTATTATCGGAATGGGCTGTGAGTTTCCGGAGGCTCCGGACACAGAAACGTTCTGGACAAACTTGAAGAAAGGACAAAATAGTGTCCGCGAAGTCCCGGCGTCGCGATGGGATATTTCTTCATACTACTCTGACACCTATGAAAAGGGAAAAAGTATCAGTAAGTGGGGCGGATTTCTTCAAGATATTGAGTCTTTCGATCCCGCGTTTTTTAATATGAACAAAAGTGAGGCATCAGAGCTTGATCCGTTAATCAAAAAATGCCTTGAGGTCAGCGTCCAGACTTTGAGAGACGGCGGCTATACAAAAGAAGAAGTATCAAACAAAGAAGTCGGCGTCTTCATCGGTTCGCGGACCGGGACGTTTATGTCCAAAATAGGTTCCCCTTCAAAAAATACGATCGTGGGTATAGGACAAAATTTCATAGGCGCGCATATCTCACACTTTTTTAATCTGAAAGGACCGAATCTGGTTGTAGACACGGCTTGTTCTTCTTCATTGGTCAGCGTCCATCTCGCTTGTCAAAGCCTGATGTCAAAAGAGTCAGATATGGCGATTGCGGGCGGAGTTGACATTTTGCTGGATCAAAAGCCTTACGTCATGCTGAGTGAGGCTCGGGCGCTTTCACCTGAAGGAAAATGTCATACATTTGATGAGAAGGCAGATGGATTTGTACCGGGAGAGGGATGCGGCGCAGTCCTTTTGAAAAGACTTGATGACGCCCTTGCCGAAGGTGACAGAATTTACGCGGTAATTGACTCATCCGCGGTTAATAATGACGGACAGACAATGGGAATGACAACACCTAATCCGAAAGCGCAAAGCGCAGTGATAAAAAAAGCCCTGAAAAAAGGCGGAATTGATGCAGATACTCTCAGTTATGTCGAGACGCATGGCACCGGTACGATGATAGGAGATCCGATTGAATTAAAAGCGCTGACAGAAGTGTTCCGGGAGGTTACGGAAGAAAGGCAATTTTGCGGAGTAGGCAGCGTAAAAACGAATTTCGGACATTTAATGAGCGCAGCGGGGATAGCGAGTATTATAAAGGTTGCCTTATCCATAAAAAATCAGATGCTCCCGCCGACATTACATTGTAAAACGCCAAATCCGCGTTTTAAATTTGATCAGTCGCCATTCTTTCCGAACACGTCTTTAAAAGAATGGCGTCCCAGAAAAGGGGTTTTGAGAGCCGGAATCAGTTCTTTTGGATTCGGGGGCACGAACGCACATATGATATTGAGCGACAGCCATCTCACATTAGGATATGGAGAGACAAAAAGACACCCGCTTTCTCCGGTTATATTCAATAAGGAACAATGCTGGATCGACAATGGAGAAACTCCAGAAAAGGAAGAGTCAGAATTGCTGATTCCTTTACTTGATTTCAAAGAATTATAAAGAAAAGAAAAGGAATGAGACAGGTGGCCAGTAATCAAAACTATCAGTTCACATTAACAATTAAACATACGGACTATATTGTCAGGGATCACCGGGTGCATGGCACCCGGATTATACCCGGTGTCACATTTTTAGATATGATATACCGTATGGCGCTGAGCAAAGGTTTGCCTATTGAAGAACTCGAGTGTCAGAATATTTTGTATTTGGAACCTGTAGCAACATCGGATACCTTTGACAGAGAAATCCGCATCCGTTTTCAGGGATTGGAACAGGGATGGGAAATTCAGGCGAAGAGCAGAAAGGTAAAAGATGACCGCATTCTGGATGAAAGCTGGGATGAGAATATGACCTGCAGGCTCATGCAGAAATTCCCGGAAAGCATGAGTTCAATCAATATTGATGAAATTAAACATGCCTCCGCCCGTGAAGATGATATGGAGATATGTTATGACTATTTAAAAAAGGTTGATATAGAGCATTTTGAATTTATGAAGAGTCTGGGGAAGGTTTATGCGTCTGATCATTCTGTACTTGCAGAGTTAACGCTCAGCCAAATTGCCAATCAATATACCGGCTATTTTCAATTGCATCCCACTTTTCTTGATGCGTCTACCATCATATCGATCCTTTATCAGGCATGTCCCGAATATTTTACACAAGGATCTCCGGCAAGCCGGATGAAAACGTATATTCCCATTCATATTGAATCTTTCCGTATGACGAAGCGCCTGGAAGACAGGTGTTATGTGTACATAGAGAAGCAAGACCAAAATCATGATTCAGGGGATGTCATCCAAGTAAGTTACGGTTTGTACGATGCATACGGGGAGATGATCGCTTATTTTACGCGGCTGTCTGTGAAACATATTCGCTCAAAAGATTTAATTGAAAACCTGAAGCAGACTCGTTTGGAAACTGAAGCGGCTTCTCAGCCAAAAGACAGCCTGATCAGAAAAGATTCAATCATAAATCGAAGCGAAAGCATCGAGACACACCTTAAAGAATTAATATCCGGGGTTTCAAATATAGATCTGCGTGACATAAGGACAGACATTGGTTTTTATGAACAAGGCCTGGATTCAGCTTCTTTGCTTGCCATTGTCAAAGAACTTGAAAACAAAACAGGGGAACAGCTGTATCCTACACTCCTGTTTGAGCAGAAAACGATCCGGGAACTCGCCGCGTATATTAAAGAAAATCAAAAAATGTCCAGTTATTTCTTAACGCAAAATCAACCGGCTGAAAAGCCTGACATGAAAGAAAGTAAGAACGAAAATCTTTCCGCTCTTATAACAGAAGGAGACATTCAGCAGCTGATCGCAGACATCAAAGGGACTGCCCCTGAAACACTCTCTGTTGTAAAAGGTTTTTATGAACAAGGCCTCGATTCCGTAACACTTATGCAAGCCGTAAAAGCATTGGAGGAGAAAACAGGCAGGGAACTGTACCCTACTTTATTGTTTGAGTATCCGACGATTCAAAAACTTGCAAATTATTTTGCAGAGAGCGGCGAAAAGACTTTCGTTGACAAAGACCTCCCTCTTCATCATGGAGAGAATCATACGGCTCTGACATATTTAACGCCGTATTGGAGACAAAAGCCTGCCGCTTGGGACCCGCATTGCAGCAATAAAAAGAAAAGAACATGCCTGCTGTTTCAATATGACAGAGAGCTTTTTCATTTTATGCGGGAAAATGCTGAAAATGGGTTCGAAAATACACAGATCATTCTCGTTTTATCAGGGAATCGTTTCTCCTATCACGGAGACGGTGTTTATGAGATAGATCACAGGGAGGAAGCTCACTTTGACAGGCTTGCAGCTGATCTGAAAAAAAGGGGGCAAATGCCCGACACCGTGGTGTACGGGTGGCCGGAAGGATCATTTGCCGGCCCGGAAAAAATAAGTGAACAGCTTTCTAAAGGGGCTTACCCGCTATTCTTTTTCAGCCGGGCATTGATGCGCAGCAAGACGGAAAAAAAGGTTGTATCGCTTTTCCTTTATCCGGCGGATCATAAAAATGATCAGCCGCTTTACGCTTCAGTCCATGGCGCAGGGCAGTCTATTGTGCTTGAGAACCCGAAACTGGCCCTTAAGACAATCGGGATATCAGTATCAGACAAGTCATCGTTGCCGGAACTTACAGCTGAAATCATCAGAGTCGAATCTACGGAAGCGCATCCGGGAGAAACCGATCTTTATTATGAAGGAAATGTGCGCTGGGTCCGTGCCTTACGGGAAGCAGAACCGGCTCCAAACTCAGATTTCTCCTTTAAAGAAAACGGAGTATACATGATTACAGGAGGGGCCGGCGGCTTAGGCCTTATATTTGCAGAACATATCGCAGCCCAAACGAAAGCCAATATTATTTTAGCGGGCCGTTCTGAACTTACGGAAGACAAAAAGAACAAAATCAGCCGAATGAAAGCAGGCGGTTCTTCGGTTCAATATATAAGAGGTGATTTTTCAGATAGCCGTGATGCAGAGCGAATCATAAAAACCATTAAAAGGCAATTCGGAGAAATCAACGGTGTGCTACACAGTGCCGGTGTGACGCACGACGCTTTATTGATTCAAAAATCAAAAGATGAAATTCAGGAAGTAATCGCTCCGAAAATAAATGGGACGGTCTTATTGGACAGCTTGCTGCAAACCGAACCTTTGGACTTCTTTGTGATGTTTTCATCAAGCACCTCGATGTACGGGAATATCGGACAGACGGATTACGCATTGGCCAACCGGTTCATCGATCTTTTCGCTGAGTGGCGTGAAGGAATGAGGCGGAAAAAAGAACGCTCCGGCGTCTCAGTAGCCATCAGCTGGCCGCTATGGGAAGACGGCGGCATGAAAGTGGATAAACAAACTGAAAAATGGATGAAACAAAAAATTGGTATGGTTCCTCTTAGTAAAACCAATGGGATCAAAGCTTTTCAAGATTCACTCTCTCTGAACGCATCACAGCTGATCGTGTTTGAAGGTGACAAAGAAAAATTGGAATCTGCACTTCAAGATACCTTCATAGAGGATGAAAGCCGTGAGATCCAAATAAATGAAACAGCTGATACAAGGCATGAGGACATTGCCATTATCGGATTAAGCGGAAAGTATCCGATGGCTGAAGACTTACCTGAATTTTGGGAGAATTTAAAGAGCGGAAAAGATTGTATTACAGAAATCCCGCCTGACCGCTGGAATATGGATGATTTCTTCAGCGAAGACAGAGATATGAAAGGGAAGTCTTACAGCAAGTGGGGAGGTTTTATCAGCGGAGCCGATCAATTTGATCCGCTTTTCTTTCATATTTCCCCAAGGGAAGCAGAACTTATGGATCCCCAGGAAAGGCTCTTTTTAGAAACGGCCAAACATTGTTTTGAAGACTCAGGGTACCCGAGAAACATGCTGGAAAAGATGAAAGTCGGTGTATTTGTCGGTGCAATGTGGGGCCAATATCAACTATTTGAAGGAGAAGAAAATGGAGTGGCTTTCTCGCCGGCGTCCGTCTATTCTTCAATTGCCAATCGGGTGTCTTATTATTTTCATTTAAAAGGTCCGAGTTTGGCTCTGGATACAATGTGCTCTTCATCACTGACCTCTATTCATTACGCATGCCAAAGCATACATTGCGGAGAGAGCGATATGGCATTAGCCGGCGGAGTGAATTTGTCAATACATCCGAATAAATATAAGTTCCTCAGCATGGGACAGTTTCTATCAAGTGACGGCAGATGCCGGAGTTTTGGAAAAGACGGAAGCGGTTATGTTCCCGGTGAGGGAGTCGGGGCCGTATTGTTAAAACCATTGAAAAAAGCAATAGAAGATCAAGATCAAATATACGGTGTGATTAAGGGAAGCGCCGTTAACCATGGAGGAAAGACGAGTGGGTATTCCATACCGAATCCGGATGCGCAGGCGGAGGTCATTTCAGAAGCACTTCGTAAAGCTGACATTGATCCGAATACCGTCAATTATATTGAAGCGCATGGAACAGGGACGTCATTAGGCGATCCGATTGAAATTCAAGGACTGAAAGATTCCTATCAATTGAACCATCCTTGCGCCATCGGTTCGGTGAAATCAAATATCGGACATTTAGAATCTGCGGCAGGAATCGCTGCGGTAACGAAAGTGCTTCTCCAAATGAAGAATAAGCAGCTTGTTCCTTCTCTGCATTCCGATATTGTTAATCCGTTTATAGATTTTGATCAGGTTCCTTTTCAAGTGCAGCGGAAAGCGGCTGAATGGAATATTCCGCAAAACAGCAATGCTGTTCATCCTTTGAGAGCCGGGGTAAGCGCTTTTGGGGCAGGAGGAACAAACGCGCATCTTATATTGGAAGCGTATGAGCCGCCAAAAGCTTTTGATCATCAAAGCGGCCGAGTGATCTTTGTTTTATCGGCTCAAGACAAACAACGGCTGATAAAATATGCAAAGGTTATGGCTGATTTTCTATCAGAAAATGAATCGAAGGATAGCAATCATAAACTGCGTCTTCAGGATATTGCCTATACACTTCAGACGGGACGCGATCATATGGAAGAACGGCTGGCGATAGTGGCAGATTCCGGGCGGGTCATTGCTGAAGAGCTTTCAGCTTATATCAGGGGTGAAAAAAGCAACTTCAGTCATACCGGTAATACATTCGAATCAGAAGTTCACAATGAAATGCCTCACGTTTGTTCAGATTACGCCGAAGCAGCATCCAAATGGGTAAATGGAAGAAAGATAGATTGGGAGACTTTTGAGGTGAATCGGAATGCCCGCAGGATTTCTATTCCGGGACAACCGCTGATCAAACAGCGGTATTGGATAGCGGAAAAAGGGGAAGCACTTGTTTCAGCGGATGTGAGTAAGCCGAGTCACCCTTTCTTGGGGAGTAACACGTCCGATTTTAATCAGTTCAGTTTCACGAAAAAAATCAGCCGTAATCATCCGTTCGCACTAAGTCTGTCTGAAGGAAACGTGTCCTTTTTCCCTTATGCATCTTTGGCTGAAATGGCTATCGTCAATGCAGCGGCGGCATTTGGACAACCAGTTCAAACATTGACTGATTTATTGTGGACCGAAAGCATGAACGGAATGACTGATATACGGGAACTGATGATTACGCTGACGCCTGAGCGCGACTTTGCGCGGTTTGACATATATGCAAACACAAAAAATGAAAATAAAGTACGTCTTGCCAGGGGAAATGCGCATATTGTTAAGCCTGAAAGCGGTATGTTTCCTGAAGCGCTTGATATTGCTGAAGTCAAATCAAAAATGACTGAACATCCTGCTGAAGCGCCTTTTGTCATTGAATCAGCGAAAAACAGTGACGGAATGCTGTCGCTTCATTCATTGCCGGATGAGCTTTATGCAAAAAGAGAGAATTTTACGATCTCTCCTGAAGCGCTTGAGTCCGCGATTCAAGCCAGTGCGTTTTTTGTCAGCGGAGAAACCTTCCCGGAATTGATCGGAATGGGAGCGGCGGATGTCTATCACCCTCTCGCTCAAAATTTTTATGTCTATACTCAAAAAGAGAACCGGCAGAACAGCCGTGATGTAACGTGTCATATGACATTTACAGATGGAAACGGAAGCATTCTGGCAGAGTGCAGAGATGTGAGATTCAGATATGGTCATGAAAAAGACACTGTTCAGACGGACGACGAACTCATTCGTCTCCTGCGTCAATTGGAAACCAATGATATTGATCAGAAGGCTGTATTGAAACAATTAATGGGGGAAGAATGATGAACGGAAAACGTGAACAACTCAGCGATATTCTTGATCTGATTCAAACAGGACAAATGTCGGCTGACGAAGGCTATGCCCGTGTGACATCCATTCAGAATCAAAAATCACGGGCATCGAACCATCCGCTTTTATATTACAAGCCGGAATGGACTGAATCGTTCATTCCAAGTAAGAAGAGCGTACCCTTGACGGGATTGCTCCTGATTTTTGCAGAAAATGAACGGCAAATACAAGAATTGAGCGGTTTGTTTAAGGACTGTACTCTCTTGTTTGTTATCCGCGGAAAAGAATTTGCTGTTTTACATGATGATACGATTTGTATGAACCACGTGAAAAAAGACGATTATCTAAAGCTGTTCCGATACATTCATGATCATTTTCAGCTGCCCGAAAAGATTCTTCACTTGTGGTCTGATTCTCAGGCTGACATGAGGAAGGAAGGTATACAGAAACAATTGGAAAACGGATTGTTTTCTCTTCTGTATATTACACAGGCGCTGATTGAACTAAAATGGAAAAAGATAATAAAGCTGACGCATATTTTTCAAACAGAGAATAAAGAACAACTGCCGCTGCATCATGCTCTCGGCGGATTGGTGAAAACCGTTCACCAGGAACACCCCAATTTTCACTATCAGATTATCAATATTACGCAATCAGAGGGTGCGGGAGCCGCTCTTCCAGCAATAGCGGATATATATCAGAGAGAGTGTGACGAAAAACGGGATATCCATTTTGAAGTGCGCTATGAAAACGGCAGACGTTTTACGAAAAGCTATAATAAAGCCGGCTCATTCGATTTAACCCAGCCGCTGAAACATCATGGGAATTATCTGATTACAGGAGGCCTGGGCGGTCTCGGTTATATTCTGGCAAAACATCTGTCGGAAAAATGGAAAGCGAATCTCATATTGACAGGGCGCTCTGATTTAACTGAAGAGCAGGAGAAAAAGATCGAATATTTAAGAAGTTCAGGTTCAACAGTTGAATATATCCGATCTGATGTTTCAAAACAAAGTGATGCTGAACGGATGTTTGCTTTTGCAAAAGAGCAGTTCGGCACCTTACATGGAGTATTTCACAGTGCCGGCGTACTCCGTGACTCTTTTATCTTAAGAAAGACAAAAGAAGAAATTGATCAAGTCACAGGTTCGAAAGTTTATGGCACGCTGTGGCTGGCGGAAGAAATCAAAAAAATGAAAGTTGAATTACTTGTCTTGTTTTCATCCACATCGGCAGTCTTCGGCTCAGCCGGCCAATGTGACTATGCTTTCGCCAATGCCTGTTTGGATCAGTATGCAGCAGTTATGACCGCAAAAGAGTCTGCCGAAAGGATAGTGTCAGTCAATTGGCCGCTATGGACTTCCGGCGGGATGAATATTGACGATGAAGGAATATCCTACATGAAACAGGAACTCGGTCTTGACCCGTTAGATGACGGTGACGGAATACAGGCTCTGGAGAACAGCTTGTGTCAATCATCTGAACAGCTGATTGCCCTGAAAGGCCGAAAAGAAAAGATTGAGGATGTGCTGAAGCGTGCCGGCACAATCAGCTTACATTCAGACCAGCAGGAAGATGCCGATTTGCAAAACGATGAATTAAGACAAAATATCATCAGTTATCTGAAAAATATAATGTCAGAGGAATTGAAATTACCGGTCTCACTCATAGATGAAAAACAATACCTGGAGAAATACGGCATTGATTCAGTAATGATCATGCGTCTGACCAAAAAGCTGGAGCAAAGTATCGGCAGATTGTCGAAAACATTATTTTTTGAATATCATTCAATATCTCAGTTAGCTGAATATTTCCTGAGTCATCACAGCGAACGAATGATGAAACTGCTGAAACCGGCCGGCACATCTGAACTTGTCTCATATCAAAAAAAGCAAAAAAGAAAACCAGTGGAAACAAAAGCGCTGGTACGCTCTGAAGGAGAAGGTTCAAAAGAGCACATTGCGGCCGATCCCCTTTCTGCTGATATAGCCATTATCGGTGTCAGCGGCAGATACCCGGGTGCGGAAAACATCAGGGAGTTCCAGAATGTGCTGATGAATGGACGGGATTGCGTAAGCGAAATTCCTGATGATCGGAAAGAAATGCTGGAGGGAAGCTGCTATAAGTGGGGAGGTTTTCTGAAAAATCCAGACCGGTTTGATCCTTTATTTTTCCGGATATCACCGAAAGAAGCGGCTTTTCTTGATCCTCAGGAACGTCTCTTTTTAGAGACAGTGTACAATACCATAGAGGATGCGGGTTATAAACCTTCAGATCTGACCCGCAAAAAGGTCGGAGTATTTGCAGGCGTCACATATGGAAGCTATCAATTTTTCGGCGTTGAAGAATCACTTAAAGGAAATGAACTGGCCGTCGGGTCTCCATTTTCTGCAATAGCAAACAGAATATCATATTTCTTTAACTTTAAGGGGCCGAGTATGGCGGTTGATACAATGTGTTCATCCTCTCTTAACGCCATTCACTTAGCCTGTGAAAGTATACGAAGAGGAGAAAGCACACTTGCTGTTGCGGGCGGGGTCAATCTTACGCTTCATCCCAATAAATATACATTATTAAATCAAAGCCGCTTCTTTGCAAGTGATGGCCGATGCCGTACATTCGGCGAGGGCGGTGACGGTTATGTACCGGGAGAAGGAGTGGGATCCGTACTTTTAAAGCCGGCGGCGGAAGCGGTAAGGGACGGAGATCATATTTATGCGCTGATTAAAGCGACAGCGGTCAATCACGGAGGGAGAACAAACGGTTTTACGGTTCCTAATCCAAATGGTCAGTCTGAACTGATACAGGACGCGCTTCAGAAAGCTTGTATTGATCCTCGTACAATTAGTTATATTGAAGCTCACGGAACGGGAACTTCTCTTGGAGACCCGATTGAGATCACCGGGTTAACAAAAGCGTTTCGGGAATTTACGGAGCACACTCAATATTGTTCCATCGGTTCTGTCAAATCAAATATCGGCCATCTTGAGGCCGCAGCGGGAATTGCCGGTTTGACAAAGGTTCTTTTGCAAATGAAACTGAAAAAACTGTTTCCTTCCATACATGCGGAGACGTTGAATCCAAATATCGATTTTAAAGCATCTCCCTTTTATGTACAGCGGTCATTGCAAGATTGGAAGAAACCGAAACTGCAGGAAAACGGAAAAACAGTAACTGTTCCGAGAAGAGCGGGGATCAGCTCATTCGGAGCGGGAGGAACGAACGTTCATATCATTATAGAAGAATATGAAGAAACAAACGTCTCAACAGAACATGTTGAGAACGAACCGCATATTGTCCTGTTATCTGCCAAAGACAATGAACGTCTTCTTGAGTATGCCGAAAACATGAGAGATTTTATCCAACGTTCACTAAGTCCTGAAGTAAAGGATAAGCAGCCTGATATGAAAGAAAAGGTGTATGAAGTACTCAAACCGTTAGTTTCGGAATTGCTTCATATCCATCCGGAAGAAATTAATATTGCTGATCACCTGAGTGAATTTGGCGTAGGGCCTTTGGAATTAAGCCGGATGGCGGATTTTATTAACGAAATGTTTCATATTGAACTCACGATGTATGAATTAACTGATTGCCCCTCCATTCAAGCGGTTACTGAATACTTATTGAAGGAATATGCCGGAGCGATAAGAAACCTGTTCCCGAATGAAGTGATGGAAGGCAGCCAATCGGAAAGCGTCGTTTTACGGGATCTGGCATACACTACACAATCGGGCAGAGAAGCGATGGAGGCCAGAGCGGCGATTACCGGTACGTCTCTTAAAGAAATCAAAGATAAATTATTTGAGTTTTGCCACGGTGACAAGCAAGTTCCAGGCGTATATGTTCATCAGCAATCAGCAGATGCATTTGCTGAAAAAATGAAGGCGTTAACGGAAGGCAGAGCAGGTGAATTGTTTGTAAAGACTATTATTGAGAACGGTGAAGCGGAAAAGCTGGCTCAATTATGGGTTTGGGGGGCGGATATCGACTGGAAATCCGTTCATCAACATTTACAGCAGCCGGGTAAACGGATCTCAATTCCGACTTATCCGTTTGCAAAAGAACGTTATTGGGTTCCGTCCAGGACTGAGAAGACAGAGATCCCTCAGCATTCTTTTCAACATCACTTGCAAAAAAAATGGAGGGAGAATCCGTTTGTAAATCCATCCGAAACAAAAGAGTACGGACTGACAGTAGCATTTGTAAATCAAGACACAGAATCAATTGCCCGCACCATTTGTTCGGATATAGATCAGGAGAATCTGATTGTCATCAAACATCACTCTTCATTTATAAAACACTCTGATCAAATGTTTGAGTGTTCTTTATTAGATGAAAACCACGCATACGCCGTTATCCGTGAGATCTTCTCGGGCGGTGAGCGGCAGGTCGAAAATATATTTGATTTCTCAGATATCGGAAACCAGAGTGACAATCAGAACGGCATCCCATATGGTAAATTCTTATTTATACAAGAAATAATTAAGCGGAGTAAAAAGGAAACACCATTATCCATTTTACAAATCACCAATGGCTTGCAGGTATTTAAAGCGGAAAAACCAAAGCTGACAGGGGCAGAATCAGCGGCTTTTCTGAAAGCCCTTTCTGCGGAATACGGCTTTGTTCATGTGAAAACAATAGATATAGACAGCATGAAAGAAACGCATGAGCTGAAACAAATCTTTGAGAATGAAAGGGCGCAATGTACCGGAGAGAATGAAGTATGCTACCGCAGCGGCGTCAGATATGTTCCGTATTTTGAAGAAGAAAGAATCCATACCGGCGGGCCTGTTTCATTTCCTGCGGATAAAGCCATCGTGATTACCGGCGGGACAGGGGGCATTGGCAGAGCAATAGCTGAAGATTTGGTGAAACGGGGAGTGAAAAAACTCGTGCTGACGGGTACGCGTCCATTACCTTTGCGAAGTGAATGGGATCATTTGCTGAAAGAGGGCAGACAGGACGAAAAGACAGTCAGCAATATAAAACTGTTTCAAAGTTTTGAAGAGAAAGGTGTCAACTATATGTATTACAGCGGTTCTCTCACAAATGAAGAGAAGCTGCGTTCATTCTTTCACCAAGTAAGCCTTGAATTTAAAGATATAAGCGGTGTCATACACTGTGCCGGACTGCACAGCGGCGGAAATCCAGCCTTTATTCATAAAAGAATGAGTGAATTTAAGACGGTGTACGGGCCGAAAGTCACTGGACTTCAGAATTTGGAGCGGATTTTTAATAATAGGCCGCTGGATTTCTTTATTCTATTTTCATCAATTGCAGCACAGTCACCCAAACTGTCGAAAGGAATGACTGATTACGCGTCTGCAAACGCATATATGGACTATTTCGCGGCTTATCATTTTCAAAAGGGGAGAACGTATTTCACGTCCATCAATTGGCCGAGCTGGAAAGAAGTCGGAATGGGTACTGTGACGAGTCCTTTATATGATGAATTGGGACTGGACTCTCTATCCACACGGGAAGGACTGGCGATTTTGTATCATGCACTGGAGAGAAAATCGGCCAATATCATTCCTATCGTGAAAAAAGGAACAGTGTTTCATGCAGACAGTCTCCTGAACATCAATAAAACCGGCGGAGCTTCGGTTCCAGTCCGAAGACAGGAGACTCCCGACACTTTTGATCATTCAGAAGGGCTTGTCAGTGAACTTTCTGCCGTATTTGCCGAGGAATTGAGCATTCCCCTTGAAAAGCTTAACCCAAATACGGATTTTCAGGAATACGGTGTGGATTCTATACTACTTGTCAGCATTATACATCGAATAGAAGCAATGATTCAGAAAAAAATTGACCCTACTGTGCTTCTTGAACACAACACGATTCATGGTCTTGCGGAATATATCGGTAAGACGGCGCCGCCGTTGAAGAAACAAATCGAACAGACTGATTCTCAAAGCAGCAATCAGCAAGATATGCAAGATATGCAAGATATGCAGTCTGTGACGAGCCGAAATACAGAACCGCAGACGGCTTCCTCTGCAAAGATAGCTGTTATCGGAATCGGATGTAAGTTCCCTGGAGCGGCTGATAAAGAGGAATTTTGGGACAATCTGAGAAAAGGGAAGAATCATATTAAAGAAGTACCTGATTCCCGGTGGAATATAGAAGAAAATTACTCTCCGGTGCAGCAAAAGGGAAAAAGCATCAGCAAATGGGGAGGATTTATCAATGGAATCGGCAGCTTCGATCCGGAGTATTTCCGCATGGAAGAGGAGAAAGCCATCCAAACGGACCCGCTGATAAGACATTTCTTAGAAACGAGTGTACAGACTGTACGGGATGCCGGTTATGAAGAAACGGAATTATCGGGAAAAAAAGTCGGCGTATTTGTCGGTTCCAGAATGGGCGGCTACGGTCACAAACTGCCGAAAGAAAGCAGCAGCCACATCGTCGGGCTTAGTCAAAACTTTATTGCTTCACATGTGTCGCATTTCTTTAATTTTCACGGTCCAAGCATGGTTTCTGATACCGCTTGTTCTTCTTCATTAGTCAGCATTCATTTAGCCTGCCAAAGCATAAAAAACGGTGATTCAGAGATGGCGCTGGCAGGAGGGGCGGATCTGCTTTTGGATGAAATTCCTTACCTGATGTTAACAGAAGGAGGAGCTCTTTCGCCGGACGGTCAGTGTTTTACTTTTGATGAAAGGGCAAACGGTTTTGTACCCGGAGAGGGTTTTGGCGCTGTTCTGTTAAAACCGCTGGAGAAAGCGAAAGCTGACGGAGATCGGATATACGGTATCATTGAAGCATCAGCTATTAATAACGACGGTGCGACAATGGGAATTACGACCCCGAATCCTAAGCTTCAAGAGCAGGTTATTCAAGATGCATTTGAAAAAGCCGATATCACTCCCGGATCAGTCAGCTACGTCGAAACTCACGGCACAGGCACGATGATTGGAGATCCGATTGAGCTTCAGGCTCTGACAAAAGTATTCCGAAGAGACACAAACAAAACGCAATTTTGCGGAGTAGGAAGTGTAAAAACCAATATCGGACACTTATTAAGCGCTGCCGGAGCGGCAAGTTTCATTAAAGTGATTTTATCAATATGGCATAAGGAAATTCCGCCTACATTGAATTGTGAAACGCCAAATCCCCGCTTTGAATTTGAAAAGTCGCCTTTTTATCCGAATACAGAGCTGAGAAGCTGGAAGGATGGAAAACGGAGGGCGGGCATCAGCGCTTTCGGTTTTGGCGGAACAAACGCCCACCTTTTGGTAAGCGGCCTGGATGATTCATATCATTCCGTCAGAACTCCGCTGCCGCCTGCCGAGTTTGTCAGAAAAGAGTACTGGCCGGATTCAAATCGGAAAAAACAAATCAAACAGAATAAAAAACGGCTTCTTGAAATTATTGATGAAACAGAGTAGCACCTGCTCTGTTTCTTTACTTTGTAAAAGAAGAAAGGTTGTCGAGTTGCATGAGGTTCAGCGTATTAGTCAAACATGACGATTATATTGTTTCAGACCATGTCCTTCATCAAGTGCGTACGATACCCGGCGTAACGTATCTGGATTTAATAACACGATTTTTAGCTGAGAAAGGGATATCACCCCGAAGTTTTGAAATCAAACATGTTTTATTCCGTGAACCTGTTGCGACGTCAGTCCATTTTGATAAAAAAGTCACCTTTCAGTTTACGGAACAAGAAAACGGCTGGCTTATTGAAACAACAAGCAGGAAATGGGTCGCTGAAAAGGCGGAAGGTGAAGCGTCAGTCAACTTGCAGGCGGAAATCATAAGAAAAAATGCGATAAACGAAAAGACAATTTCAATCGAAGAATTAAAGAAAGGGGCCGTCCGGATTTCGGATGCTGAAGCCGCCTATCGTAATTTGCGCAGGGGCGGCCTGATTCATAAAGATTTTATGAAATTGGAAGGTACGGTATATGAAGGTGAAAATTATATTCTGGGAGAGGTCAGTTTAAGCGGACTTTCAAAAGAATATACAGATGACTTTTACATGCATCCCGCATTTTTGGATGGGTCTCTCAGCTTGTTGGGAATCCTTACATCAGACTTGCCGGATGAAGGAACAAATGCGTTTATCCCTATATATATTGAGACATTCAGGGCACTGCATAAAACAACTGGGTCTTGTTTTGTGTATATTAATAAAACCAGTATAACGCAGCCGCCTTCTAAAGACATTTTATATGCGGACATAGAAGTATACAGGCCTGATGGAGTGCTTGCTTTTTATTATGAGCGATTCGGTGTGAAAAGAGTCAGAAATGAAAAATCAATACAAAGGCTGGAGCATTCCCAAAAAGCTAAAGAAGTCGGCAGCGTAGCGAACAATAAAGAAATGATCAGAAATAATTTGATCCAAGAGATAGCCGGCATGATTGAAAAACCTGCTGAAACAGTGAAGAATGATATTTCCTTTTACGAGATGGGCTTGGATTCTAAACAATTATTAGACTTATCCAAAAAATTAGAACTGATGTTAGGTTCAAAGCTGTACCCGACTTTATTATTTGATTACTCCACAATCGGTGAATTGACGGAATTTCTGCAGGAGAAATACGGAGCCGACATGACAGACTCTATCTCTGATACAGTTCAGCACCAAGACAGTCATAAAACATTAACAGATGAGCTGTCATCCATTATTGGAGAGGTTACAAACACACCGCCAAATAAAGCGGACAAACACCAATCTTTTTACGAACTGGGTCTTGACTCAAAACAGCTGCTGCATATATCGAAAATTCTCGAGGAAAGATTGGATACACAATTGTATCCGACATTGCTTTTTGATTATAACAATATTCATGATTTAGCGGCTTATTTAGAAGAAAAATATGATGTGCGTAATACGCCGGCCGCAGCTTTTAAAGAAAAAACGCAAACGAAAGAGCCGTCTGAAAAGCCGGTGCTTGATTCCTTGTATTTACAAAAAGAATGGATAGAATCGCCATTAAAGTCCGGAGAAGTACCTAAGGAAAATACACTGATTTTCGATTTCGACAGTTCATTGAGTGATGAAATCCGAAAGTACATCGGCAGTGAAAATGTTATTTATGCGGAAGCCGCCGCTGAATATGAAATGGTAAATGAAAAGCATTATAAATTTAATCCGGAGCAGTCTGCTCATTACTCCAGACTGTTAGAAGATATGAAAAAGTCCGGAGCGTTTCCGGCGTCAATCATTCATTACCTGTCAAAAAAAGCTTATACTGAGGCAGCGTTAGATTTGACTCACAGCTTTTATTCAATCCTTTATTTAAGCAAAGCGTTGATCCGTCAAAAAACAAAAGAAAACATCAACATTTTGTACGTGCATGACAAGGGTCAATATACAAATCCGGTTTACGCCGCGATTGGAGGCTTTTTTAAAACGCTGAATGCGGAGCAGCCGAATATAAAGTGTAAAACGGTTGAGATTTCTTCAAGACAAACCATTGAAAAAGCACCTTTGCTTCTCAATGAATTAAGTGCCGGACATCATCAGGCTGTGAAATATGACGGCGATCAAAAAAGGCGGGTGACAGCATACAAAGACGCTTCGCTGCAACCAGGGCAAAAGGCCGCAAAGTTTGTAAAAAACGGAGTGTATCTCATCATCGGAGGATTAAGCGGCATCGGCTGGATTATTTCAGCGTTTCTTTATGCAAATCACGGAGCCAGCGTTATCATTGCCGGGCGATCGAAAATGACAGCAGACATGGAAGAAAAATTAGACAGCATCCGCTATGACGGGGCAAGCATTTCTTATATCCAGGCTGACATGTCAGATAAGCAGCAGGTCATCAAGTTAGCGGAAAAAATTCATGCTGATTATTCCGAAATCAACGGGGTCATTTACAGTGCAGGCGTGTTAAAAGACTCTCTCATTATGAATAAAACAGACGCGGAAGCTCAAGCGGTGCTGCAATCAAAGGTCAATGGTGTGATTCATTTGGATGAAGCGCTCAGAGATATGCCTTTAGACTTTTTTGTTTTGTTTTCTTCCATCTCCTCAGAAATCGGAAGTCTGGGTCAAGCCGATTACGCCTACGCCAATCGTTTTCTGGAGCATTTTGCCGAGTGGAGGGAATGTATGAGAAAGGCGGGGGGAAGATCAGGAAAAACCATCGCTGTAAATTGGCCTTTCTGGAAAGACGGAGGCATGTCAGTTGATCCCGGCATTCAAGACATTATGAAAACGGAGTACGGACTTCACCCATTAGAAAATACTGCCGGAATCAAAGCTTTTGAACACTCGCTTCTCGGCCAAGGCCACCAGCTGATCGTGTTATACGGAGAAAAAGAAAAAATACAAAACGATTTCAAGCCGTTATCCGTCCGTTCAGCACCGCCTCTGGTAAGAGATTCAGCGATTGCAGCCGATTTTGATGCTTCGTCAGTCGTTACGGGAGAAGCTGAAAGTCCTTTCCGGATACTCGGCACAGCTTCCAATCATCATCTCGACGATTATTTGCACTATTGGAGCAGACTGAAGAAAGGAGCCCTTCAGCACAATCAAAGCGATGCCGCAAAAAAACTCATCGCTTTTTACCAGACAGAAGAAACGGAAACCGTTCATTTTCTGGCAAACACAGAAAATGCCCGGCATATGGAAATATTGATGAGCGGTAAGGGTGAAACAATTTTACTGATTTGCGGTTTTGCTACCACTGCTTACATGTGGAAAGAACAAATGAAGGAGTGGGCAGATCAATTTAATGTAATTGTCATACACACACCGGGTTACGGGCTGAGTGAGGGGAGCGCCGATTTTACACTGAGCGGGCTGGCTCAGACTTTTATCGAAGTGCTGAACGAGATAGGAGTTGCTTGGCCGATCCACATTGCGGCAGCTTCTTGGGGAGGCATGATAGGGCAGAGGATAGCCTATGAATACCCTGAAAAAGTAAAAACGCTCATTCTTTCCGGAAGTTACACCGCATACGAAGAAGACCCTGAAAGCAGTGTCGAGGAAAAACTGAAAAATGATTTTATAGCTATAGGAAAATCACATGAATATGAAAGTTTACACAGTAATCAATTCTTAAATGCTTCTATTGAACGTTTTATGAAGATACATCAACAAGAAGGCTATTCTACAATCGGCTTTTTAAAAGACATTCATACAAGAACGCTTATCCTTACGGGTGAGAAGGAAAGCGTAGTTGATCAGAAAGAAACAAAAAGGCTGCAGAACCTGCTGAGCAATGCAGAATTAAAGAAAATTAAGGGAGCGGGGCATCTTCCGAACATCACACATCCGGAAGAATTTAATAAAGCGGTGTCAGAATTCATCAAGAAATCAGTAAGTAAGGGATGAAAACGATACATACAGTACAGGGGGAGAAAACAATGAAACAAACAATAAGCAATCCGGCATTTGATATGAAACAAATTAACGCTCTTAACGGCCATTATCAGACGATGATAGACAATGGAGATCTGCAATGTGCGAGTTATATGATGTCAAGAGGAGGTGAGGTTTTTGCAGCTGAGTCGTTAGGGGAATTTACCGGCGGACAAAAAGAAAAGCAAACATTTCAGCTTGATACCATCAGAGAAATCGGTTCTTTGACAAAAGTGTTTACCGCTGTAGCAGTCATGCAGCTCGTCGAAAAAGGTTTGCTCGATCTGAAAATGCCGGTCAAGCTCATTTTGCCAGCGTTTGATAAACCGGGTTTCGGAGAAATTAAAATTTTGCACCTTTTGACTCATACGGCGGGATTAAGTTTTGAGCTGGATATTCAAAAGGCTGAAGGCATTGACTTAACGAATGAGGAAGAATGGATAAACTATCTGGTCAGTACGCCTTTGGAGTACGGAGCGGATGAAGCATGGAACTATTCCAGAACCGGCTTTGTTATACTTGGCATCATTATTTCAAAAGTAACAGGCGTATCCTACGAACAGTATGTAACAAAGCATATTATTGAAGCGCTCGGATTAGAAAGAACGTATTTTTATGTGCCTGATACTTTAAAAGAAGAAGTTTGTGTGATCAATGAGCACGAGTGCGTACAGCTGGAAAAAAGTCATCACCCGTATTTTCCGAATAAAGCGACAAGCGGTCTGTACTCTTCATTGCGAGATATTTGGAAGTTAGCTGAAATGTTTAGAAATAAAGGCAGATTGAAAGATAAGAAGCTGCTTGGAAGAAAAACAGTCGAGGCGATGCTGAGAAATCAAATAAAGCCCGGTCTTCCTTTTTACTTCTTCGGAGCGCCCAGAGAGGAAGGCGGCTTTGGTTTAGGCATTAATTTGTGGCCGGCCGGTGACCATTATTTCATGACAGAAGGAACCTTCTCACATCTTGGAATGGGGTGGTGCGGCATGTTTTCTGATCCAGCCGAAGATTTTACGTATGTATTTTTCACTCCGATTTCCGAGTTTCATCCTCATGCCGTGCTGACGCCGCTGAATATCGTGTGGGCGGGTATTGAATAATTGACAAAAGCGTCGTCCCGTCTGTTCGGCAGGCGGGACGATTGCTAACTGCCCGTTTTTATCCCGCGGCATCTTTTCAAAGCCTGACCCGAAGTTAAATAACTTAATTTACTCTTTGTAATTTTTTTTAATTATAGTACAGTAGAGCATTTTTATAATACAGTTTAAAGTCTTTTATAGTACAGTTTGGCGCAATATGATCTTATGTTTTATAAGCGGTTTCAAAATGAAGTTATAAATAATTGACGGCTTTGTTTAATTACTGTAAACTATGGTTGTTGATCATATTGTACTAATAAAAAATCTTTTTTTATTAGTACAGTTTAAACGTCATTATCTTTGCTTAAGCGCTATGTGAATTTCTGAATGATTAATTTTAGAATTGCAGAGCATGATAAGACTGTTTTTAATACGGATGGCTAAACGGTATCCTAACCCTGTTAAATCAAAAGAAGAGGTGGTTTAAAAAATGGCTGCAAAGACAAAAACTTCAATTGTTGATAGCAAAAAACAATTTGATGCTATTCATAAGCAGTTTGAAACGTTCCAAATTTTAAATGCTGAAGGAGAAGTCGTAAATAAAGACGCAATGCCTGATCTTTCAGATGATCAGTTAAAGGAATTAATGAGAAGAATGGTGTATATCCGCATTTTAGACCAGCGTTCAATTTCTCTTTCCCGTCAAGGACGTTTAGGTTTCTATGCACCGACAGCGGGCCAGGAAGCTTCACAAATTGCATCACACTTCGCGCTTGAACAGGACGACTTTATCCTTCCGGGTTATCGTGACGTTCCTCAGCTGATTTGGCACGGTCTTCCTTTACACCAGGCATTCCTGTTCTCAAGAGGCCATTTTAAAGGTAATCAGATGCCTGAGGGAGTAAATGCTTTATCACCTCAAATTATTATTGGTGCTCAAATTATCCAAACCGCAGGTGTAGCTTTAGGTCTTAAAAAGCGCGGTAAAAAAGCGGTAGCTATTACTTACACTGGTGACGGCGGAGCTTCTCAAGGTGACTTCTATGAAGGAATGAACTTTGCCGGAGCATTTAAAGCGCCAGCGATCTTCGTTGTTCAGAATAACCGCTATGCGATTTCAACTCCTGTAGAAAAGCAATCATCCGCACAGACAATTGCCCAAAAAGCAGTTGCCGTCGGTATTACAGGTGTTCAAGTAGACGGAATGGATGCACTAGCCGTTTATGCTGCAACCGCAGAAGCACGCCAGCGCGCAATTAACGGTGAAGGTCCGACTCTGATTGAAACTCTTACATTCCGTTACGGACCTCATACAATGTCCGGTGACGATCCGACTAAATATCGTACGAAAGAAATAGAAAATGAATGGGAGCAAAAAGACCCGCTCGTACGTTTCCGCAAGTTCTTGGAAAACAAAGGACTATGGTCTGAAGAAGAAGAGAACAAAGTGATTGAACAGGCCAAAGAAGAAATCAAACAAGCTATCAAAAAGGCTGACGGCGAATCAAAACCGAAAGTAACAGAGCTGATTGAGAATATGTTTGAAGAGCCGACGTTCAACTTGAAAGAACAACTTGAAATTTACAAAGCGAAGGAGTCGAAGTAAGCCATGGCGCAAATGACAATGATTCAAGCGATCACTGATGCGTTACGCACAGAACTGAAAAACAATGAAAACGTTCTGCTTTTCGGGGAAGATGTAGGCGTTGCCGGAGGCGTATTCCGTGCAACTGAAGGCCTTCAAAAAGAATTCGGTGAGGACCGCGTATTTGACACGCCGCTTGCTGAATCCGGTATCGGCGGTCTCGCTCTCGGTTTAGGCCTGCAAGATTACCGTCCTGTTATGGAAATCCAATTCTTCGGATTCGTATATGAAGTAATGGATTCAATTTCAGGACAAATGGCTCGTCTCCGCTACCGTTCCGGCGGACGCTGGACTTCTCCGGTGACAATCCGTTCTCCATTCGGCGGAGGGGTTCATACACCTGAACTTCACGCTGACAGTTTGGAAGGCCTTATCGCTCAGCAGCCGGGTATTAAAGTTGTTATCCCATCCACTCCTTACGATGCAAAAGGACTGTTGATTGCCTCTATCAGAGACAATGATCCGGTTGTTTTCTTAGAGCATATGAAACTTTACCGTTCTTTCCGTCAGGAAGTTCCTGAGGAGGAATACACAATCGAGCTAGGCAAAGCTGATGTGAAACGCGAAGGTACTGACCTTTCTATCATCACATACGGCGCGATGGTTCATGAGTCGCTTAAGGCTGCTGAAGAGCTTGAAAAAGAAGGCGTTTCTGCTGAAGTTATCGACCTTCGCACTGTAAGTCCGCTTGATATTGATACGATTATTGCTTCTGTTGAAAAAACAGGCCGCGCAATTGTCGTGCAAGAAGCTCAAAAACAAGCCGGCATCGCTGCCAACGTTGTAGCTGAAATCAATGACCGCGCGATTCTGAGCCTGGAAGCTCCGGTTCTGCGTGTTGCGGCGCCTGATACAGTATTTCCTTTCTCGCTTGCTGAGAGCGTATGGCTTCCAAACCATAAAGACGTTCTTGAAACTGCGAAAAAAGTTCTTGAATTTTAATCAGGCATCATAAAAGACGGTAAAGAGAGTCCTTTTCTCTTATATGAAGGAGTCTGTTTACTAGGTTCAATGCTTGCGAATGCATAACTAAAATTTGCTTAATCAACTAGGAGGTCGAAAACTGTGGCATTTGAATTTAAACTTCCGGATATCGGGGAAGGTATCCACGAAGGCGAAATCGTAAAATGGTTTGTTAAGCCGAACGACGAGGTAGAAGAAGACGATGTTCTGGCTGAAGTGCAAAATGATAAAGCAGTGGTAGAAATTCCTTCACCTGTTAAAGGAAAAGTATTAGAATTAAAAGTTGAAGAGGGAACAGTTGCAACTGTTGGACAAACGATTATTACGTTTGACGCACCTGGTTACGAAGATCTTCAATTTAAAGGAAGCCATGATTCAGGAGATGCGAAAACTGAAGCTCAAGTTCAGTCGTCTGCTGAAGCAGGGCAGGATATCTCTAAAGAAGAGACTCCTAAAGAGCCTGCAAAAGAAACCGGCGCAGGACAGCAGGACCAAGTGGAAGCTGATCCGAACAAACGCGTGATCGCGATGCCTTCCGTACGCAAATATGCCCGTGAAAAAGGCGTGGATATCCGTAAAGTAACAGGTTCAGGCAATAACGGACGTGTTGTAAAAGAAGATATCGACAGCTTTGCAAATGGAGGAGCGGCTCAAGAAGCGGCACCGCAAGAAACAGCTGCACCTCAGGAAACAGCTAAACCTGCAGCGGCTCAGGCTCCTGAAGGCGAATTCCCTGAAACACGCGAAAAAATGAGCGGTATCCGTAAAGCGATCGCGAAAGCAATGGTGAACTCTAAGCATACTGCACCGCACGTAACTCTTATGGATGAAGTTGACGTAACAAATCTTGTTGCTCACCGCAAACAGTTCAAACAAGTTGCTGCTGATCAAGGCATCAAGCTGACTTATCTGCCTTACGTCGTCAAAGCATTAACATCCGCTTTGAAAAAATTCCCTGTTTTAAACACATCTATTGATGATAAAACAGATGAAGTGATCCAAAAACATTACTTCAACATCGGAATTGCAGCGGATACCGAAAAAGGCCTGCTTGTGCCGGTAGTGAAAAATGCCGACCGTAAAGCCGTTTTCGAAATCTCTGATGAAATCAACAGCCTTGCTACAAAAGCGCGTGAAGGCAAGCTTGCACCTGCGGAAATGAAAGGCGCTTCTTGCACGATCACAAATATCGGTTCTGCCGGAGGCCAATGGTTCACACCGGTTATCAACCATCCAGAGGTTGCGATTCTCGGTATCGGCCGTATTGCTGAAAAAGCGATTGTCCGTGACGGTGAAATTGTAGCTGCTCCTGTCTTAGCTCTTTCTCTCAGCTTTGACCACCGTATGATTGACGGAGCAACTGCACAAAATGCGTTAAACCACATCAAGCGTTTACTGAACGATCCACAACTTATTTTAATGGAGGCGTAATGTTATGGTAGTAGGAGATTTCCCTATTGAAACAGATACTCTTGTGATTGGTGCGGGACCCGGCGGCTATGTAGCTGCCATCCGCGCTGCTCAGCTTGGACAAAAAGTAACAGTCGTTGAAAAAGCAACTCTTGGAGGCGTTTGTCTGAACGTCGGCTGTATTCCTTCAAAAGCGCTCATTAATGCAGGCCATCGTTACGAGAATGCAAAACATTCAGATGACATGGGAATCACTGCTGAGAACGTAACGGTTGACTTTACAAAAGTCCAAGAATGGAAAGCTTCTGTTGTAAATAAGCTTACCGGCGGTGTTGCAGGTCTTTTAAAAGGAAATAAAGTGGATGTTATAAAAGGGGAAGCTTATTTCGTAGACAGCAACTCTGTCCGCGTAATGGATGAGAACTCTGCGCAAACATACACATTTAAAAACGCAATCATTGCTACCGGTTCTCGCCCTATCGAATTGCCAAACTTCAAATATAGCGAACGCGTTCTGAACTCTACAGGCGCACTTGCGCTTAAAGAAATTCCGAAAAAGCTCGTTGTTATCGGCGGCGGATATATCGGTACTGAGCTTGGAACAGCGTATGCGAACTTCGGAACTGAATTGGTTATTTTAGAAGGCGGAGATGAAATTCTTCCTGGCTTCGAAAAACAAATGAGTTCTCTCGTTACCCGCAGACTGAAGAAAAAAGGCAACGTTGAAATCCATACAAGCGCCATGGCTAAAGGCGTTGAGGAAAGACCTGACGGCGTAACAGTTACATTCGAAGTAAAAGGCGAAGAAAAAACGGTTGATGCTGATTACGTATTAATCACTGTCGGACGCCGTCCGAACACTGATGAGCTCGGCCTTGAGCAAGTCGGTATCGAAATGACTGACCGCGGTGTCATTAAAACAGACAAGCAGTGCCGCACAAACGTACCGAACATTTACGCAATCGGTGACATCATTGACGGACCTCCGTTGGCTCACAAAGCGTCTTACGAAGGTAAAATCGCTGCCGAAGCTATTTCAGGAGAGCCGGCTGAAATCGATTACCTCGGTATTCCGGCGGTTGTATTCTCTGAGCCTGAACTGGCTTCTGTCGGTTACACTGAAGCACAGGCGAAAGAAGAAGGCATTGAAGTCGTTGCAGCTAAGTTCCCGTTTGCAGCAAACGGACGTGCGCTGTCTCTTAACGAAACTGACGGCTTCATGAAGCTGATCACTCGTAAAGAAGACGGTCTTGTAATCGGTGCGCAAATTGCCGGCGCAAGCGCTTCTGACATGATTTCTGAATTGAGCCTGGCGATCGAAGGCGGAATGACTGCTGAAGATATCGCAATGACAATTCACGCTCACCCGACATTGGGCGAAATCACTATGGAAGCTGCCGAAGTAGCAATCGGAAGCCCGATCCATATCGTGAAATAATAATGTAACAAAGAAACAGCCCCCGTTTGTAAAAGCGGGGGCTGTTTTTATTGTGCAAGCACATGCTGCATAGGTTTGATGATATCCTCTTTTTTCTTTACGGATCCCTCAATCTTCATGACCACATGCCGATGATTGATCACCATCAGCGCAGGGAACGTGTTGATTTCCTCTTCCCATCCCTTTCTGTTGTCATAAACCTTCATTTGATCGACATGATGGGGATATTTCTTTTCTAAATCAAGAATCGCATCGTAATAAGGCACTTCTTTATCTATATGATTTTCATCGGAAAAAAACAAGATTTGAGTGTGATGAATGCTGTCGATCCGGTTTTTTGTGAATGGACTGACAGTAGAAACCGAACAGCTTGACAGAACGAACAGCATCAAAAAAAAGGGAATCACCGTACGGTAGCGCATCTATCTTACTCCTCTGTTTTATATAATATATTGGTTCATCCATTTATAAGGACTATATCAAGTGTATCACGAGAGGTGAAAAACCTAAGGCTTGTTACTGAATTGTTATATAATTGAAACCGTTTTTAATGAAGAAATAATACGTGTGACAACTTGCGCAGCCGATGTGTAAAAAAGGCACATTGTTTTTCGTGAGAGCGCTGTTTTTTCGTTATACTGGGAGCAAAACCATATCAGGAGGGATTGTCATGTATAAAGCCGCTGCAGCCGTCATATGTATGTGCTTACTCGCCGGCTGCCAATCAAATGAAAAGATGCAAACAAACAAACCCCATTCTCAAGCCGCGGCCAATCATGCCAAACGGGAAAACCACCATACAAAAGAGGAAAAACAGAAAAAACAGAAGGCGGAGCCCCGTTACTATATCAATCCGAAAAGCTTTTCTGTGGAAAAAATGGATGAACAGAAAGAGAAAAAACCGATCGCATTGGTAACGATCGATGACGCGCCTGATCAGCATGCCGCTGAGATTGCGGACAAACTGCACGATCTCAATGCGTCAGCGATCTTTTTTGTAAACGGACATTTTTTGAAAAAAGATGAAAATAAGAAAGCGCTTAAGCATATTCATGAGTTAGGTTTTATGATCGGTAATCATACAATGACTCATCAAAACTTAAAAGATCTTTCCGAGCAAAAACAACGGGAAGAAATCATTGGCGTCAATAAAGCGGTTGAAAAGGTAATAGGAGAGAAACCCGCATTTTTCAGGGCGCCTTTCGGAAGCAATACGGACTACAGTGACAGACTTATAAAAAAAGAAGGTATGGTGAAAATGAACTGGACCTTCGGGTATGATTGGGATCAGAAATATCAATCCAAAAAAGCGCTTACCGATATCACACTGAACAGTCCTTATCTGCGGGACGGGGCCAACATATTGATGCATGACCGGAAATGGACGGCGGAAGCCATGCCGGACATTGTAAAAGGATTGCGTCATAAAGGATATACTGTGATTGACCCTCGAGCTATAAAAAGACCGTAAAAAATAAATGTGTTATACAATTTATCAGTTGACATATTAAATGTGACATAATAATATAATAACAACAAGTAAAAATTAAGCGTTTTCAAATTCTGAGAAATGGGGAATGACAGATGGGTACAATTGTTTGCCAAGACTGTAACGAAGCGATTCATTACTTTGAGGATGAGAAGGTCACGACGTTATACGGAACATGCTGCGGACAATGCCAGTGTCATCTTGAAGAAGAGTAAAAAGCGTAAAAAGGCCCGAAACGATTTCGTTTCGGGCTTCTTTATGTTTATTGGATGGCTTTTTGCTCTTTGATGACTCTGATCATTTCAAGCGTTGCATCTTCGGGACCCTGCACAGGAAGGCCGGCGTCCAAGTTTTTAAAAATGTAGCTGATATTTTCTTCAGTAATGATCTCACCCGGAATAAAGATCGGAATTCCCGGCGGGTACACCATGACAAACTCTGCGATGATCCGTCCTGCGGATTCTTTTAACGGAATGACTTCCGTATTTGCGTAAAACGCGTCTCTTGGCGTCATCGCTAGCAGAGGAATTTCAGGAAGCAGAACTTCGGTTTGCTGATGAGCATAGTCATTGTCGGAAGCCTGCTTTGAAATGTCTGTAAGCGCGCTTACAAGACGGTCGGCATCTCCCGCTCTGTCGCCGGGGGTGAAAATACATAAAATATTATACAAATCGGACAGCTCGACTTCGATATTATATGATTCGCGGAGCCATTTTTCAACGTCATGACCCGTCAGTCCGAGGTTTTTGACCGAAATGATTAATTTAGTCGGATCATAACTGAATGCAGCTTTAGACCCTGTGATTTCTTCGCCGACACAGCGGATGCCTTCAATTTGATTGAGGCGTTTCCGTGTCTGATCCGCCAGCAGAATCGTATCTTCAAGAAGGTCGCGGCCTTCTGTAGCGAGGCGTTTTCTTGCGACATCAAGTGAAGCGAGAAGCAAATAGGATGTTGACGTTGTCGTCAGCATGCTTAAAATCGACTGTACTCTTTCTTTGGAAACAAGACCTTCTCTCACATTTAAAATGGAGCTCTGCGTCAGGGAGCCTCCCAATTTGTGCACGCTTGTGGCTGCCATATCAGCGCCCGCCTGCATGGCGGACAGAGGAAGCTTATCATGAAAATGAATATGCACGCCGTGCGCTTCATCGACAAGCACAGGCACATCGAAAGAATGCGCGAGCTTTACAATGCTGCTCAAGTCAGCTGCCACACCGAAGTACGTCGGATTTATGACAAGCAGGCCTTTTGCGTCAGGGTGCTCCGTCAAAGCCCGCTCGGCGGACTCAAGCGTAATGCCGTGAGAAATTCCGAGCTCATCGTCAATTTCCGGGTGAATAAAAATCGGCACCGCTCCGGAAAATACAATGGCCGACATAATGGATTTATGAACGTTTCTAGGGATGATGATTTTATCTCCGGGTCCGCATACGGCCATGACCATCGTCATAATGGCGCCGCTCGTCCCTTGTACGGAAAAGAAGGTATGGTCTGCGCCGAATGCTCGAGCGGCCAGATCCTGGGCTTCTTTAATGATGCCCTTTGGCGCATGTAAATCATCCAGGGGTTCGATATTAATTAAATCTATGCTTAACGCGTTTTCTCCGATAAATTGTCTGAATTCCGGATCCATTCCCGCGCCTTTTTTATGGCCCGGAATGTGGAATTGGACAGGCTGTCTGTCCGCGTGCTTTTTCAGTCCGCTGTACAGGGGTGTTTCATGTTGCGGCAATTGTTTTCCCACCTTTATCATAATACCTACGGATTAGTTTGTATTACATTCAGTTTTATTACCCGTTTTTTAAACGTAAAACAAATGAATTATATTATGAACTTGAAAGAAAGTAAAGAACAATTTATGATCTATGGAAGATGCTTATTTTGAGCATGATTATAAAGGAGTGAAGACATTTGGAATATCAATATCCGATGAATGAGGACTGGACGACAGAGGAGGCCGTGGATGTCATTGCTTTTTTTCAGCAGGTGGAAAACGCCTATGAAAAAGGAGCTGACCGAGACAGACTTCTGAATGCGTACCGCCGCTTTAAAGAAATCGTTCCCGGGAAAGCGGAGGAAAAGAAAATCTGCAGCCAATTTGAAGCTGACAGCACCTATTCCCCGTATCGGACTGTGAAACAGGCGAAACAATCAGATCAAGCGATTATCAAAATGTAGACAAAGCGAGCCGGCAATCGGCCCGCTTTTTATGTTATGAGACTTTCTGAGTCAGTGTGTATAAAAAGGAAAGCTTCCTAAAAGCATCTTCAATGGTTTGCAGGAATTCATTGTTGTTCATGTTGATCACGTCTTCTTTTTGCAGCTGAATGCCGCACAAAAGCTCTGCTTTTTTCACTGTCTGCAGGCGTTCAAATAATGTTTTCAGCTGCTCCTGATCCATGTCGGACTGCTTGTACGCCCCTGGCTTCGTATGATCCGGCGACCATACAAAATGACCGGGAATCTGTTTTGTGATGTCCTCCTGCTTCGCTTCCAGCAATCTGCCGTATTCCTCTTTTATCGGAGATTCATAAATGATGGCAAACCATACAAACATATGGGTGTCCCATAAACCGATCTGAAAGTGAGGGAGTTTCTTATACCCGCGTTTGCTGTTGGCAAAGGCAACCCAGCTGTCAGCCGGCGGGTTGACAGATCTTCTCGCGTGCTTGGCGACATGCGGGAACATTTCATCGCCTGTCAATGCTGACAATGTCGGTGCGAAATGCTCTCCTAACAAGGTCAGCTTCGGACGGACTTGTTCTTTTAACACCTCCATGCGCGGATCTAAACCTTCTATTGTAAATGTATCGAAGTCTTCTTTTGTAAAACGCATCTGAGTCATCTTTTTCCTCCTTATCGTAAGTATTCATATTTTACCACAGCCGCCGCCGGCCGCAAAAACATTGAGAACGTTTGAGCCGAGAGGATTGGTGGTAAAAAACGAATAGGTAAACACACAATTTTAAGAATGTTGTTACAGCCGAATATAAGTTTCCATACGATATAAGAAGTATCATTAATAAATTGGAAAAATGGGATGCTTTTTTAACAAATGATCTCTGGAAGGGGCGAAAGACAATGAGGCAAGTGGTGAAGGAAGGATTCAGGGAGGAAAAAAATAACCGTGTAGCTGTCTGGAGACTAGAGGTTGATTATGAATTGGCAACCCTGTATGAGGCCATGCAAAAAGAGAATGAAGATCAAATCGATCTCAGCAAAAGAAAACTGGAACGTCTCAGAAAAGAATGGATTCGGCTTAACGGATAAAGAATAGTAAAAACGAACCGCAGGAAATGGTTCGTTTTTACGTGAGAAGGCATTTTTTTCATTTTCCTTGCTTTTTCATCGCCTTTATCAGTATGCTATAGAATAAGCTATACATAGAAAAGAGGTACACGGTATGACAAATTGGACGGAAATTGATGATATCGCAAAACAATGGGTAAAAGAAGCCGGAACGAGAATCAGACAATCCATGCAGGAAAGCTTGACGATTGAAACAAAATCAAATCCGAATGATTTAGTCACAAATATTGATAAAGAGACGGAACGCTTTTTCATTGACCGTATACAGGGAACTTTTCCCGGACACCGGATTCTCGGAGAAGAAGGGCAGGGAGATAAGCTCCGCTCCCTTGACGGAATCGTCTGGATCATTGATCCGATTGACGGAACGATGAATTTTGTCCATCAAAAGCGGCATTTCGCGATCTCCATCGGCATCTTTGAAGACGGAAAAGGCAAAATCGGCTTAATTTATGATGTGATGCAGGACGAGCTGTATCACGCATTCAGCGGAAAAGGGGCTTATCTGAACGACACGCCGCTTGCTCCTTTAAAAGAAGCTTCCATTGAAGAAGCCATTATTGCAATCAATGCCACATGGGTGACGGAAAACAGAAGGATTGACCCGAGTATTTTGGCGCCGCTCGTAAAACGGGTCAGAGGAACGCGTTCCTACGGTTCGGCGGCACTTGAGCTGGCCAGTGTTGCGGCCGGCCGCATTGACGCATACATTACGATGAGGCTCGCGCCGTGGGATTACGCTGCCGGCTGCGTGCTGCTGAACGAAGTCGGGGGCATTTACACGACCACAGACGGCGAACCGTTTACGTTTTTAGACAACCACAGCGTGCTTGCGGGCAATCCGGCAATACATAAAATTATCTTTGACGACTATTTACATGCTGACAGGTAGAGATTTTGAAGAAGAAGATCTCGGGTTTCTGGAGCAGCTGGCGGCTGCACACCCGGTGTGGAAAAACGAAGAGTTCGGAACAAAAAATGCGGCGGAGTTTATGCTTGCATACTCCATGTACAATGGAACGTGGCTCGTATGGGAGATTGACGGCGCTCCTGCCGCCGTCAGTTTTCATTTGGAATGGGCGCCTTCAAACGGAAAACCGTGGCTCGGAACCGTGGCCGTCGCTCCGGAGGCAAAAGAGAAAGGAATCGGACGCGCGGTCATTGAAAAGATTGCGGGCCGGCTGAGAGGGGAGCATAAAGCGATGTTTTCAGCCGTTCCCCTGGACAGGCAGGAATGGGTTTTGTTTTTAAGCCAATGCGGCTTTGAACAGCTTAAGCTTGAAAAAGACGATCGGGAAAAGACATATATGATCATGGTGAAGCCATTGTGAAATGTTTCAGATATAAAAAAGAGACCGGATTTCTCCGGTCTCTTTTCTTGTTTACAAGCCGACCGCATTCCAGGCCGCTTCTACGCTTGCAGCGTCTTGAGAGCCGTAAAGGTCCCGCGCTGATTGAATCAAAGCTGCTTTTGCATCTTTAAAGTTTGATGACGGAGTGAGATATACCGTTAGTGCGCGATAGTAAATCTGCTCCGCTTTTTTCACGCCGATTTTTGTAATCGTGTTGTAAGCGGCTTTGTTCGGAATTCCGCTGTTTGTATGCACGCCGCCGTAGTCGCCGGCATCAGTGTTCGGAAGGTTTTGATAATTTTTGTAATGGTCGGGCTGTCCGTATTTTGTCGGAGTGGATAAACTGCGGAGAGCCGGCTGGCTGACCGTAATATCTTCACCGATATCCCAGTCCTCAGTATCGTTGAAGTATCCGAATACATCAGAGAAGGATTCGTTTAAAGCGCCCGGCTGATTTTCATAGTTCAGGTTGGCTGTTTCCTGTGTAACACCGTGTGTCATTTCATGGGCCGTTACGTCCATTGAACCGGAAAGAGGCGAGAAGAATGAGCCGTCACCGTCACCGTAAATCATTTGGTCGCCGATCCAGGCCGCGTTATTGTATTTGCTGCCGTAATGAACAGAAGATACGATTTTGCCGCCTTTATTGTCGTAGCTGTTGCGTTTAAACGTCTGATAGAAATAATCGTACACTTTGCCGAGATTGTAATGCGCATCAACGGCAGCGCGCTGAGAAGAAGTTGTGAACTGGTTGGTAGTGCTTGATACGAGCGTGCCCGGCAGGTTATACTGTCGGTTTTGCAGATCGTACGTAATAATTTGCGTTCCGGTAGGTTTAGAAAGATCGCGCATTACATATTTGCCGCTTTCAGAAGAAATATTTAATGAGACCGTTTTTCCTTTAAGAGTCGTACCTGTTCCGGTTGCAGCGGCATGCTCCACTTTGTTTTGCTTTTTCAGGACTTTCCCTGTCTCCGCATCAACGGTTACTTCCCAGTTAGCTGGTTCCGGTTCGATGTAGCGGATGGTTACATCATAGGCGAGGCGGTATTTACCGTCTTTTGTGGCCGCTGCTTTCAGCTCGGCTTTGTTTTTGTTTGCAACGTTGCCGTTAGAGACGGCTTCAGGTGATTTGCCGATTGCTTTAAAAGCATGATCCAGCGCCTGATTTGCAGATAATTTTTTGCTGTTTGCCGTTTTGGCAGAAGCATCGTTGTTTAATTCACCGTTAATCGCATAGACATTGTTGGATTTATCGACGTGAATAATGACTTGCGAGTCTTTCACAGGCACACCGTTAACGACAGGCACATAACGGAAGTGCTTGTAGCCGAGATCATCGGTCGTGTGGTCAATCAGCTTCAGTCTCTCAGAAGGGTTGCCTTTGAAGACTTTGCCGTTTTGTTTCAAGTATTGCTTGATTGCTTTGTCACTGACTGAAGGCAACTCAGACTGCACCAAAGAATGCTTCGGCACAAAGTTCGTCAGGTTTTCTTTAAGCTGAGGATTCTCAGCGGCCTGAACACCCGGAAGACTGATAGTTAAACTCATAAAGGAAGCGGCGACAGCAACAGACAATTTCTTACCTAAACCCACAATAAATCCCCCTTTTTGAAAATAATGAAAACTTATATTGTTATAATAAACCAGCATTCTCTCATTCTGCAATATAAAACTAGACTCCGCTGATGAATTGATAGAATCGTCCCGGAAAGGCTTCCGGCGGCCAGCATCGGGGGATAAGCCGAGAGGCACGTGTTGAATCAGACATGAGTCGAATGATGCGATTTATTCTGAAAAAAATGACAAATGAAGTCGGGAAAAATGATAGGGGAAAAATGTTCCAATCTGTAAAACTTTTTTTATAGCCGTTTGTCTAAACAGGTGAGGCCTTAATAAACGAAAAGGATTGTTTCAGATGTCAGAGATTTTCAGTCATTTTATTCAGCATTTCGACAGGTATTTCAAGAGCTGTCTTACGAAGAGATTGCTGATGTTTTGGACTGGAGTCTTTCGAAGGTGAAGAGCACCCTGTACAGGGCGAGAATGCAGCTGAAACAGCACTTGGGGGAAAAAAGGAAGGACGGACAGATATGACTTGCTGTTTAGTGAGAGATTTACTCCCTTTATATATTGAAGGCGATTGTGAAACAGAAACGGAGCGGTTTATTTCACGCCATCTTGAATCATGCGGTAAGTGCGGGAGTTTATATCATATGATGAAGGAGCCGCTTGACCTCGGCAGCCCTGAGATGAAGGCGCCAGCCTGTTATGCAGAAGAAGAAAGGCGGTTTAAGGAACGGTATTACGGAAAGCTGCTGATACAAGCAGCCTGTTTGTTCGGCGCTGTATTTCTTATCATGCTGGTCCTTAAACTGCTTATTTAAAAAAACGCCCGGCTGAATGGGACTGCCCCCCGTTTTTGAGACAGGGGTCAAAACACCTTTTAAACAGCCAATTGCCGATAGTTTATCGGTGATT
>NZ_JBYTDS010000010.1:0-147413 GCF_058791615.1 Bacillus sp. EB106-06-01-XG163
CAATCACCGATAAACTATCGGCAATTGGCTGTTTAAAAGGTGTTTTGACCCCTGTCTCAAAAACGGGGGGCAGTCCCCGGTCAGGAGAGGTTTTTTCTTAATTCTTTTGAAAACCTTTATCTTTTACATATTGATTTAAATAGGTTCTCGGTTTTTGTTTCATGAACTGCAGGATTTGATCAGACCACGTTTCAACCCGCTTGCCGTTTGTCCTTTTATCATAATAAGCGGAAATGGTTTCATCATATTCCTTCATATAACTGCGGAAGTGTTCTTCATTCGTATCGTACGTGTTTTCATGATATACGGCTTGTTTCGGCAGGCGCGGCTTTTGACCGGACGGATGAGCGGGATGACCGACTACCAAGCCGAACAGCGGTAGCACATGGTCAGGCGTTCCAAGCACTTCCGTCACCTGATCAAGTTCATTTCGAATGCCTCCGATATAACAAATGCCAAGTCCCATTGATTCCGCGGCAACACTTACGTTTTGTGCGGCAAGTGCGGCATCAATGACGCTGACCATAAACATTTCCGTATTCTCAAGAAGCTCGGTAATGTTTTCGCCTTTTTCCTCAGCAAGTTTTTTATGGCGGTACAAATCAGCGCAAAACACAAACAAGTGCCCGTTATTCTCGACGTAAGGCTGGTTTCCGGCCAGTGCCGCCAGCTTCCGCTTTTTCCCCTTATCGGTTACGCCGATGATGGAGTAAGCCTGCACGTAACTGGACGTTGACGCCGCCTGGGCGCTTTTCACTAATGTATCTATCTCTTCTGCTGTCAGAAGCTCGTCAGTAAATGATCGGATCGACCGATGATTAAGTATAGTTTCGATGGTATTGTTCATATAAAAGCCTCCTTCTCTCTATATCATATCCGAAAGGGAATCATGTCAAAAGCGAAATGCTCTAAACAAAAAAAGACAGCCCGAAAAACGAGCCGTCTCACATTAAGAATTGAACAGGTAGCTTTTATATTTCGTCAGCTGCACACTTGCGTTATATACGATCCCGAAGCTGATTAATGTAGAAAGCACCGAGCTCCCCCCATAGCTGACAAACAGCAGCGGAATACCGGTAACCGGCATAATGCCGATATTCATCCCGATGTTCTGGAAGGTGTGAATCACGATAAGTGCAGTAAATCCTACGCAAAAAAACGCGCCAAATCGGTTAAACGCATGCAAGCGGTCAATCAGCACCACAAGTCTGTAAATTAAAAAGAAAAACATGACAACCGCAATGGCGCAGCCTAAAAATCCAAAACTTTCACCCAAAATCGCAAAGATAAAGTCGGTCTGTCCCTCAGGTACGTACACCTTCAGATTATGAACGCCGTTTCCGGTAATGCCGCCCGATCCGATCGCCATAACGGCCTGATCCACCTGCCAGCTTTTATCGCTCTCTGCCTGAGTCGTTGCCGCACTGGAGTCAGACATCCACGATGTAATCCGGTTAATTTGATAATCCGCAATGCCGATTGAATTCGCCACATGGGGAAATTCAATCACGAGAACTAAGAAAAGGCCAAGCACAAGCGCGGCCGAACCGCCGATAATGGTAATCAGCTTCCAGTTTACACCCGACATAAACACCATCACCATAACGATAAACAGACAGATCGCACCCGTTCCGGCATCCTGCAAAACGATCATCCCGATCGGAATAACCGTCCATGCCGCAATTTTCAAAAGCAGATTCACATCTTCCCTAAGTGACCTTTGATCCTTCGGGCCCGCCTTCGATATAATGGACGCGACCATCATCATAATTCCTATTTTCGTGAACTCAGAGGGCTGGAGGGTAAAGCTGCCGATTTTAAACCAGCTCTTCGCTCCGTTTTTAATCGGCGCGATGGATTCCGGCGCCACACGTAAAAGGAGCAGCGACAGCACGCCGGCAATTAACACGTACAGACTCAGTTTTTCAAGCTGCTCTAAATCAAAATACATGATACTGACCATGAGACCGGCTCCGATGACATAAAAGACGATCTGTCTCATCCAGGCACTGCCTCCGTACTGCCCGAACTGTCCGGCCGCATAAATCGCCGCAACACTAATTATTAAAAACACACCAAATATAAAAATCAAATCCCCCTGATAATAGGGATTTTGCTGTTTCTTATATCGACTCATTCTATCCCGCCTTACATTTTCATCGGAAGTCACTATTGTTTATTATACATGAACACCGTTCAAGAAAACATGATGAGGTTGCTTCCTTTTTATTTTTTACGGTTTGGGGACTACACGACATATGACGTGTCAGAAAAGGAAATGTTTCGGTCATGATGAAACTTTTCCGATAAAAAACCCCTTCTCGTCAGAAAAGGGGTTTCAGCCTATGTTTAACGTCATAAACAAGCTGTTCGGGTCCTCTTTATAATGTGCAAACGGATCACAATATTGAAACCCGGCTTTTTCATACAGGCGTCTGGCGGGGAGAAAAGCCTCCATAGAACCGGTTTCTAAGCTGATCCGCTGATAGCCCCGCCGCCTTGCTTCTTCAAGCATATGGCGGAGGATCCGGTTGGCAACGCCTTTTCTGACATGATGCGGAGAGGTTTTCATTGATTTGATCTCACCGTGCCGGCTGTTTAGCTCCTTTAAGGCACCGCAGCCGAGCAGGATGCCGTTTTCCCTCGCACTCCAAAACGTAACGTCAGGCTGACGCAGCCGGTCCGCATTGAGCGCATGTATACTTTCCGGAGGAGAATGCATGGTCATGCTCTTCAGATGATCCTGCAAAAGCGCAAAGACATCCGGCGCTGTGACATCTTCTTTCCTTACGTCCACTTCAAACCACCCTTGCTGTGCATATTTTCTTTGACCATAGCAAAGGTTCACAGCCTGCGCCATTCCATTGTCCGGAAATGTGACAGGGTATTTGGCCTTTCCGGTTTCTTGTACCTATCCAAAAATGAGGCAATAGTTGCAATACATTTCTCGAAAAAGCGGTATCAAAAATTGGAAAACATGGTATAATAATTGTAACAAAATGTTCAAAAAACGACCACAAAACAGACACATTTCATTCTCTGTATTTCATTTTGGAAACGCTCCCATAAAATGAAAGGAGACATGTAAGATGGACATGTTTTTTGCTTATTTACTGGTCGCGAGCGCAACACCCCTCTTTATCTGGCTGGATAACAAAAAAGTCGCTCTTTCGGCCATACCGCCAATTATTCTCATGTGGGTTTTCTTCTACTTTTACGCAACCAGCAGCCTATCCCCTCTCGGCCACACACTCATGATCATCCTGTTTGCCGTCAACGTCATCGTTGCCCATATCGCCGCCTTTATCATTTACGGCCTTCCGCGCCTGCGCCGGAGAAGAAGCCAATAAAGGCACCAAAAACCCTCTTCGCATAAACGAAGAGGGTTTCTTTTTATTCCTGATGTTCGGAATGATGCTTTGCACCGCCAGGAGGGTTTCCATCCATATGGTCACCGTGATGGTAGTGCGCCGCAAAGATCCAGATGGAACCAAGGATGATAACAATCGCTCCGAAAAATCCGAAGAGCGTGTTTCCGACTTGAATTCCGCCGTTTTCGCTTTCTGTCATGTGCATGAACATGAGAAGCTGAAGACCGGCTTGGATAAATGCGAATCCGAAAATGATCCAGAGTTTTGCTGATGGGCTTAATTCCGTATATACTGCAACCCAAAGGGCCAGCAGGGTCAGAATAATAGACAACGCAAAACCTACGATATGCTTCCACGGAAAGTGGCTGTGTTCAGCAGATTTGTTTGCCATATTATAGTCCCCCCAATCCGATGAGATAGACGCCTGTAAAGATGAAGATCCAAACAACGTCTAAGAAGTGCCAGTATAAACTTGAGATAAAGATTTTTGAAGACGTCTGCGGCGTTAATCCGCGTTTCTTCAATTGCAGTAAGATGCCGGCAATCCAGAAGATACCGATCGTTACGTGCGTTCCGTGCGTTCCCAGAAGGACGAAGAATCCAGACCAGAAAGCACTTGTACCGAGAGATGCTCCTTCATGTACATAGTGGATGAACTCGTTAAGCTCACATCCGACGAAGCCCGCGCCAAGAAGAAGCGTAATGATCGTCCAAATGACGACGCCTTTTAAACTTCCGCGACGCATTTCATGAACAGCGATCCCGCAGGTGAAACTGCTGATCAGAAGCAGGAATGTCATGATCATGACAAGCTTCACTTCAAATAATTCAGCCGGTAAGACTCCTCCTGCTGTTCTTCTTTGAAGAACGAAGAAGGTTGCAAATAGTGTTGAGAACAACACAATCTCTGCCCCTAAAAAGATCCAAAACCCGAGAATATTGAGTCTGCCGGTTTCAGATTGATATTCCATAGGCGCGTTAGAATTGCCGTGTTCTGCATGTTCCATAAATCACGCCTCCTTTATTCGGAAATCTTTCTTTCCGTCTCTTTTATTTCTTCAACAGGTATATAGTAGCCATTGTCATATTCAAATGAACGAAGCACCATGCAAAGCAGAATGCCGATCAAGCCGACAATGCCCATCCAGAACCATTCAAATACAAGTCCGAAGCCTGCAATACCGAACGCCACTGACATAATAAGCGGTCTTCCGGAGTTGTGCGGCATATGGATTTTCTTGAACTTGCTTTCCGGATGAATATCCGTTTTGTCTTCTTTCAATTGCAGGTACGCATCTTGAGATTTCACTTCAGGAAGCACCGCAAAGTTGTAATGCGGCGGAATCGCAGATGAAGTCGCCCACTCAAGCGTACGTCCCACGCCCCATGAATCTCCGCTGATCTCGCGAGTAGAGTAGCGGAAGCTGTAGTAGATGTTGTAGCAAAGGATTAAGAATCCGACACCCATCATGAAGGCTCCGACAGTTGAAATAAAGTTCAATGCAGTCCATCCGTCATTCGGTCCGTAAGTGTAAATACGGCGAGGCATACCTTGCAGCCCCAAGAAGTATTGAGGGAAGAAACATACATTAAATCCGATCATAAAGATCCAGAAGAACCATTTTCCGATTCTTTCGTTCAGCTTGTGACCGAACATTTTCGGATACCAGAAAATAAATCCTGCGAAACATGCAAATACCGTACCCGCGATCAGCACATAGTGGAAGTGAGATACGAGGAAGTACGTATTATGGTATTGATAATCCGCTGCAGCCATCGCAAGCATAACCCCTGTTACCCCGCCGACAACGAAGTTCGGAATAAACGCGAGCGCCCACAGCATCGGTGTTGTAAAACTGATCCGGCCTTTATACATCGTAAAGAGCCAGTTAAAGATTTTAACCCCGGTCGGAACCGAAATCGCCATCGTTGTAATCGAGAAGAAAGAGTTAACAGACGCACTGTTCCCCATTGTGAAGAAGTGGTGAGTCCATACAAGGAAACTCAGGACGGAAATGGCGATAATTGAGCCGACCATCGCTTTGTAACCGAATAACTGCTTTCTTGCAAACGCTGAAATAATTTCAGAGAAAATACCGAATGCCGGTAAGATAACGATATATACTTCAGGGTGTCCCCAAATCCAGAACAAGTTAGCCCAAAGCATCGGCATACCGCCGGCTTCCAGCGTGAAAAAGTGAGCGCCGAACAAACGGTCAAATGATAACAGCGCCAATGCCACTGTCAAAACAGGGAAGGCGAATACGATAATAACCATTGTAATCAGCGTCGTCCATGTGAACATCGGCATACGCATCAGCGTCATGCCTTTCGTACGCATTTTCAGGATCGTCACCATAAAGTTGATACCCGTCATCAGCGTACCGATACCGGCAATCTGAAGACCGAGCAGGTAGAAGTTCTCACCAGGCCCGGGACTCATGTCGTTGCTTGCCAGCGGCATGTAACTCGTCCAGCCTGCGTTCGGAGAACCTCCGATAACGAAAGAAATATTGAAAAGCATCGCACCTACGAAGAACGTCCAGAAACTCAGGTTGTTCAAGTAAGGGAATGCTACGTCGCGCGCACCGATCTGCAAAGGTACGACAACGTTGATCAGACCGATTAAAAACGGCATCGCCATGAAGATAATCATGATCGTACCGTGAGTCGTAAAGATCTCATTATAGTGGTTTGAGTCTAAAAAACTGTTATTAGGAAGCGCTAACTGGGCGCGCATCATCAAGCCGTCGACCCCGCCGCGGAACAGCATGATAACAGCAGAGATAATGTACATGATTCCAAGTTTCTTATGGTCTACAGACGTCAGCCATTCAGACCAGAGCCATTTCCACTTTTTGAAGTATGTGAGTACAACGATGATAGCAATAGTGGAAAGCGCAATGGAAACTTGTGCGCCCAGAATTAATGGGTCACCTGTTACAAAAAATTCATCCCATCTCAATTTCATTCGGGCTTCCTCCTTTCTTGTTCAATTTCAATCTTGTTTATCGTCGGATACTTTAAATTCGTTTTTCTTTACATTTTCCCACGGATCTGTTTTAGAGTGCGGTGATACGGCTTTGTAGCCAAGGCGTTTGCGCGCCTCCATCGCATATTCGGCATCTTGGCCGTGGTCAACGTATTTTAAGTGTGTAGAAGAGAACGTTAATTTACCGACATTCTCCGGAAGCATCAGTTCGTCATACTTCTCTTTCGTCAGCTTTGGAGAATCGCTTTGGGCTTTTTTCACCCAGCTGTTAAAGTCTTTTTGCGTAACAGCTTTTACGTTGAATTTCTGGTCGGCAAAGTGTTCGCCGGTGAAGTTCGCGTTGCGGCCTTCATATGTTCCCACTTTGTCAGCCTGTAAGTATTGATCCATCAGCATTCCCGCCATCGCGTATTTTTGTCCCCCAAGCTGAGGAATCCATAGCGATGCCATTGAATCGGCTGAAGAAATTTTAAATAAAACCGGACGGTCTACAGGAATGTTCAGGTAGTTAACCGTCTCAATATCCTGCTCAGGGTAGCTGAATACCCATTTCCAGTCTACCGAAGTAGCATAAACAACAAGAGGCTCTTTATCCTTTGTCGCTTCAGGCGCTTTTTCTAACGAATATATCGTCTGTACGGTAGGCACAGAAAGTGCAATAACAATTAAAATTGGGATCACTGTCCAGACTACTTCTAAGAACGTGTTGCCGTGCATCTCGGGCTTGTAATTTCCGCTGTCTTTGCCTTTGCGGTCGCGGTATTTCACTAAAATGATTGTAAATAGTACGAAAACGACGCCGACAATGAACAGCATAAATCCGATTGACAAGAGAATCAGATCTTTCTGCTGGTCTGCTACAGGTCCTTTCGGATCTAAAACGGAAATGTCGCTGCATCCGCCCAGTACGAAAACAACAGCCAACATCGCTAATAAAAGTAACGGTTTAAATGCTCTGAACAAGAAGATCACCATCCTTCCTATTGATGTAGTGAATCTGAAATGTACTTTCTCAAAATCTTTTCTCTATCTACCTTGTTATGCTATCAAAATCTGCCCTTATTAGCTTTATTTTTTTCTAAAGTTCATCTTTTTTTCGACCTAATGTCACAAAATCGTCAAAAAATGCATGAACTTTTTCCACTTGCGCAAACCAAACATAAAAAGTTTTAGATCATTTAGCATATATAGAGAAAAAAGATAGTGAGAACGAATAATACCAAATAAAGGTTTACCATAATAAAAAACGCTGGTCAACAAAAAGTTTCATTTTGTTAAACATTCTACAAAAGAAATATTTTTTCCTTTGCTCACACCTTTTCACACGGTTTCCATTTTAACGCAACGCATTTTGAAAAAAAAGACCGGAACGCGCCTTGATATGTTCATTATAAAAAACGCATTCATATGTTTAATATGGACAAAACGAAGGAAACATATAGGCATAAATAATAAAAAATAGGAAGTGATATTTATGGGTTTTATCGTATCTCTGATTGTCGCTATTATTATCGGCTGGATCGGAAGTTTATTTGTAAAAGGCAGTATGCCCGGGGGAATCATCGGGTCAATGATCGCCGGTCTGATCGGCGCATGGATCGGGCACGGACTGCTCGGCACATGGGGTCCTCACCTTGCCGGCTTTGCCATCATTCCGGCAATCATCGGAGCTGCGATCGTGGTATTCTTATTCAGCCTGATCGCCAGAAGCAGAGGATAAAAAAAAGCCTCGTCCCTTATGGGATGGGGCTTTTTTCCGGTAGAGCGCCCAAATGGCGGATAAACCGCCGGAAAGCCGCTCTGCCTTCTTCTGTCTGTTTAAAGACGCCGGCATGCTCCAGTATCCGCGCAAAGGCATGGCCGATTTCCTCTTTCAGAATCTGTTCCGCGTTTTCTTTCGTTACCTTCCGCTTATGCAGCACACTGAGCGCCCAATCTTTATGCTTTGCCGCAGAAGGGTCTGCCGTTAAGACCGCTTCCGGGTCCGGTGAGCACAGCGCTTCAGCCGTGTATTTCATTTCTTGTTCAAGGCGGCCCGGCAGAATCGCAAGCCCCATTACCTCAATCAGTCCGATATTTTCTTTTTTCAGGTGATGAACTTCCTGGTGGGGATGAAAAATTCCCAGCGGATGCTCGTCAGAGGTGCGGTTATTTCTGAGGACGAGATCTAATTCGAATAAACCGTTTCTCCGCCGGGCAATCGGCGTAATTGTATTGTGCGGTGTTTCTCCCGAACAGGCGAGGAGATCAGCCGCCTCATCGGAATAACCGCGCCATGCCCGCAGGATGGCATCCGCCGCGCCGGAAAGCTCAGACGCACTCTCGCTTTGCAGGCGGATGACAGACATCGGCCACTTCACAATTCCCAACACCGTTTTCGGATAGTCAGGCAGCCTGTACCGGCTTTCTGTCTCCGCCCGCGCCATCGGGAATTCATAATTGCCCCCCTGAAAATGGTCGTGGCTTAAAATACTGCCGCCGACAATCGGCAGATCAGCATTGGAACCGAGAAAATAATGAGGATACTGGCTGACGAACGACAGCAGCCGGTCAAACGTTTTTTTACTGATCTTCATCGGTTCGTGCCGGTCTTTCAAAACGATGCAATGCTCCCGGTAATACACATACGGAGAAAATTGCAGAAACCACTGCTCATCGCCGAGAATTACCGGAATGACACGAAGGTTTTGACGCGCCGGGTGATCCGGTCTCCCCTCGTACCCGACATTTTCTTTACAAAGAACACATCTCGGATAATCGGATTGAGGCTGCTCTTTGGCAGCGGCAATTGCTTTCGGATCTTTTTCCGGTTTTGAAAGGTTGATCGTGATGTCCAGCTTTCCGTAAGCCGTCTCAGCCGTCCACCCGACATTCCGCTGTATTCTGTCCGAACGGATATAATACACATCCTCTGAAAATCGGTAAAACGCCTTTGTCGCCTGCTCCGGTCCGTGCACCGCCTTTGTTTCTTCAAAACGACGGACAATCTCGGACGGCTGCGGGGCAAAGCAGCCCATGATCTTCGCGCTCAGCAGGTCGCGATAGGTGTCTGTATCGGCTGCAATCCGGCCCGTTTCTGCCGCCCATTCATAAATCGGGGCCAATATGTCCGGCAATGATGCCGCCGATACATTTTCTTTCTGTTCTGGAACCTCCGGATGGGTGATATGCAAAGCTTCATACAAACGGTTTCTCGTATATTCAATATCAAGAAATGAAATCAGCTCTTTTTGCAATCCGTACCGGATTAAACGTTCCACGTGCCGCTCAATTGCCATCGTCATCCCCCTTTAGTTCTCTCGCTCCGGCTCCGACATCCGCCGTGTAAAAGTCAGCTTTTCTCCCTGTCTTCTCCTCATAGCGGGCCCCTGCCGTTTCAATAAAATCCGAAACCGCATCGTCCTTGACGATACTGACCGTACAGCCGCCGAAACCGGCTCCCGTCATCCTTGATCCGATCACCCCGCCGTGGCGCCAGGCCGCTTCAGCCAGTGTATCCAGCTCATGACTCGTCACCTCGTAGTCATCGCGTAAAGAGAGATGCGAATCCCTCATTAATTCACCGATATGATGAAGCTGATTGTTACTGAACATGTCGGCGGCCTCTATTGTGCGGTGATTTTCATAGACGGCGTGTTTCGCCCGGCGTCTGTTCACTTCATTCTGAATCAGCTCCGCATGGGCGTCAAAAGCGGAAGGGGTCAGCTCTCCCAGTGATTGAACGGAAAGATGCTTCTGAAGATCACAAAGCGCTTCCCCGCACTCCTTGAGCCTCGTATTATAGCCTGAGTCTGCAAGCGTTCGTTTTTTATTGGTATTTGCAATAACGATCGACAGCCCCGACAGCCCGAGTTTTGTATATTCAAAGCTGAGCGTCCCGCAATTCAGCAGAATCGCATGATGTTTCTTTCCCATTCCGATGGCGAATTGATCCATTATTCCGCAGCTGACGCCGATAAAGGAATGTTCCGCCGTCTGAGCGAGCTTCACCAAGTCGAGCATATCCGCCTCAAGCTCATGGCATTCCTTGAGAATGACCGCCGTAACAAGTTCAATCGAAGCCGAAGATGACAGCCCCGCGCCGTTCGGGATGTTTCCCCAGAACACAATATCGAAGCCGTGCGGAAGGGAAAAACCGCTGCCGAGACATTCCGCCATGACCCCTTTCGGATAGTTGGCCCACCCGTCCTCTTTTTGATAACGGATATTATCGAGACTGCATTCCTTTATGCCCGCATCTTTAAAATGATGAGAGTACATTCTGACGAGCCTGTCCCCTCTCTCCCGGACGGCTGCATATGTACCGATCGTCAGCGCGCAAGGAAAGACGTGGCCCCCGTTATAATCCGTATGCTCTCCGATGAGATTCACTCTGCCGGGCGCAAAGAAAATGCGCAGGTCCTCCGATTCCCCGAATACATCAGCAAACGCTTTCTTTATTGTGTGCTTCATACGCATCCCCTTTCACCATTACACTTTCCCCCGGGGCGCGGAAAGAAACCGTTATGACACGCCCTCTTCTTTCGCTTTTCTGAAGACAATCCACTTGCTGGCCGCATAGTTGACGACTACGATAATGACGTTATCTGCGATTTTCGCCAACGTTTCGTTCATATGAAATTGACTGACCAGAAGAATCATCATGGCGAGATCGATGGCGAGGGACAATACCCGCACGCTGAAAAAGGCCGTCAATTCTTTCATCAGACTCCGCATCCCCGCGGTCTTTTGCTGAAATACATACAGTTTATTCGTGACATATGCAAATAGAACGGACAGAACCCAAGCAGCGACGGTCGCCGCCTTGTAATCCATCTCAAATGCCGACGTCAGAAAGTAAAAACTGACGATATTCACGATGGTCGTGAATATCCCCATAATGATATACATCATAATTTCTCTGTAGCGCATGGCAGTTCCTCACTTTCTGAAAGACTTTTCTAAACCTTTTGTCAAATCAAGAAGAACGTTACCCTGATTTTCTGCCGCTGACAAAAACATAGAGCGCGTCAAACATGCTGCGGAAAGTAACCGGCCTTCCCAGCACATTGGATTGCTTAATCATCCCGTCGATGAGCGCGCACATCATTTTAGCGGTATGCTCGGTATCTATATGGTCTTCTATTAAATTTCTCGATTTGAGCCAATTTATGTACATGGTGCTTTCTTCTATCCATAACTTATAAAGACGGATATAAGCTTCATATTCACTGACGACTTTGTAAGTAGGCATATGAACGGCAAAAGACACAACATTCCAGGCAGGCTTGCTGTTTACAAACCGCATCAACAGGCTGGCCGCGCTTGCCGCAGCTTCACAAAGCGTCAACGGCCGCGCTGTTTGCTTTTCTAATTCATCGAGATAGCCGGTGATGATCCTTTTTTTAATCTGACGCCTGTCTAATAAATGCTTCAGAAAATCTTCCTTGCTTTCAAAATGAACGTAAAACGCGCCTTTGCTGAAACCCGCCGCTTTACTGATGTCATCGATTGAGACTGAATCGTAAGCTCTTTCAATCAGGAGATGAAGGCCTGCGTCAATAAAACTTTCAAATGTTTCTTCTCTCTTAATTTGAAATTTGTTTTTTTTCATTTTTTACCCCAGCTGTTTGATCATTCACTTTATCTTACACCGAATCATTCTTTTGCGGTATTTTTTATGCAAAAAGAATATGCTATTCGACGCTTTGAGGGTAAATATTAATAGGTCATATGATTTATTTTTATTTGCATACTATCCAGTCAGTATTTATTTGTTTATTATTATACGTAAGAATTCTTGAAGGATTTTGGTTATTTCAGTCATTTTCTTAGGGAATAGGTAGGTGAATTCATCTTCAATTTGGGATTACCGGCCAACTATGTGTGATATTTGTTATACATTGGCTGCTGTAGCTGGGCAAATCAATTTTTCAATTGGAGGTTCTTATGAAAACTCATGTAATGAAAGATATAGATCAAGATTGGCAATTGTTAATTCAAGAGGCTAGAATCATGGGTTTGCACATTGACGATGTGAGGCGCTTCTTAAATACTGAAAAAGCGGTGAAGAAAAAAACACCAATGAAAAACACCATCCGCCAGCGGTAAGATTACAGGCGGATCCTTTTACTATATGACCTGCCACAGTCCGCCCGCACCCGAGTTTTCAAAGGAACAGCCGCAATAAGAGGGGAATCAGAGAACAAACCGTATACCGGACAACCATTCCCGTCCGCATTCCGCAATTGAACAGCCAAACATGGTGATATGAGATCCCCCCGCTGCATATCTTGTGTATATGCCCATTTATGAGGTGATACACAGATGGATACGAATCCCTATTATGATGAAAAACAACAGAACTACTACGAAGGCCTGAATCCTTATTTATTGAACAAAATAGACGAAAACTGGCGGACAGTGCTTGATGTCGGCTGCGGCACAGGCAATTTAGGAGCGGCGATCGAAGACCGCGGAATAACGGTTTACGGCATTGAAGCGTATCCCGAAGCCGCAAAAAAGGCGGAAAGCAAATTGAGCCACGTGCTTTGCGGCGACATTGAATCCGCCATTCTTCCGTACGATTCAGAGCAATTCGACTGCATGCTGTTCGGAGACGTTCTGGAGCATCTTGTCGACCCGTGGTCCGTGCTGAAAAAGCTTCGTCCTTATGTAAAAAAAGACGGCACGGTGCTTGCATGCATACCGAATGTCGGCCACATCTCAGTGGTGCTGGAGCTTTTAGCCGGCAAATGGACTTACAGTGACGCCGGATTAATGGATCAGACCCACCTGCGTTTTTTTACCCGTGAAGAGACACTTTCATTATTTAAAGCTGCCGGCTATGAGGTGAAACGCATTGAGGCGATCCGCGTTGATCACCCCTCTTACCACAAAGCCATCGCAGCATTGCACGAAGTATGCGTACAGCTTGGCATAAGGCATGACTTTATGACAGAAGCATCGGCCTATCAATATGTGATTGAGGCCGAGAGGAGCATGTAATGGATTCACATTCATTTCTGTTTGTCGTCTGTGTGAATGACGAGTCGCTCTACTCCCGATGCAAAAGCCATATCATGCAGCTTACCGTCCCCCCTTCATACTCCGTTGATATCATGCCGATATACGATTCAGCAAGCATGGCCTCGTCCTACAACAAAGCGCTGAGACACCCCTCCAAATATAAAATTTATCTGCATCAGGATACCTTTATCATTCATCAGCATTTCCTACATGACATGCTTCATATCTTTCAAACTCATCAGGAGCTCGGCCTTCTCGGTGTCGCCGGCTGCAAAACCCTGCCGCCGAACGGCATTTGGTGGGAAAGCGGAGAGCGGATGGGAAAAGTGATTGAATACCGGGGGAATGCTTATCACCCGCTGGACTTTGAGCACGGCGATGAAGACGGCCTGTTTACGCCCGCTGACGCCATTGACGGCTTGTTAATGGCGGCTCAATATGACGTGGAGTGGCGGGAGGATTTGTTTCGCGGCTTTCATTTTTACGACACATCACAGTCGCTTGAATTTCAAAAACACGGCTATCAAGTCGGCGTCGCCTGCCAGAAAGACCCTTGGTGCCTTCATTTTTGCGGCGACTCATTTGACGCCGCGGCATATGAAGCGGACAGACAAACATTTGTCAAACACTATATGGCAAAGCCCTCTCGCTGATCGAGAGGGCTTTTTTCGGGTTAACGTTTATTCAGTTCCCGCTCAATGATTTGTTCAAAGGTTTCCTTTCCCGCCGCGCCAGGGATTCTCTCATCGCCGATGATAAACGTCGGCACTGCCGTAATGCCGGCTTCCTCATAAGCATGGCGGAGCGCTTCCCGCTGTACGTGTCTGTACGCTCTTGTCTCAAGCGCCTCTTTGAAGGTAGCGCCGTCAAGTCCGGCTTCTTCCGCAAGCTTTGTCAGCACGCCAACGTCACCGATATTTTGCTCTTCCTGAAAGAACGCCTGAAAAACGCGTGTATGGTATTCGCTTCCTTTCCCATGTTCCTTTGCGAAATGAAAGCCTTCAAATGCCAAATCCGTGTAAGGATGCGGTGACACGCGGGGGAACGTGATTTCAACGCCTAACGACTGCGCCATCGGCTCAATGGAGTTTTTCCACATCTGCCGCTTGGCGGGATCATTCACCGGATCAAGTTTCGGCGAGGGGCTCGGACGCAATTCAAACGGCATCCATTCCACCTGTACGTCCTTGTCCTTGATTGCTTCTTCAAACGCCGCTTTGCCGACAAAGCAAAACGGACATACATAATCAGAATATACTTTAATCTGCAGTGTCATTGTAAGTCTCCTTTCCTTTTTATTTTAAGTTGTAACATATGTAGTTACAAGTGTTTTTTTTAAAAACACCCTCCATATGGAAGGTGTCACGATTCCAGCAGCCTTTGGGCGATATATTCTCCTTTTTTACAGCCGCCGGGACAGGCGAATAAGGAAGAGCCGATCGTTTGTGTGTATTCATTCAGCGCATCCTTTGCCGCCAAAGCCTTCAGCATCGGGACAAATTGGCGGTCCGGGTCTTTTTGAAAGCAGATAAACAGCAGGCCTGCGTCAACATAGCCCGTCTGTGGATCAATTCCGTCCGTATAGGAAAATGCCCGGCGCAGAATCTGTCTGCCGGTTGATTTTGCCACGCTGACATGCGAGTCGGCGGGAATTTGATTCAGCTTCACGGGATCAGTTTCCTTTTTTTGTCCGAAAGGCGCGCCCGAGCTTTTCACCCGCCCGAACGTGTCCTCTTGCTCCTTCAAGGATGAACGGTCCCATATATCTAAAAACATCTTAATTTTCCTAAACGCCATGTACGTGCCGCCCGTCATCCAGTCAGGCTCTCCTGATTGAACCCAAACGATCGAATTCATCAGGTTTTCATCCTTTGTGCTTTGGTTGCCGGTGCCGTCTTTAAATCCGAAGAGGTTGCGCGGTGTTTCTCCGTTTTTCCCGCCGCTTAAGAAACCTTTATTGAGAAAGCGGACTTCGCACACCCCCGATGCCTGTTTCATCAGGTTGCGCACCGCGTGAAACGCCGTTTGTTCATTATCCGCGCAGACCTGTATGACGATATCACCGCCGCCTTGTTTCTTATCAAGCTTGTCGTTAGGCATCGGCGGAATATCGGCGAGATGCTTCGGTTTTTTATCTTTCAGTCCGAAGCGGTCCTTCCCGTCTTTCTCGAAAAACCCGGGGCCGAAGCCGAAGGTAACGGTCAAATTCGCCGGTGCCAGATCCTGCGACTCCCCGGTATCCTGCGGAGGCATATATTTATTTTTCTGTTCGCCCGACGGGACGGCGCCTGAAGTCAGCAGCTGCGTCAGGCTTGTCCATTGTTTGAAAAGGGAGATGACATCGGCTTTGTCGCTTGACATGACATCAAGCGCCGCAAAATACACATACGTCTGATGCGCCGTTGTGATTCCCGCTTGGTGCTTTCCGTAAAAAGGAACGATTTGATCACGATCACGTTTTTCATCATTCTTCTTTGAAGCGGTGGCCGCCGGTTTGAAGAGCGGCGCGAGTCCTCCGAGGCCGCTCGCTCCGACAGCAACGGCGGCGCCCGCGACGGCGCCCCACTTCAGGACATCCCGTCTGTGGATCTGTTTTTCCTTGTTTTGTTCATCGCTCATGCTGCGTCTTAACTCCTTTTAAAGCACATCGGCAATCTTCGACATGGTTTCAGAAAGGGCCGTCAGCTTCGTGCTTATCTCTCTGATTTGATCTGTACTTAATGTATCACAAGACATATACGATTGATCGCACGTTTTGTATTTCGACATCAAACCTTCAAATTCGCTGAATTCCGCATCAAGTTTTTCCGTGACCTCGAAATGATCTCTCACTGCGCGCTTTTCACTGTTTCATAGAGGGCTTTTAAGCCTTCGGCGCCGGCAATGATTGGTTCAGGCATCACTTTGAGCGAAGCGATAGAGCCGTCAAACACTTCGGTCGATATTGCAAGCTGATTGCCCTGTTCTTGACATACGGCTTATATTCTCCAAGTCCGTCACTGCCTTTTTGCGCACACAGAAAAAGGGCCGCCCTATCGGGACAGCCCTGCTTTGGAGCGCCGAATTTCCTCTGAAAACTTCCGCGCCGCCGCTTTTGGATCTTCGGCTTGGCTGATGGCGCTGATCATGCTGACGCCGTCTGCACCCGCTTCAATGACGGGCGCCGCGTTGTCAGCCGTAATGCCGCCGATTCCTACAATCGGAATGGTGATGCCCTGACGCCGCACCTCTTCAATCAATGTAACGCCCTGCACGGCTTCAGCATCTTTTTTTGTTTCGGTCGGATAGACCGGGCCCATTCCGACGTAATCGGCTCCGGCTTCTTCCGCCCGCTTCACCTCGGAGACGTTATGTGCTGACACACCGAGTATCATATCGCCGATTGCCGCTCTCGTTTCTTCGGCGTCTGCGTCATCCTGCCCGATATGCACTCCGTCCGCCTCAAGGCGCAAGGCCAATTCGACATCATCATTAATGATGAAAGGAATCCCGGCCTGCCTGCAGACATCCTGCACCCGCTTCGCGAACAGAACACGTTCCTCCCCTGTTAAAGAACCGCTCCCCTTTTCCCGAAATTGAAAAAGCGTAGCGCCGCCCTCAATGGCTTTTTTCACCACGGAAACGGGGTCTGCGCTTGTATTGTTTGATCCCATAATAAAATAAACCGATAACATATCCTTCATCATTTCCCGAGAAATACGCGTCATTTTTCTGTCACCCTTTCAATTGCGGCAAGCTCGGCCGCTTCTTGTTCTGAGATGCTTGCCAGCTTGTTTAAAAGCTCAATCTGGAAGCTGCCCGGCCCCTTATGGGAGGTGTCCAGAGCGGCAAGCTGAGCGGCGCTTCCGTATACAGAAACGGCTGAAACGGCCGCTTGCAGAACGTCCTGCCCCGCTGCGCAGAAGGCTCCGATTACAGACGTCAGCAAGCATCCCGCCCCCGTCACCTTCGTCAGCAGTTTATCACCGTTATGTACGGCGTATGTGTCGGTGCCGTCGGAGATGACGTCGGTTTTTCCGGTAATCGCAATGACCGTCTTCAGCCCGCTTGCAGCCGTCTTAGCGAGCTGAACCACATCTCCTCCGGCTTCCCCCGCATCCACGCCTTTTATCTTCCAATCAGGGGCGCCGGCAATATTGGCGATTTCCGCGGCATTTCCGCGAATGACGGACAAGCGGACCTCCTGTATGATCTTGCGGGCTGATGCCGTCCGAAACGGCGTGGCGCCGGCGCCTACCGGATCAAAAATGACCGGAACGCCGTTTTCATTGGCCGATTTTCCGGCCGCGATCATAGCTTCAACCGACGCCGAACTGAGGGTTCCTATATTCAGGACGAGCGCTCCTGCGATTTTCGCCATGTCGGCTGCCTCCTCAATTGCATAAGCCATAACGGGCGATGCGCCGAGCGCGAGCAGTCCGTTAGCGGTGAAGTTCGTGACGACATTATTGGTGATACTGTGAACGAGCGGGTTTTGATCCCGCACTTTACTCAAGTGTTGAGCTGCGGTTTGTGCGTCCATGCTTAATCATCCTTTTTTCTCTTTTTCGGATTCCATAAATACGATTTCGTATGCTCCAGCCAGGCTCTGGCGGCAAAGGACATATAGCGGTCTTTCCGCCAAATGATGGCTAAATGCCACGGAATGACCGGATGAACGAGCGGAATGGTTCTGACTTTGTCAGGATCAAGACCGCGGCAGATTCTTTCCGGCAGCAGGCCGATACCGAGGTTGGCCGATACCATTTCGCTGATAAAGTCCCACTGTGACGTTTCATAAATGACGTGAGGCCTGAATCCGGCTTTCACGCATTCCGTCATAATTCGATTATGAAGGACAAAATCCTCCCTGAAAAATATGAACGGCTCTTCTTTCAATTCGTGGAGACTGCATTCTTTCTCGTCAGCGAGCCGATGTGACGGATGGACGACGAGCATAAGGGTTTCCTTGACGATTGTGAACGTATGAAAAACCTCTTCATTCGCGGGAAGTACGACGACCCCGATATCAAGCGAGCCGTCCTCCACCCCTTGCTGCACTTTAATAGAGCCGTCCTCAACAAGCTGAAACGTCACATCGGGATATGTGACGCGGAAGTCACCGAGCACTCTCGGGAAAAAGCCGGACCCGATCATCGGCGGAAGACCGATGCGGACGTGCCCTTTCTTCACTTCCATAATATCGTTCAGCTCTGACGTCAGGTTTTGGAAGGACTTTGTGATTTCCTGCGCCTGCACATACATGCTCTGCCCGGCGTCAGTCAGTTCAACTTGCCGGCCATTGCGGTAAAACAGCTTAATGCCGAGCTCCGTCTCCAGGTTTTTAATCATTTTTGAGATTGTCGGCTGTGAAACATACAGAGACTGTGAAGCCTTCGTAAAGCTTTTCAAACGGGCCACTTCCAAAAAATACGTTAAGTGCCGGATATCCATTACATTTCATCCTTTCTATAGACAAAAGGAATACACATTATTCTTTATATGTATTTTACCTATAGCAAAACCTTCTGTACAATATAAATATAAGGGAGGCATCATTATGAAAAAATTGCTGCTTACCGTTATTCAAATCGCTCTGCTGTTTATATTTGCGCGTCTGATCAATTGGGTCACGGCGGCTCTTCATATAAATATTCCCGGCAGTATAATCGGGATTGTGATTCTTTTCACATTATTGCATTTCAAGATTATCAAACTTGAATGGATTGAGCTTGGCGCAGCATGGCTCCTCGGTGAGCTGCTGCTGTTTTTCATCCCGTCTGCCGTCGGAGTGATTGAATACGGAGATATTATGTCTAAATTCGGCGTAAGCATTTTACTTGTCGTCGTCATCAGCACATTTGTCGTGATGGTTTCAACAGGTACGCTTACACAGCTGATAGCAAAAAGAAAGGAGAAAAAACAAACGTGTTCATCGGAATCATAAGTTTATTCTTAACTGTCTTAGTATATTTGGGCGCGAAAAAACTCTACACTCGTTTTCCGCGGGTGTATACGTCGCCGCTTCTGATTACGCCCGCTGTTTTGGTCGTACTGCTGCTTCTTGTCAATGTCCCGTATCAGACATACAATCTCGGCGGCGGACTGCTGACCGATATGCTTCAGCCGGCAACAGTGGCGTTCGCTATCCCGCTTTATAAATATTTCCCGATTTTAAAGAAATACGCCGTGGAAATTATTTTGAACGTAGCGGTCGGTTCATGTATCGCCATTCTGTCAACGGCCTTTATCGCGAAATGGTTCCATCTCGGCAGCAGCTTAGTCGACAGTCTCGTGCCGCGATCCGTGACGACGCCGATTGCCATGAACGTTTCAGAAATGATCGGCGGGATGCCGGCCGTTACAGCGGTTTTCGTCATTTTAACGGCTTTATTGGGAACGATCATCGGGCCGATGGTCATCCGCTATTTCCGCATTGATAACGAAATTGCCCGGGGCGTGCTGCTCGGAACTAGCGCGCACGGAGCGGGAACATCTAAAGCATTTGAGCTCAGCTCCGTATCAGGAACGATCTCAAGCGTGTCCATGATTCTCGCCGCAATTATGACGCTGGGCGCGGCCCCGATTTTGCTTTCGTTTATGTCATAAAAGACTGCTCCTTACAGAGCGGTCTTTTTTTATTTGCTATGAAGGATTGATTCGTCTGTCCTTCATAAAATGGCGAAAACACGATATGATAAGATATGAAGTGAAAAGACTGAAGAACGGATGTGTCATATGAACGGCCAGCAGCGAAGCAGCATCAGAAAAGGACTTGAAGTCGATATCGTCCTGAAAGCCGATCAGCGTTCAGGAAAGCTGACAAGAGGAATCGTGAAGGATATTTTGACGAACTCAAGCTTCCACCCGCGCGGCATTAAGGTCCGCCTTGAAGACGGGCGAATCGGCCGGGTGCAGCACATTATTGAATAGAAAAGAGCCGGAGCTTCACGCCCGGCTTTTTTTCTTTAATTTCAGCAATGAAATCCTCATATGTTCTCCCTTTATATACAAAAAATCTTTAACTAACTATTGACTCTTACGTTGCGTAATACTTTAGAGTAGCCATTAAGGAGGCGGCAAACGTGATGGGTATGAAAGTAAAAGAAGTAGCTGAACTGATTGGAGTAAGCATACGTACTCTCCATCATTACGATCAAATTGGATTATTGACTCCTCAGGAAACGACAGATTCCGGTTATCGGCTTTATTCTGAAGAGAATCTTGAACAGCTGCAGCAGATACTATTTTTCAAGGAGCTCGATTTCTCCTTAAAAGAGATTAAAGAAATCATTAATAGTCCTTCATTTAACCGAAGGGAGGCATTAATTTTACAAAAGAAAATGTTGATTGAGAAACGGAATAGAGTCGATAAGATGATTGAAACCATCGATAAATCAATCAAACATATGATGGGAGAGATTTGCATGACGAACAAAGAGCGGTTTGAGGGAATGAACTTCAATCATAATCTTTATGAACAAGAAGCTCGCAAACGGTGGGGTGATCAACCTGTCGATAAGGTAAATATTAGATTGAAAAACATGACTGATGGTGAGCAAAAAGATTTATCTGATAAGTGGACTGCAATGTTCAATAAATTTGCACTCCTTATTAACCAATCTCCCAAGTCCCCAGACGTACAAACAGCTATCAAAGAGTGGTTTGATTTTCTCAATGAAAATTTTGGTGAATATTCTTTTGATGCCTTTTACGGATTAGGTCAACTCTATATTGAAGATAAACGCTTCACTAAGAACATCGATCAGTATGGTGAAGGGTTGGCGAAGCTCATGAGTGATGCCATTACAATTTATATAGATCATCAAAAAAAGGGTGGTACCCATTAAAATCATTATCGAGGATACAATTGGGCAATACGAAACGTTATTTTCAATGATTGAAAATAGAGAAGACTATTATCGGTATTCAATGATGAAACCTTTTGAAGATATGTGGAAAAAGATTAATGTTCCCTTAAAGGCAAAGCAGCCTAACGGATATGATGTAATCATGGCTGCAAATATGCTGGGCTATCTGAGCATATTTGATACGGAAACCGGAAGAAAAGCATTAGAGAATCTAAAAGAAATTCAAGCTCTTCAAATTGCATATGGCACTTTAACTCATTGTGTAGAATTTATCCAGCAAAACCACTTAAAAATAAATGCTGATGAAATAAGGTTTGGGATGTATTTGGCCAATCAAAAAAAGCTTGAGTTACATAGAGGGTATTGTGGATTCGGAGGAATTCCGGGATTTATTCAAGTTTCAATATTCCCCAATTCATATAACATACCGAGACTGCCTGCTGTAATCGCACATGAATTCCATCATAATATTCGTTTTTCGTATTTCAATTGGGATTATGGGAACGTAACGGTTGGTGATTACTTAATTATAGAGGGATTGGCAGAATCGTTTGCCAAAGAACTTTACGGAGAAGCTCTGTTAGGTCCCTGGGTTACTTCTTTTGAAAAAGAAGACTTAGAATACTCAAAAGAAATCATCAAAGACTCATTAAATGTGAAAGGATTTGCTGAGGTCAGCAGTTACATGTTTGGCGACACCTTTGCAGCCGAACAAGGTTATCAGCCTGTCGGCTTATCACCGTTTGCAGGTTATGCGGTTGGCTACCAAGCGGTGCAATCCTTCATGAAAGCCAACAATGTGGGGATTAGTGAGGCCACTTTACTTAGCACAGATGAGATACTAAGTAATAGCGGGTTGTTTCTTTAAGATATGAAGATTATTTTATCCCGTATTAACGCGATGAAAGAGGGTTTTCTTTTCCCCTCTTTCCACGCTATAAATGGTCATTCTATTTTTTCCGCAAGAAAACAACCTTCAAATAGTTCCCTTCTTTAAACGCGGGAATCGTTTTGAAATCTTCCGGAAGCGTGTATTCTTCCAAAATGTCGTAACGCTCATTTGTTTCTTTAAAGGCGGTCTCTATAAAGCCTTTAAATTTCTTCATATTGAAGGCGCTGCTGTTTGTCGAAGCGACGATGATGCCGTTTTTTGCGGTGATGGCGATCGTTTCCTTCAGCAGATTTTTATAATCTTTCGCCGCGCTGAACGTCCGTTTTTTTGTGCGGGCGAAAGAAGGCGGATCAAGGATGATGAGGTCAAACTCCAGCCCTTTTTTCTCCGCATAGCCGAAGTATTTGAAAACATCCATGACTTTAATGTCATGCGCCTCATAATCAATTCCGTTGGCGCTGAACTGTTCAATCGTTTTTGCGAGACTGCGGTTGGCGACATCGACGCTGGTCGTTTTATCAGCTCCGCCAAGCGCCGCCGCAACGGAAAATGCCCCCGTATAAGAGAACGTATTCAGCACCCGTCTGCCGTTTGCATACTTGTCCCGAATCGCTTTGCGCACATGACGCTGGTCTAAGAAAATGCCCGTCATCGCCCCGTCGTTTAGATCCACCGCGTATCGGATGCCGTTTTCTTGAACAATGACCGGAAAATCTCCTCTTTCGCCTTTGACAAAATCGTCGTCTTCCACGTATTGCCCGGCCGTATCGAATCGTTTCTTTTCGTAGATCGCTTTATGAGAAAGCTCCAGTCCGTCAATCGCCTCAATCATGCTGTCCTTATAAGCGTAAATGCCTTTACTGTACCATTGAATCAGCAGATAACCGTCATAAAAGTCAATCGTGACGCCGCCGATGCCGTCGCCCTCACCGTTGAACAGCCGGAACGCCGTCGTATCGGGCGCCTTAAACAGATGGGCTCTTGCTTCAGCCGCTTTTTTCAGCTTGTCCAGAAAGAAACGTCCGTCGATCCGTTCATCTCTCTCGCGGGACAGCACCCAGCCGACTCCTTTATTCTGCAAACCGTAATAGCCTTTTCCGATAAACTCACCCTTCTCGGATGTCACATCAAAAAGATCGCCCTCTGTTAAATGAGCCGAGCTTCCGGACAGAGCGTCTTTTTCAATCAGGGGGAATCCTTTTTTCAGCTTTCCGGCAAATGTATCTTTCACTGTAAGTAGCTTCATTGTGCATTCCTCTTTCGTTTTGCTTTCTCTTATCGTACCATAAAACATGATCAACACCGCATTGTCCCGAAAAATTCAAAACAGGGGGAAAACCATGACAGCCAAAAGAATCGACCATACAGGCATTATGGTCAAAGATATTGAAACATCCATCGCCTTTTATCAAGACGTTCTCGGTATGCAGTTAAAGGATCGTATCACTCATACGAACGGCATTATTGAACTTGCCTTTCTCGGCTTTCAGGAAGGGCCGGAGACAGAAATTGAGCTGATCCAGGGCTACAGCAGCGAGCTTCCCGCAGAAGGAAAAGTGCATCATGTCGCTTTATTGACAGAAGATATCGCGTCGGAGTTCACGCATGCGAAGCGTCAGGGCGCCGTATTTATTGATGAAGAAATCACGACGCTTCCGAACGGGTACCGCTACTTTTACATTGAAGGACCTGACGGCGAATGGATCGAATTTTTCCAGCGTTAAAAAAACGGGCGAAAGCGCCCGTTTTTTTATGTTTCTTCAGTGACGTTTTGTTCCGCCGCCCGTTCCTCTCTCCATTTTTGAAGATCCCAAATTCGGAAAAACGGATAATAGATGATAAATGTAATCAGGAGATTGATCAGCTGCATGACCGAACCGGAGATTTTCCCGCCCGTCGCCAAATAACCGGAAATCAGCGGCGGCATCGTCCACGGCACGGCGATTCCCGCCGGTTTTGCCACCATCCCCGTGCTCATCCCGATGTACGTCGCCGTAATGGTCAAGAGCGGCGCAATGATAAAGGGCACGATTAACAGCGGATTCATGACGAGCGGCATCCCGAAAATAATCGGTTCGTTAATGTTAAAAATCGCGGGCCCGATGCCGAGACGGCCGAGCTGTTTCATCTGTTTGCTTCTGGAGCGCACAAGCATGGTCAGCACAAGGGCAAGCGTCGCTCCGCTTCCGCCGACATTAATCCATATTTGAAAGAACTGTGTCGTAAAAATGCTCGGCAGCGCTTCTCCCGCCTGAAAAGCCAAACGGTTGGCATCCATCGCCCCATACCAGATCGGCGACATGACGCCGCCGATAATGGACGCGCCGTGTATGCCGCACGACCAAAGCAGCATTTGCACGAATTCGGCGATAAGACTTCCGCCGAGACTCCCGCCCAGAATAGACAGCGGGGTGCCCAGCAGATCGCCTACGACATTGTGGAGGCTTTTAAAAGGAGTTATTTCAATAAACAGACGGGCCAGCCATACAAGCGTAATAATAATGAAACCGGGGATGAGCGCAACAAACGATTTGCTGACCGCAGGCGGCACTCCGTCAGGCATTTTAATGACGATATTTCTTTGTATGATAAACCGGTACACTTCCGTAGACAGCATTGCAATGATCATCGCGACAAACAGACCTTTGCTTCCGAGCAGCGAAATCGGAATGCCGCCTCCCACCATAATCTCTGTTGCCGAGCCGTCAGGAATAAACGGAATCTGATACGGCGTCGCCAATAAAAAGGCGGCAAGGGCAATGGCTCCCGACGACAGGGCATCCACCTCATAGCTTTCCGCAAGCCGGTAGGCAATCCCAAAGGCGGCGACAAGCGCCATAATGTCAAAGGACGCATTCACGGGATACCCGAGCTTTTCAACCCAATTTTCACCGAAAAGACCAGCCATAAAATCGGCATAACCGGGAATCGGAAGACTCGTCAGAATCAGAAAAACCGATCCGATGATGATAAGCGGCATAGTCAAAATAATGCCGTCCCGCAAAGCTCTTAAGTGCCTTTGGCCGGCGACTTTTCCGGCGACAGGCATGATTTTTTCTTCCATGACCCGATTGAACGTACTCATTTATCAAAAACCCCCTTTTTGAGTTCATTGCGCAGATGTCTTAAAGCATTTTCTCCATCATATTTTGGAAACGCTTACATTTGCATACAGAAATTTTCCTTATCCCTCAGGAAAAAAAGAATTCCGCACTGCCGATATATAAAGAAAAAGGGGGAATTGCAATGTATCACACCCTGAAACCGATAATGGCCGCGGCCTTGTGCGCCGGCCTGTTCTCCGCCGCGGCGCCCGCGCACGCCGAGACGCACGACCGGGACGTTATCGTGGTGTACAAAAATCAAAACGGCAAGGAATCCGCCATAGACAGCGGAGCGGATGTGGAACAGACCTATCAGCATCTCCCGGCAGTCGCCGTGTCAGCCGATTCACAAACGGTGAAAGACCTGAAACAGGACCCTGACATCTTATATGTAGAAGACAATGTATCCTTTCAGGCAGCAGGCGGTTCTGATATCCGCCCGTTATCAGCGGCCCAAAGCAGCAGTTACGCGCTGCCGCAATGGGATATAGAACCGACTCAGGTCAAGCAGGCGTGGAAAGAAGGCTTGACGGGAAAAAAGGTGAAAGTGGCTGTCATTGACAGCGGCATTTATCCTCATGATGATCTGTCCATTGCGGGAGGCTATTCCGCAGTCAGCTATACTTCTTCATACAAAGATGACAACGGACACGGGACGCATGTCGCCGGAATCATTGCGGCCAAACATGACGGATACGGCATTGACGGCATCGCGCCGGATGTCCGGTTATATGCGGTTAAGGCATTAGACAGAAAGGGTGCAGGGGATCTTAAAAGCCTTCTTAAAGCGATCGACTGGTCGATCGCCAATAAAATGGACATCATCAATATGAGCCTCGGAACTAACGCAGACAGCAAAATTCTTCACGACGCCGTAGACAAAGCATACAAAAAAGGAATCGTGATCGTAGCCGCCGCAGGAAACGACGGCAACAAAAAACCCGTCAATTATCCGGGCGCCTACAGCAGCGTAACGGCAGTCTCAGCGTCAACTGAAAAAAACGGGCTCGCGGCTTTTTCCACGACCGGAAAACAAATTGAGTTTGCCGCACCCGGCACCAATATTACGAGCACGTATCTAAATCAAATGTACGCCACGGCTGACGGCACATCTCAAGCCGCGCCCCACGTCACCGGCATGTTCGCGCTGCTCAGGCAGAAATATCCCGAGGAAACAAATACACAGCTCCGGCAGCAGATGCAGCAAAACGTCAAAGATCTGGGCGCTCCCGGACGTGACAGCCGATTCGGGTACGGCCTGGTGCAATATCATGTAAAGCAAAAGAGCTATGCCGAACGGACCGTAATAAAAGCGGAAAAGACGAAAAAACAGGCAGATATCAATCAAGCAAAAACGGCCGTCAGCAAGCTGTCCAAGTCAAAGGGAAAAACCGCTCTCGAGTCCCGGATCAATAAAGTTCAGACGGCAAGAAATGTGACGGACGCAAGAGACAAAGTCCGGACTGCCGAAAAACAAAAGAAAAAAACCGCCGTCAATGCCGCACAAAGCGCCATCCGCAAATTACCGGCCGGTTCAGAGAAAAAAGGGCTGCAAAAGCGGCTGAACGCTGTCAACTCAAGCCTTTTGAAAACAGCTGAGGCCAGCGTCAAGCAGGCGGAAAAAAAGACCTCTGAGGCCAGCACCGCAAAAGCCCAAAAAGCAGTCAGCGAAATCCAGCCGGGAAAAGAAAAAACCGCTCTGGAAAAACGGCTTGACCGGATAAAAGATAAACTCAACCGGCAGCAGGCTAGAGACAAAGTAAAAACGGCTGAAAAAACAAAGACGAAAAAAGCAAAATCAGCGGCGCAAACGGCAGTCAGCCGATTGAAGCCGTCTGCCGAAAAGACCAGCCTGCAAAAACGCGTGCGTGCGATTCGGATGAAATAATAAAAAAACGCTTATGAGCCGGATAACGGCTTCACAAGCGTTTCATCACACCTGCCTATTGGTTCATGGCCGGGCGGTCGATCGTGTTCCATTTCGTAAAGGACATATATCGGAAATAATGATCACGATACGGGTGCGAGGTGCCTGTATTCCAAGGCTTGTCGCTGCCGCAGAAATGGACGATGGCCGGTTCGGCACGTGTTTCTCTGTAACGTATACGGTCGATCAGTTCAGGAGGCGTTTTCTCGTTCATGATAATATGCGTCTGCGCATTCCAGCGCGGATGCAGTTCATGCCATTGATCATATAAGATCGCGTTAAGCGCGTCCTGATCATGAAACACGAGAAAATCCTCCGAGCTGTTTTCGTTAATAAAATCAATCACCTTTTCGGAAATATTTTGTTTTCTCCAAGGTTCGAAATCTATAATCATAATACCGGAATTAAAATACTTGGCAGTGTCGCTGATATTCATTTTTTTCAGCCTTTCATGCTGTCCCGCGTCTTCTACCGCCGCAACTATTGCCGGGGAAATATCCAAGTCCCATAAAACCGAAATATCTTCCATCACAATTGCATCGCAATCAATGTAAATCATCCGCTTTACGGACTCATCCTTAATTAAATCAGGGATGGAAATGCGGTAATAAGCCGCTTTTGTAATGTGGCTGCTTTCGACTGCATGCTTGTATTGATCAGCGTCTACTTCTAAAAATTCAAGCGGCGTCCCGAATGACATCGCGGTCTGTTCAAGCTTGTCCTTGTTTTCGGCAGTAATTCCGCCGTCGATCACATATAATTTCGCATCCCTTGTTTTATCCATATTCATCAATAAAGAAGCGAACATCCCACCCAAATGACGAGCATAATGATCATCGGCACATGATACGATATGCATTGTTTCATTCTTTCCCACTGATATTCATCTCCCTTTTTGTTGTACAAATGTCTTTCCCTTTTTAAAAAAAGTAAACCTCGATCTTACACATTTTTTCTGCGGGAATGTGCTGTTTGCGATTTGATATCTTTTGCATTCTCTGTTCAAATTCAATCAGGATTTCAGCCTGAATCATCGTCAGAATATATCGCGCAGGAAAGCGAAAACACGTAAACATAAAAACAACCAGCCGGACTGCACATAAAAGCGGTCCGGCTGGTTGTGATGCATCAATTGTTTAATCGACTTCTTTCTTAATCCCAAGCATCTTTTCGTCTAAATAATGGGCAATGTCCGCTGCTTCCTTCAGCTCGTCGGTCAGATGCTTTGGGACTTCGTTATTTAATTTGTAATAAATTTTATGTTCAAGACTCGCCCAAAAATCCATGGCAATGGTGCGGATTTGAATTTCCGCCTTCACATATTCCACACGATTCGTCAAATAAACGGGAATTTCAATAATCAAATGCAGGCTGCGGTAGCCGTTCGGCTTCGGATGTTTGATATAATCCTTCACCTTTACGATCTTCAGGTCCTTATGCTGCTTCAAAACCTCAGCGACATTATAAATATCGGAAATAAAAGAACAGATAATCCTGACACCCGCAATATCATGAATATGCTCTTTCATTTCCTGCGTCGTCACATCGCAGCCTTTGCGCATCAGTTTATTGACGATACTCTCAAAACTTTTCACGCGTGATTTTGTATGCTCGATCGGGTTATGCCCGTGAATCAGATTATATTCCTGGCTGATGATAGAAAACTTCGTATCCAGCTCATCTAAAGCGAATTTATAAACTAATAATTCATTTTTCCAATCTTCCATGACCGTTTTCAAATCATCCATATGGGCTGTTGACAAGTCCATTTTTTTCATCTCCTTGCTTTGCTGTCCATATATGAGACGTGTCAGTCCGCGGTCAGGTTCTTTACAATATCGTGAAGATTATGTCATAAAAAAAAGCAAATGCCGGTTATGGCATTTGCCCTTTCATTTAATCAGCGGAAATAACTGATCAGGAGTCCGATGGAAAGCAGGAATCCGAAAAATGTATTGGTTTGCGCCGTTGATTTCATCGCAATAATCATGTTCATCGGCATTTCGTTTTTCACAAAGCCTTTCACGGCCTGAACGGGTTTCGGCACGCTCAGGAAGACCAGGAACAGCCACGGGCTTGTGTAACCCATGATGACAAGACCGATGATCCAGATGTAAGCGATGGCAAAAGATGCGGCCAGTATCATAACGGCCCCTCTATGCCCCATCAAAATGGCCAGGGTTTTACGTCCGCCCTTTTTATCTTCCTCAATATCACGGATATTGTTGGACAGATTAATGGCTCCGACCAAGATGGCGATCGGGATGGAAATCAAAATGCTCTGTTCATTAATTCTGCCTGTCTGAATGAAGAAAGAAATAAGGACAAATACAGAGCCCATGCAAATGCCGGAGAACAGTTCCCCGAACGGTGTATACGCAATCGGCAGCGGGCCGCCCGTATACAGATAGCCGATCAGCATGCCGGCAAGGCCGATAGCCGCAAGCCACCAGCTGCTGCTCATGCAGATATAAACACCGAGCACGAGGGCAATCGCATAAGAGCCGAGCGCCAGCTGCAGAATTGTTTTCGGCTTCATGCCGTGGCGGACGATCGCTCCGCCGATACCGACGGAATCCTCCGTATCTAAACCGCGTTTAAAATCGTAATATTCATTGAATAAGTTCGTGGCGATCTGGATCCAAAGGCAGGAAAACAGCATGGCCAAAAACAGCAGGAAATCAACCTTTACGTAAAACATCGCCAATACGGTGCCGAGAAGTACGGGCACAAACGATGCCGTCAATGTATGAGGGCGGGTTAGCTGCCACAAAATGCGGCCCATGCTTTCTTTCTCGGGCGTCTTTTGGCTGCCCCCCATATTGTTTTGATTCATTTTCCTCTTCCTTTCTATTAAAAGGCTTTCACAGTCAGCCGATAACAGTAGTGTTGAATTGGGGTTTTCACGTTTTCTGCTACCTTATCTATCATAATAATTTCTTCCTCATTTCACAAGATGCGGCGCTTTATCGGCTATCCTGCCGGAAACGGCTTTTCGCCCTTCTCCATTGGGGTTCGGCACAAGCCTGCTTAAGAAAAAGCCGCCAAAATTTTTTTACCTCGTTTATATTTACGATAAGTTAAAAATCCCGCCTGAACAGCGCCTTTTTAGTATGATCATTTGCCAATTTATACATGCGTGTTTTCCATCCTTTTGTTTCTCATTCATTTTTAAGGAAATTTTAAGCTTAGGATATTAGACATATTTTGAAACTTTTTGTTAATCTAATCGTCATATACTGGTGTAATTATTGAATACGCGGGGAAGGAATTTTGAATATGATGCAAAAATTAAAACGTGCTTATGAAAATACATTGATCAAATGGACGTTTCATACGGGCTTTTATTTTCTGATATTAGTATTGCTCTTTTGGATGTATGGATTTCATACAGCGAATACCGGCACTTATATTTACAACGATTTCTAATCGGGGAGGATAACTATGAAACTACTTGATGCTATAAAAACATACGCAGACGCCAAGCCGCAGGCCGAAGCGTTTCGTTCCTTAGATCATTCCCTCACTTACGGGGAATTATGGGATTTGTCGGAGCGGGTTGCGTCCGGCATTCAAAAACATACAGCTGACGGTTCGAAAGCGCCTGTCCTGGTTTACGGACATATGGAGCCGAATATGATCGTTTCTTTCTTAGGATGCGTCAAAGCGGGCCGCCCTTACATCCCTGTCGATGTTTCCATTCCGGCGGAGCGGATCGTCAAAATCATTGAAAGCTCAGGCGCAGAGCTGCTTATCAGCGTATCGGGCGATGCAGTCGATACGGGAAGCAATCTGATTAAAACCGTTACGCCCGAAGAGCTTGCAGCTGACGGAGATGCAGACCTCAGCCGTGAGAACTGGGTAAAAGAGCTAGATACATTTTACATTATTTACACGTCCGGCAGCACGGGAAATCCGAAGGGCGTGCAGATATCGGCTGATAACCTGCAAAGCTTCACTGACTGGATCTGCAGGGATTTTCCTGTGGGCAGGGGTAAGACTTTCTTAAACCAAGCTCCGTTTTCTTTTGATTTATCTGTCATGGACATTTTCCCGTCGCTTCAAACGGGAGGTACGCTGCACTGCGTAACGAAAGACAAAATCAATAAACCGAAAGTACTATTTGAAGAGCTGGAGAAATCCAAACTGAACGTCTGGACATCGACGCCGTCTTTCGTCCAAATGTGTCTGATGGACCCCGGCTTTACGCAGGAGCTCCTGCCTGAGGCAGAAGTATTTATGTTTTGCGGAGAAGCGCTTCCGGCTGCCGTGGCACAGGAGCTGTTAAACCGTTTTCCGAAGGCCCGCGTATTCAATACATACGGCCCGACTGAAACAACGGTTGCCGTCACCTCCGTTGAAATTACGCAGCAGATCATCGATGAAAATGAATCCCTGCCCGTCGGTTTTGCAAAACCCGATATGGATATCTTCATCATGGATGAAAACGGGAATAAGCTTCCGGACGGAGAAAAAGGGGAAATCATCATCGCGGGCCCGAGCGTAAGCAAAGGCTATCTCGGAGAACCTTCTCTGACGGAAAAAGCGTTTTTCCCGATCGACGGCCAGTGGGCATATCACACGGGTGATGCCGGTTATGTTCAGGATGGTCAGATTTTCTGCCAAGGACGCCTTGATTTCCAGATTAAGCTTCACGGCTACCGCATGGAGCTGGAGGAAATCGAAGTACATGTAAGGCAGTCTCAATATGTGCGCACGGCGGTTGTCATCCCGTATCAGCCTAACGGACCTGTCGAATATCTAATTGCCGCCATCGTGCCTGAAAAACATGATTTTGAAAAAGAATTCCAGCTGACAAGCGCCATTAAGAAAGAACTGGCCGCTTCGCTTCCGGCCTACATGATTCCGAGAAAATTCATTTATCAGGATCACATTCAAATGACTGCGAACGGAAAAATCGACCGTAAACGCATTGGCGAAGAGGTTCTTGTATGACGCCTTACAGCTCGTTTTTCTTCTTTATCTTACTTGGAATCCTTCTTTTGCCGACGATTATTTTAGGGCTGAACGGCAAGAGATTCCAAGGATACAACATGTTTATATCCATCATCGTATTGGCTTTGATTTTCGCGCATGATCTGCACGGCGTGATCGCACTATGTATCTTTACGCTGTGGCAGGTGCTTTTAATCAGGGGTTATCTCGCTTACAGACTGAAAGCCAACAGCGGCTTTGTCTTCAGTATGGCCGTGATCGCGTCCATTTTACCCCTGTTTTTATCTAAATTATGGCCGTTTTTCTTTCCGCCGGCGCCTCATCACCCGGTTCATAACCTGATCAGTTTCTTAGGAATTTCTTATTTGACATTTAAAGGCGTCCAGCTGATCATGGAAACGAGAGACGGACTGATTAAAGAAAAAATGCCGCTTCACCGCCTTTTGTACTTTATTATGTTTTTCCCGACCATTTCTTCCGGTCCGATCGACAGATACCGCAGATTTGCCAAGGACGAACAGAAAGTATGGACAAAGGGAGAATACGCTGATTTACTGTATACCGGCATTCATAAAATTTTTATCGGTTTCTTATACAAATTCATTATCGGATATGCGATTAACACGTATTTCATTATGAATCTGTCTCATATCACCCACAGCAAACTGTGGGGTAATGTGCTGTACATGTACGGATACAGCTTGTACTTGTTTTTTGATTTTGCGGGTTACACGATGTTTGCCGTCGGTGTAAGCTATATCATGGGTATCAAATCTCCGGAAAACTTTAATAAGCCGTTTATCAGCAAAAACATTAAAGACTTCTGGAACCGCTGGCACATGTCCTTATCCTTCTGGTTCAGAGACTACGTATTTATGCGCTTTGTTTTCTGGATGACAAAGAAAAAATGGATAAAGAACCGGATGGCCGTCTCGAACATCGGGTATTTCCTGCTGTTCATGCTGATGGGCGTCTGGCACGGACTCGCCCTGCAATATATTGTATACGGCCTGTACCACGCCGTATTAATGACCGGGTATAACTTTTTTGAGAAATGGAATAAGAAATACAAATGGCTGCCCGCCAATCGTTTTACGGCCTTTTTAGCCATCGTCATCACATTCCATTTCGTATGTTTCGGATTTTATATTTTCTCAGGAAAACCATTTCATCACTAAAGGAGATTGAAAACACATGGAATTTAAACAGGAAGTATTAGACGTATTAGCTGAAGTTTGTCAGGAGGACGCTGTAAAAGAAAATCCTGATATTGAAATCTTTGAAGAAGGACTGCTTGATTCTTTCGGAACTGTAGAGCTGCTTGTCGCCATCGAAAACCGCTTCGGCATTACAGTGCCGATCACTGAATTTGACCGTGACGAGTGGAATACGCCAAACAACATTGTAAACAAACTGACTGAGTTGAAGTAAATGAAAAAGCGTTTCTTTGGACCAATTATTTTAGCGTTCGTCCTGTTTGTCGGAACTATCGCAGTTCCGGCTTCATGGCTTACGCGCTTCATTCCTGAAAAACGTGTCGAAGAGTCGGCGGCAGCCTTAAATCCGAATATGTTCCAGGGGCTCTATCTGCAAAACAAAATGTTCGAAGACTCGAAGTATCTGCCGATTTTCGGTTCTTCCGAGCTTTCAAGACTGGATGAGTTTCACCCGTCCAACTATTTCCAAGTGAACAACCAAGGCTTTACGCCTTATCTAGTCGGAAAAGGCGGGGACCAATCCTTGATACACGCCGTGAACTTTGCGGCGCATTATCAGCAGCTGAAGGGCAAAAAACTGGTATTCATTGTTTCTCCGCAATGGTTTATCAAAAAAGGTTCTGATGAACAGCACTTTGCGCCGAATTTTTCATCACTTCAGGCATTGGATTTAGCATTTAATAACCAGATTGATCCCGCGGTCAAAAAGAACATGATGAAGCGCATGCTCCGTTTTAAAGTCGTTCAGCATGATGCCGTCCTTTCTGAATTGTACAAGGGAATGGTCAACGGACAATCATGGAAAGTGAAAGCGGTCATGCCGGCTGCCAAAGCTTATTATTCTCTGCTTGAGAAAAAAGATCTTTATTATTCAATGGGAGAAACCAAGGGCCCTGAACGGACGATCTCTGAAAACCTGAAAGGGAAATCGTGGTCAGAGTTAAAAACAGCCGCCGCTCAATTAGGAGAACGGAGCTCCAAGTCCAATCCTTTCTATATCGATGACGCTTCTTATAAAAAGATTAAGAAGAAAGTAAAGAGAGTGAAAGGAATCAACAAAGGAAGAACATACGCCAAATCAGTCGAATATCACGACTTTGAGGATATGCTGGACATTCTGAAAGATGCCGGCGCTGAACCGATGTTCGTGGTTATTCCGGTCAACGGAAAATGGTATGACTACACCGGCTTCCCGAAAAAAGGCCGGACTGATTACTACAAAAAAGTCACTAAGCAAATTAAAGCGAAGGGCTTTCAGGTTGCCGACTTATCCGGGCACGAATATGATCCGTACTTTATGAAAGACACCATCCATATCGCCTGGAAGGGCTGGGTGTACGTCGATAAAGCAATGGAGCAGTTTTACAAAACCGGCAAGGTGACGGTTCACTGAGCACGGTGATGACAGAATACGTAAAAACGAACACGCAGGGGGCATTCTCTCCCCTGCTTTTTATGTGATTTGATTTTTTCACAAATTTGAGGAAAACTATTGCGAATATTTGTTGAAGGTATACAATAGAATATAAATTATTTTCAAATAAGTTTGACAATAACACCAATAGGGAGACAGAACAATATGAAACAAGACATTCGTGTTGAATTGACTTCAGCCAAAAAACCGAAACCGGACCCCCATGACCTTGCGTTCGGCAGAATTTTCACCGACCATATGTTTGTTATGGATTACGACGCCGATCAAGGCTGGTATGATCCGAGAATTATCCCTTATCAGTCCATCTCAATGGATCCTGCGGCCATGGTTTATCATTACGGCCAAACCGTTTTTGAAGGGCTTAAAGCGTATGTAACGAAGGATCAGGAAGTGCTTCTGTTCAGACCGGAGAAAAATATGGAGCGCCTGAACCAGTCAAATGACCGCCTTTGCATCCCGCTCATTGATGAAGAGCTTGTTCTTGAAGGCCTGAAACAGCTCGTAGCCATCGACAAAGACTGGATTCCGAAAGCGGAAGGCACTTCCCTTTATATCCGTCCGTTTATCATTGCGACTGAGCCTTTCCTCGGTGTAGCGGCATCCCATACGTACAAGCTGTTTATCATTCTTTCCCCGGTCGGCTCTTATTACAAAGAAGGCATTAAACCGGTAAAAATCGCCGTGGAAAACGAATTCGTGCGCGCCGTCAAAGGCGGCACCGGAAACGCGAAAACCGCCGGCAACTATGCATCAAGCCTGAAGGCGCAGCAGGTTGCGGAAGAGAAGGGATTTTCCCAGGTTTTATGGCTTGACGGCATTGAGAAAAAATACATCGAAGAAGTCGGCAGCATGAACATCTTCTTCAAAATCAGCGGCGAAATCGTGACGCCGGAGCTGAACGGAAGCATTCTTGAAGGAATTACGAGAAATTCCGTCATCACCCTTCTCAAACATTGGGGACTGACTGTGTCTGAGCGGAAGATTTCGATCGATGAAATCATCCAGGCGCATCGTGACGGCCGATTGGAAGAAACATTCGGAACCGGTACGGCGGCGGTCATTTCTCCGGTCGGCGAACTGATCTGGAATGATGAAAGTCTTGTCATCGGCAGCGGTGAAACCGGAGAGATCTCGAAGAAATTGTATGATACCATTACAGGCATTCAAAAAGGCGCGGAAGCCGACGTGTTCGGCTGGACGACGGAAGTCGCCTCACTAAGCGAAACAAAATAAGCAAAAAACCCGGAAGCGAATCCGGGTTTTTTTACTGCTCTTATGCTTCAATCGACTTAAAGAAATGAGGCAGATGTTCTTTGTGGGCCTCAAGCATTTCATCCAGAATGGCCTTTGCCACGGAGTCTGACGGGACGAGAGGGTTGATCGTCATCGCAAGTAGCGCCGTTTGATAATCTCCCGTGACGGCTGCTTCAGCGGCGACGCGCTCAAATGATTTGATTTGCTGGACGAGTCCGCGGACAGACACCGGCAGATCACCGACGGCGATCGGTTTCGGACCGTCTTTCGTCATGACACAGTTCACTTCGACCGCTGAGTCATTCGGAATGCTGGCGATCGCGCCGTTGTTTATCGTATTGACGGGCTGGATATCATGTTTGTCGTTATAGATGGAGCTGATCAGGTTGCAGGCCGCGTCACTGTAGTACGCTCCGCCCCGTTTTTCAAGCTGCGGCGGTTTAATGGCGAGATTCGGATCTTTGTACAGTTCGAACAGTTCTTTCTCAACCTTCTGTACGACCTCAGCGCGTGTGCCCTCCGTCTGTGACGCTTCTATTTCATGCTCGAGCATTTCTTTCGTTTTGAAATAATAGCGGTGGTAGCCGCAAGGAATCAGATCGAGCGCCTTAAGGAATTCAGGCTCCCATTCCGCCCCTGAAATATTTTTCATCGTCATGGCGTTTTCCGGGTCTCCCATGGCTTCAATGACTTGATCTTTCACGCTGACGCCGTCTAAGAAAACATCTAATCCGAAGACCATATGATTCAGCCCGGCAAATTGCACTTCGATCCGGCTGACATCCACGTCCAATGCTTTTGCGACGCCCATTTTAATGCCGATCGGCACATTGCAGAGGCCGACGACTTTTGTGAGATTCGAGTAGCGGAGCAAGGCCTCGGTAACCATGCCGGCAGGGTTTGTGAAATTCACGAGCCATGCATTCGGACAAAGCTCTTCGATGTCTTTCGCGATTTCCAGAATAATCGGGATGGTGCGCAGCCCTTTGAATAAACCGCCCGGACCGTTTGTCTCCTGGCCGATTACACCGTATTTTAGCGGAATCCGTTCGTCTTTGGCGCGGGCCTCAAGAAGGCCGACGCGGAATTGAGTCGTTACGAAATCCGCATCCTTCAAAGCTTCTCTCCGGTCAAGCGTCAGGTGAATCTCTATCGGAACACCCGCTTTTTCGACCATGCGTTTTGCAAGCGTGCCGACAATATTGAGTTTTTTCTCGCCTTCGGGAATGTCGACGAGCCATAATTCTCTGACAGGCAGTTCCTCATAGCGTTTAATGATGCCTTCCACAAGCTCCGGTGTATAGCTTGAACCTCCGCCGATCGTTACAATTTTAATTCCTTTTGTCATATTTTTGCTCCCCCTTGCAGACTCACTTTTTCGTAAATCTCGACTAACTCAGCGGCCAAGTCTTTCACGGTCATGGCATTCATTAAATGATCTTGCGCATGCACCATCAAAAGCGTCATGTCTGTTTTTTCTCCGCCGGCTTCATTTTGGATCAGTTCTGTCTGATAATGATGGGCTTCGGTCAGTTCCTTTGCGGCTTCCTGAAGCTTTTCTTCCGCCATGGCTCTGTCCCCCCGCTTTGCGGCGGCAATGGCTTCCATTGATGCGCTTCTGCCGTTGCCGCCATGCAGGATGATCTGAAAAATGGTCTGTTCCATTTTTTCATTCATGTGTTTCACTCCCTTTCTCTACAGCACGGCTTTTTCGTCTCCCTGTACGGCTGGCGCCTGCGATTGTTCAAGTTCGTTTTCTTCTTTCAGCTTTTGCGAATCCCACATTCTGAAGAACGGATAGTACACGATAAAGGCTGTGATGATATTAATCGCCTGCATGACAGCCCCTGATATTTTTCCGCCCGTGGCAAGATAGCCGGAGAAAATCGGCGGCATCGTCCATGGGACGGCAATGCCGGCAGGTTTGGCGACGAGGCCAGTGCTCATGCCGATATAGGTAAGGACCAGTGTGACAAGCGGTGTGATAATGAACGGAATGAGAAGCATCGGGTTCATGACGATCGGCATTCCGAAAATAATCGGCTCATTAATATTAAAGACGGCCGGCCCGATGGCGAGTTTCCCAAGCTGCTTCATCTGCTTGCTTCGCGAACGGAGAAACATGGTGACCACGAGCGCCAGTGTCGCGCCGCTTCCGCCGATGTTGATCCAGATTTCAAAAAACTGCTGGGTGAAAATATTCGGAAGCACATCGCCCGCCTGAAACGCAATCCGGTTGGCATCCATCGCTCCGAACCAGATCGGCGCCATGACGCCGCCGACTATGTTCGCCCCGTGTAATCCGCACGCCCACAAGAGCATTTGAACCGCTTCGGCTATCAAGCTTCCGCCGAGACTTCCCCCAAGAATCGAGAGCGGCGTCCCCAGTACAACGCTTACAATATTATGAAGGCTTTCAAACGGCGTCGCTTCGACAATTAAACGCGCGCCCCAGATCAGAAAGATGACGGCAAAGCCGGGAATTAAAGCGACAAATGATTTGCTGACCGCCGGAGGCACGCCGTCCGGCATTTTGAAGACGAAATTCCGCTGGATGATCAGGCGGTAAATTTCCGTCGACAGCATGGCGATGATCATCGCGACAAACAGCCCTTTGCTTCCCATGAGAGACAGCGGGATGCCGCCGCCGACCATGATTTCCTCTTTGGCGCCGGAAGGCAGAAACGGAACTTTGTACGGCGTTGCCAAGAGAAACGCCGCCAAAGATATCGCACCGGCCGATAATGCATCCACCCCGTATTTTTCGGCCAGGCGGTAGGCGATTCCGAAAGCGGCGACAAGACCCATGATTTCAAAGGTCGCATCAACCGGATATTGCAGTTTTTGAGACCAGGCGCTTCCGAACGTCTTTGCCATGAAATCCGCATATCCCGGAATCGGCAGGTTGCCGATGATCAGAAAAAATGAACCGATGATAATAAGCGGCATGGTGAGGATGATCCCGTCACGCAATGCTTGCAGATGCCGCTGGGAGGCAATTTTTCCGGCAATGGGCATGACTTTCTCTTCTAAAAACTGGTTCACCTTATTCACACGGCCCGCCCCTTTCTACGATGCGTTTCCGAGCTGTTCCGCTGATTTCAGAACCTCCGCTCCGTTGCATGTGCCGTAATGGACGGTATTGATGACTTCAACCGGCACTCCTTTTGATTCACCCAATTTTTTCAGCTGCGGAAGCAAATAACGGACTTGAGGCCCAAGCAGCAATACGTCCGCTTTATCAATATGCTGGTTGACTGAATCGCCTGACACCGCCCAGATTTTATATTCTTTTCCTTGTTCCTGCGCGCTTTTTTCCATCTTGGTGACGAGTAAGCTTGTTGACATCCCTGCTGCACAAACGAGTAATATATTCATGTAAAAGACCTCCTGAAAGTTTGATATTTTGTATGTCTCGATGTTAGTACCATCATATTATGAAATCGCTTTCATAACTACTCAGGCTTTTTCCGCTGTTAACGGAAAAAAGGTGTATCCCGGTCTTTCTCTGATCGTTTGTCTCTGAATACTCGTAAAACCTCCTGATAGGTTGTGCATTTTAAGAGACGGCTTACCGCGGCCGGATCATCTAACATGCCGCCGAGCCATTTGTACATATGCTGGAGGTCGGCTTTGCTTTCTTTCTCGACGCAGAGCAGGCAGACAAATTGGACACGCTTATCCGCCCAGTCAATCGGCTTCTTCAGCGTGCATACCGCCCAAAACGTCGTGTCTGTCTGCGGAACGAGCGGGTGCGGAATCGCCGTAAGATTGCCGAAACTCGTAGGAGAAATCGTTTCCCTTTCAAAAATAGAATCGGTCAGAGAATCAGAAGCGAGGCCGGCTTCTGCAACCTGCTGTCCGAGAAAACGGATGACGTCCTCCTTCGTCTCCAGATCCTGCTGCAAAAATACCAGCTCCGGTTTCAGAAAGTTCAATTGTTCCCGCTTTTCTTCCAGCATGGCGTCGATTTTTGTAAAATCCCCGCCGCCCAACAGCGTATGAACCTTTAATACGGGAACGGGCAGGTCTTTTTTGATCGGCACTGTGCTGACCACAAAATCAATCGACTCAAAGGAAAGCTGGTCAAGGCTGCAGTAATCAGCCGTTCCGACGATTTCAAGACGCTTTGCGAACCGGGAACGGAGCTTTTCTCTTAAAAGCTGTGCGCTGCCGGCGCCGGACGCACAGACAATCAGACAGCGCTTAGGCGGCCGTTCCGTCTTTCTCCTTTCGATGGCGGCTCCGAAATGAAGCGCCAAATATCCGATCTCATTCTCATGAATATCAATGCCGGTTTGCTCCTTGATCACGATTCCCGCAATCACTCCCGCTTCAAATGCGAGCGGATAATTTTCCTTTATGGCGGAGAGCATCGGGTTTCTCAGGTTCATTCCGTACCGGTTTCGGTTAATCGCCGGCTTGATGTGGAGCGCAAGACCCGCTTTCAGCTCATTGTCGTCCGTGATTCCGAGCTTCAGCTCCCGCTCAATGGCTTCGATCATGGCCTCCGTCAAACGGCTGGTTTCCCCGTCTATCAGCCTTGTAAGCTCTTTTCCTTCCAGTTGTGACTGGGTCATGCGCTTTGTCCCGAGCAGGTGAATGGCGATATAGGCGGTTTCCTGTTCGGGAAAGGTGACCGAAAGCGCCGATTCAAGCTCTTTTACGATGGCTTCCGCTGACTGATATTCTGTTTCAAGCTTAATATCATGAAGATCTTCCGGAATGAGAGATACATAGTTTTCTGTCCGGATTCGTTTGCAGGCAATGGCGATATGGATGATGAGATTGTTCAGGCCGAAGAAAGAAAGCGGGATCTTATGGTTTCGAACCTGCTTCATAATGGCTGTGCGGATCACATGAATGTCGTCTTTCGGCAGAATACCGGCCTTTTCACTCAGGAGATCAGGCTCAGGCTCGCGGTCGTCCACTAAGTATTCCGCCATACAATAACGGAGGCGGAGCTCTTCGCCGCGCAGCTTAAAGCCGTAGTTCGGCCTTGTTTCCAAAATGATGTCATAGGGGCGGAGCCGTTTTTTGACTTCTTTTAAATCAGATTGAAGTGTGGATTTACTGATGAACAGTTCTTCCGCCAAGTCATCCAGCTTGAGGTAGCCGTCGGCCAGAAGCATTCTTTTCATAAGGTAATCTATCCGTTCATCGGGAAAAATCGGCACGGTGCTGTTCTGCTGGAAATTGTCCTGAAGCCAGTTTTTAAACGGCTGTTCATTCCGGATCAGCAGCTTATAGCCGCTCCCTCTGACAGATTGAATGGATGCGCCGTGTTTTTCTACAATGGTTTGCAGTTCCTTTATGTCATTGCGGACCGTCCGCGTCGTTACCTTTACATTTGCAGCGATGACTGAGCTTGTAACCGGTGTTTCAGCAGCTAAAAGCAAGCGCAGAAGTTCACGAAGCCGCCCATGAAGCATGAGAAAAACCTCCTATCAGATCAGATGCAGACGTGAAAAATGGGCAAAAAGAATGAGGAAGGGGTAAATGTATGTAAATTCTATAATGGGGAGGATTTCAAGTCAATGCGGCAATCCGATGCCAAGCCCGTAAAAAAACAGCCGGATCAGCCGGCTGTTCGGGATGCGGACATGCGGTTCCGCTTAGATGCCTTCCGTTCTTTTATGATTTTTCTGATGATCGGATAGATGACGGGCGCCCATTTGATAATCGTTTTGAAAAATTTTTTCAATGTCTGAATCCCCTTTCTTTTACCTTGTCTTTCCCCTGTTATCAGCGTTTATAAACATGGTCAGCGTGAGACATACCGGTTCCCTGTCACCCAATAGCGCCACGGATAATCCCGGGCTTCTCCGCTGTTGTCAATCCCGATTCTCGGGCCTGTTGATATATGCTCAGGCGTAAAGCCCTCCGTAATATACAGCGGCGGTTCCGTGATCATGCCGCCGTAGTCGTTCATTGAAATGCCCATCGCCTTCGTCAGTTTTCCCGGGCCGTTTGTCCACTCTCTCGGGGGTCTGCCCGGTCTCCTGCTCTCCATCAGGAACTGTCCTTCATGAGGCTCCGCCGCCCTGATTAACACGGCCTGCGGAATGCCGATGTCCGCGGCGACGACGTTCATTAATGTATGAGTGTGCATGACGTATGTATAAATGCGGCCCGCCTCATGGAACATAATTTCCGTCCGTTTCGTGCGCCGGTTGCCGAAGCTGTGCGCCGCCCGGTCTTCCGCTCCCATATAAGCTTCCGTTTCCACGATAAAACCTGAAGCCGTTCCCTCATCCGTCTCTTTCACCAAAAGACAGCCGAGCAATAAAGGGGCAAGCTCCACTGACGGTCTCTGGTAAAATTCAATCGGCAAAGGCTTTCGTTCTCCCGCCATTTGCCTCCCTCCTTTCTGAATATAGCGATTTCCTCTTTCACGTTTTTCACTTCTTTTTTACAATATAAACATGAGAGAAAAAAAGGACATTATTGTTGAACGCTCTATTGCGTTTTGAAAATCGGCTCGGTATAATATGATGGTTCAAATGAAAATGATTCTCATGTTCAATAAATACCGGACAATGATCATAAAAGTAGGTGAATTGATTTTTGAGCGATTCTGTCAGGTCCGCAAACCGTCTGATCAGCATCTTAAAAAACGGGGTTTTCTTCCTGATCGCTGTGATCGGGCTGCTTGTATCTATTTTTTTCGCCGTCTCATTCGGTGCGAAAGACATTACTTTACATACGGTTTGGTCGGCTGTTGCTGATTACAATCCGAATATAACGGGCCAGCAGATCATTCATGAATTGCGTCTTCCGAGGGTGCTCGGGGCGGCCGTTACAGGAGCCGCTTTTGCCGCAGCCGGCGCCCTCATGCAGGGTGTCACGAGAAACCCGCTTGCCGATTCGGGTGTCTTAGGCGTAAACGCGGGCGCCATGTTTGTTGTTGCGCTCAGTTTTGCTTTTTTCCCTCATTTGTCATACGCCCTGCTGATGGTGATGTCATTTTTGGGAGCACTGGCAAGCACCGGCTTGATTTTCTTTATCAGTGCGGCGGGAAAAGGCAGCATGACACCTTTAAAAGTAACGCTTGCCGGGGCGGTCGTGGCCGCTCTTTTACATTCACTCAGTACCGGTGTGGCGATTTATTACGATTTAAGCCAGGATTTGGCCTTCTGGTACGCCGGCGGGGTGTCAGGGATCAAGTGGGCTCATTTACAAGTCCTTGTTCCCGTGATTGCGGTCTTCATCATTCTCGCGACATTCATGGGCCGGTCCGTCACCCTCCTCTCAATGGGAAATGACGTGGCGGCGAATTTAGGGGTGAACACGGCTCTGACGCGTGCCGCCGGATTAATGATCGCCGTCGTTCTTGCCGGTGTGTCTGTTTCTGCTGCCGGCGCGATCGGCTTCGTCGGGCTGGTCATCCCCCATATCGCGCGAAAGATCGTCGGCGTTACGTACAGGCTGATTATTCCGATGTCCGCGTTACTCGGCGCGATTCTATTGATTTTGGCTGACCTGGCCTCGCGCACGGTCAGTCCCCCGAGGGAATTGGCGATAGGCATTATGGTCGCACTTGTCGGTGTCCCTTTCTTTCTTTATATTGCCCGCAAGGAAGGGAGAGACTTATAAATGAAAGTGCAGAAAGAAACAAAAAAAGCGGCGGCGGCAGGACTCATTCTGCTGGTCATCGCCGTTTGCATTATTCTGATCGGGCTGCATACGGGCTCATTCCGGCTTTCTCCTCTCACGGTGGGAAAAACGCTGTTCGGATACGGCACGTTTCAAAGCACAACCGTTTTATTCGATTACCGGCTTCCCCGGATTCTGGTGACGATGCTGGCCGGCATCGGTTTAGGAGTGTCGGGCGCTATTTTGCAGGGTGTATCCCGAAATCCGCTTGCCGATCCGGGCATTCTCGGACTGCATGCCGGCGCTTCCTTCGGTTTGATGATGTATATCACGTTCTTTCATTCCCTGGAGGCGCAGGCATCGATGTTCATCCCGCTGTTTACGTTTGCGGGCGGAACACTCGCCGCCCTGCTGATCGTAGTGCTTACGTACGACAGGCTGAACGGTTTTTTAACGATCCGCATGCTGTTAGTCGGGATCGCCGTTTCCGCGGGCTTCAGCGCCGTTACATTGTTTATGTCGCTGCGCCTGAATGAAGAAACTTATACATTCGCTTCCCGCTGGCTGGTGGGAAACGTCTGGGGCAGGGATTGGATTCACGTGTGGTCGCTATTGCCCTGGATCGGCATTCTCGCACCGCTTGCATGGCTTAACACCCGCTCTTTGAATATTTTAATGCTCGGTGACCAGGCAGCCGCGGGGCTCGGAGCACACGTGCAGAGAAAAAGGATCATGCTGATCGCCATAGCGGTCGGCTTGTCCTGCGCGAGCGTCGCGATGGCCGGGGGAATCGGCTTTATCGGCTTTGCCGCCCCTCACTTGGCAAGACGGCTCGTCGGCACCATGCATCAGCATATTATTCCGATTGCGGGATTAATCGGACTTGTCATTCTTGTCGCGGCAGACACCATCGGCCGGTCTTTGTTTCAGCCGAACGCCATTCCGGCCGGCGTGGTTGCGGCAGCCATCGGCGCGCCGTATTTTCTCTATCTCGTCATGAAAATCAAATCATAAAACAAGGAGTATTCCCATGAAAAAAATAATTGCGCTCGTCAGTTTCATGTGTATTTTCTTATTGGCTGCCTGCCAATCCGATTCAACACAGCCGGAGTCAAAAAAGAAATCCGGCGATCATAAAATCGCTTCGATGTCCATTCACCTGACAAATGATCTGCTGGCTCTCGGCGTTACACCTGCCGGTTCCGTCGTGGGCGGAGAATTAAAAGATTTTCTCCCTCATGTGAAAAATCAGCTGAAAGACACGAAAAAACTCGGACCTGCCTCAGACCCGGATATGGAAGCTTTACTTGAGCTGAATCCAGACAACATTTATCTTGATAAAGAATTTGCGGGAAAAGATGTGTCAAAATACAAGAAAATCGGAAACACACACGTTTTCGACCTTGATAAAGGCACTTGGCGCGATCATTTAAAAGATATCGGAAAAATCGTCAACCGTGAAAAAGAAGCGAAAACATTTATTCAAGATTACGAAGATGAAACAAAACAAGTCAGATCCATGATGAATAAGGAATTAGGGAAAAACGCCAAAGTCATGGCGATCCGCGTGAACGCAAAAGAGCTTCGCGTCTTCAGCACACGCCGTCCGATGGGACCGATTCTGTTTGACGATCTGAAGCTGAAACCGGCTGACGGCATTAAAGAAATGAACACCTCCCGCCCTTATGAAGTCATTTCTCAAGAAGTGCTGCCTGATTACAACGCAGATGCGATTTTCGTCGTCGTTAACAGAGACGACAAGTCACAGCAAGCCTATAAAGAATTGCAAAAAAGCGCTGTATGGAAAGGGCTGAAGGCCGTGAAAGCAAACCACGTCTATAAAATTGCCGATCAGCCTTGGCTTGATTATTCAGCACTGGGAAATAAATTAGCAATGGATGAAGCGAAAAAACTGTTCCAAAAATAAACACGAGCCGGTTTTGCAAAAAGTGCAAGGCCGGCTTTTTTATATTGTCGTTTACTTATATAAACATCTGCTTATATAATAGTGTAAAAAGGAGTGAGCGCATGGAACGGAGGCATCATGCTTTAAGTTCCGAAGGGATCAGCCAGTGCCTCAAACTTCTAAGCGACCCGACGAGGCTTTTGATGCTGAAGCTTCTGAAGGATAAGGAATATTGTGTCTGCGAGCTGACAGCTATTTTTCATATAAGTCAGCCCGGCATCAGCCAGCACTTGCGGAAATTAAAGAACGCCGGCCTTGTGCGGGAAAGACGCGAGGGTCAGTGGCGGTACTATGCCATTCATCCGTCCGGTCCGGAATACGCGCTGGTTTGCTCGATTCTGCAGCAGATAGATGAAAAGGACGAAGTTTTACAGACATTGCGGCAAAAAGAAGTCACTGTTACATGCCGGTAAGGGGGATATATTCTTGGGAGTTGCGGTTTTATCAGCGCTGATTTTTGTGCTGACACTTGTGTTTGTCATATGGCAGCCGAAACATGTATCAATCGGCTGGTCTGCCTGCGGCGGAGCGGTCCTCGCTTTGATCGCCGGAGCAGTCAGCCTGCACGATATCGCGGAAGTGACGGGAATCGTCTGGAATGCGACACTTGCCTTTATCGCCATTATTATCATTTCATTGATTCTTGACAGTATCGGTTTTTTTGAGTGGGCCGCGCTGCATATGGCCATGGCGGCCAAAGGCAGCGGGCTGCGGATGTTTCTCTATGTGTCGGTCTTAGGGGCTGTTGTCTCCGCCCTGTTTGCCAATGACGGAGCGGCGCTCATTTTGACCCCGATCGTACTGGCGATGGTGCGGGCTTTGAATTTACCTGAAAAGCTGGTTTTTCCTTTTATTATCGCCGGAGGATTCATCGCCGACACCACCTCGCTTCCGCTCGTTGTAAGCAATTTGGTCAATATTGTATCCGCCGATTACTTTCATATCGGATACATTGAATATGCATCACGCATGCTGGTGCCCAACCTTTTTTCTCTGGCGGCAAGCATTTTGGTGCTGTATCTCTATTTCAGAAAAAACATTCCGAAACGGTATGACACCGGTCTTGTGAAACATCCGGCATCCGCGATTAAGGATGAACGCCTTTTCCGGTTATCGTGGGCTGTGCTGGCCGTTTTATTGATCGGATATTTCGTCAGCGAACTGCTGTCGATACCCGTTTCCTTCGTTGCCGGCTCCATCGCGGTCATTTTTCTCATTCTGGCCCAGCGAAGCCCCGCCGTCCCTGCGAAACAAGTCATCAAGGACGCCCCGTGGGCCATCGTGTTTTTTTCTGTCGGCATGTATGTTGTCGTGTACGGCTTGCGGAATGCCGGACTGACGGATCTTCTTTCTCAGCTTATACAGAAAGCGGCGGATCACGGTTTGTTTGCGGGCACACTCGGAATGGGGTTTATCGCGGCGATCCTCTCCTCCGTTATGAATAACCTGCCGACGGTGATGATTGACGCCATAGCCATCAGCGGAACGGACACTCACGGGCTGATGAGAGAAGCATTGATTTACGCGAATGTTATCGGTTCGGACCTCGGGCCGAAGATCACGCCGATCGGATCGCTGGCGACGTTGTTATGGCTCCACGTGCTAAGCCGGAAAAACGTGAAAATTTCCTGGGGAATGTATTTCAAGACAGGTCTGATATTAACCATTCCGACGTTATTCATCACCCTGATCGGACTTTATTTATGGCTGTTATGGCTCGCTTGAGATGAAAAACCTTTTAAGTTGAATCTTAAAAGGTTTTTTTGTGTCAAAAATCCGAAAAGTAAAACTTTATATTTTAAAAGTATAGACATTTAATTTCAAAAGATTATAATATTCATGAAAACGGTTTAACTTTATGAAAGAAGGGATTCCTCATGAAAAGAATTTTATTAGCCTGCAGCTCAGGCATGTCCACCAGCCTTCTTGTTATGAAAATGCAGAATTACGCCCGCTCCATCGGTGAGGAAGCCGAGATTTGGGCAGTCGGACAGGATAAAGCAAAAGAAGCGATGAAAGATGCAGACATCGTACTGATCGGCCCGCAGATGAGTTTTTTAAAAGGTGAGCTTCAAAAAGAGGCGGACCCGCTTCACATCACCGTTGATGTGATTGACATGATGGCTTACGGCATGGGAGACGGCAAAAAAGCATACGAACAGGCCGTTGCCTTGATAGAGAACAAATAAAGGAGGCGATAAGCATGGAAACGTACACGGATGAACAGATCAGTTTTCAGCTGATTCTTCACAGCGGCAATGCCCGCAGCAATATTATTCAATCGATACGCGCTTATAAAGACGGCCGGACAGATGAGTCAGACACCTTTCTGACAAAGGCTGAAGAAGAACTGGGGAAAGCGCACGACATCCATTTTCAGATGATTCAAAAAGAAGCCGGCGGCGCCAAAACGGATGTCTCCCTGCTTTTTATGCATGCTGAAGACCACTTAATGTCAGCGCTCTCAATGAAAGAGCTCGTCAAAGAAATGCTCGACTTATTTCAATCAAAGAATTTATAAAAAGCCGGGGGTGAAGACGTGTTTGAGAAAATCAGCCAATTCCTTGTTCCGATCGCGGGCAAATTAAACAATAACCGCTACTTGCAAGTCTTACGGGATGCTTTTATGCTGGCGTTTCCGCTGACCATTTTCGGTTCGGTGTTCGTCGTGCTGACGAACCTGCCGTTTTTAAACAAAATCATGAGCAGCTCCGCCCTGTCTGTCTTTCAATCCGGATTTGGCGGCGCTTCGACGGCGACGATGGGGATTATGTCCATTTTTGTCGTCTTCGGGATCGGCTATTACCTTTCCAAAAGCTACGAAGTGGAGGCCGTATTCGGCGGAGCGATCGCATTGGTTTCTTTTCTGCTGCTCACCCCGTTCGTTTCAGAGCCGGAAACGGGCAAAGCGGTCGCAGGCGTCATTCCGGTTGACCGGCTTGGAGCAAAAGGGATGTTTCTCGGCATGATGACCGCGTTTTTGTCAGGTGAAATCTACAGAAGAATCGTTCAGAGAAACTTAACGATTAAGATGCCTGCCGGTGTTCCTCCGGCTGTTGCTAAATCGTTCGCCGCATTGATTCCGGCTTTTATCACGCTTACCGTCTTCCTCTTGATCAATGCGGCTGTCACCCAGATCTTTCACACCAATCTGCATGATGTCATTTATCATACGGTTCAAGCCCCGCTTGTCGGACTTGGAAGCGGCATCATTCCTACATTAATCGCTGTTTTCTTTATTCAGATTTTATGGTTTTTCGGACTTCACGGACAAATCATTATCAATTCCGTGATGGACCCGATTTGGAATACATTACAGGTCGAAAATTTAGCTGCGTATACAGCGGGAAAAGAGATTCCCCATATTATTTCTAAGCCGTTTATGGAGATTTACACCGTCGGAATGGGCGGAACCGGAATGACATTGGCCATAGTGATCGCCATCTTGCTTTTTATGAAAAGCAAACAGATGAAACAGATATCCAAACTCGGTCTCGCGCCGGGCATCTTCAACGTCAATGAGCCGGTTATTTTCGGTTTGCCGATCGTGATGAACCCGATCATTATCATTCCGTGGGTCATCGCACCGATGGTTGTCACCCTCGTCACCTACCTGGCCATGTCGGCGGGGATCGTGCCCCCTCCTACCGGCGTGACCGTGCCTTGGACCGTCCCCCTTTTCATTAACGGGATTATGGCGACCAATTCCGTCATGGGCGGCATTATGCAGCTGGTCAACCTCTGTATTGTGTTTGTCATCTGGTTCCCGTTTCTTAAAGCGCTGGACAAATTAAACATGGCAAAGGAAAAAGAAGCTGAGACCGAGCAGCATGCCCGGGATGACAGTATGAGTATGTAATCAAAATCGCAGTAAGGGAGAGAAATCAATTGACTGAATCAAATATTCAATATCGTTTTCCGGAAGGATTCTGGTGGGGGTCTTCCGCCTCCGCCACCCAAACAGAAGGCGCCGCTGACAGAGACGGAAAAAGCCAAAACATATGGGATTACTGGTATGAAAAAGAGCCGAGCCGTTTTTTTAACGGCGTCGGTCCCGGCGACACGTCACGTTTTTACGATCAATACAAGGAGGATATCCGGCTGATGAAAGAAATCGGCCATAACTCCTTCCGGCTGTCTATTTCCTGGTCAAGATTGATTCCGGACGGAACTGGCGAGGTCAATCAGAAAGCGGTCGCGTTTTATCAGGACGTCATCGATGAAATGCTTGCCCATCGCATTGAGCCGTTTGTCAATTTGTTTCACTTTGACATGCCGCTCGCCCTTCAGCGTACGGGGGGCTGGGTCAGCCGGAACACCGTTGACGCGTTTGAACATTACGCCAAAACCTGCTTTTCGCTATTCGGTGACAAGGTGAAAAAATGGTTCACTCACAACGAGCCGATTGTGCCGATTGAAGGCGGCTACTTATACGACTTTCACTACCCGAATCACGTTAATTTTCAAGAAGCGGTGCAGGCCGGCTTCCATACCCTGCTGTCGAATGCAAGGGCTGTCAAAGCCTACAGAGAATTGAAACAGGATGGACAAATCGGAATCATTCTGAATCTGACGCCTTCTTATCCGAGAAGCTCACACCCTGAAGATGTCAAAGCGTCCCGGATTGCCGACGCCTTTTTCAACCGTTCATTTTTAGATCCCGCCGTAAAGGGCGAATTTCCTGAGGAGCTTGTCGAGATTCTCAAGGCGGAAGGCTTTCTGCCGCATTATGAGAAAGAAGATCTCCGCCTCATTCAGGAGCATACGGTCGACCTGTTAGGCGTGAACTACTACCAGCCGAGGCGCGTCAAGGCAAAAGAACATGTTCCGAATCCGCATGCCCCTTTCCTGCCTGAGCGTTTCTTCGACCCGTATGTCATGCCCGGCCGGAAAATGAACCCTCACCGCGGGTGGGAAATTTATGAAAAAGGAATCTACGACATTCTCACCAATCTCAGAGAACATTACGGAAATATCGAGTGTTTTATTTCCGAGAACGGCATGGGAGTTGAAGGCGAGGAACGCTTCCGCGATGAAAACGGCATCATTCAGGATGATTACAGGATTGAATTTATCCAGGAACATCTCAAATGGGTGCATCGGGCCATCGGAGAAGGTTCAAATGTAAAAGGCTATCACCTGTGGACTTTCATGGACAACTGGTCTTGGACAAATGCTTATAAAAACCGCTACGGCTTTGTATCTGTCAATCTGGAAAACGGGGGCGAACGGACCGTCAAAAAAAGCGGCCGCTGGTTCAAAGCCGTTTCCGATCAAAACGGATTTTAACAGATGAGGAGGGACGGCCATGCTTGGAGGTATTGAAGCCGGCGGCACGAAATTTGTCTGTGCCGCCGGACAAAGAGACGGCACCATTCTGGACAGAGCAGAGTTTCCGACGGGAGAACCGGATGACACACTCAGACAGGTCATCCGTTACTTTAAAGATTTCCCGATAGAAGCCATCGGCATCGGGTCGTTCGGACCGATTGATATCCGTCCTGACAGTCAAACATACGGGTGCATCACCGCGACGCCGAAGACAGCCTGGCGGAACTGCCCTATTCTTCAAACGATCAAAAGCGCTCTGGATATTCCCGCAGGCTTCACCACCGACGTTAATGCGGCGGCGCTTGGAGAAGCTTCTTTCGGCGCGGCCAAAAACGCGGACAGCTGCCTCTATTTGACGGTCGGCACAGGCATCGGCGCGGGCGCCATCATGAACGGCAGATTTGTTCAAGGGCTGTCTCATCCTGAAATGGGCCACATTTATGTCAGAAGACATCCGGACGACGGCTACAAAGGCAATTGCCCATACCATACAGATTGTCTGGAAGGCCTCGCGGCAGGCCCCGCCATTGAGAAACGCTGGGGGAAAAAAGCATTTTTGCTCACGGATCAGCAGGAAGTGTGGGAGCTTGAGGGCTATTATATTGCCGAAGCGCTTGTGCAGTATATTCTCATACTTTCGCCGGAAAAGATCATTCTCGGCGGGGGCGTCATGAAGCAGCGGCAGCTGTTCTCTTCTATCCGTTAGCACGTGAAAAAGCGGCTGAATCAATATATTGATCTGCCCGACATTGAACACTTCATCGTTCCCCCTCAATTAGGGATTCACTCCGGCGCGGCCGGTTCGCTCGTATTGGCGGAGCGCGCATTAAAGGCGGCAAACCGGGAAGCGGAAAAATGACGAAACTCTTATTTTTGGAACCGGTTTTTAAAGAAAGATTATGGGGCGGGACGAAGCTGCGCGATACATTCGGGTATGAGATTCCTTCTGAGCGGACGGGAGAGTGCTGGGCGATTTCAGCTCATCCGCACGGCACATCCATTGTGCGGAACGGGCCTTTTTCCGGAACATCATTACAGCGTCTCTGGAGTGAACACCCTGACCTGTTCGGACATCCGAAAGAAGAGGCTTTTCCCCTGCTCACAAAAATTCTTGACGCAAATATGGACTTATCCGTACAGGTTCATCCGGATGACGCATATGCACATCGGCATGAAAACGGAGAACTCGGAAAAACGGAATGCTGGTACGTGTTGGACTGCAAAAAAGACGCGGAGCTCATTTTAGGGCATCGCGCCCAAACGAGAGAAGGCTTCGTTCGGCTCATTGAACAAAACGAGTGGGATCACCTGCTCCGCCGCATCCCCATTAAGCCCGGCGATTTTTTCTATGTCCCGAGCGGCACACTGCACGCTTTATGTGAAGGTACGCTCGTTCTTGAAATCCAGCAAAGCTCTGATGCCACCTACCGGCTTTACGACTATGACCGGACGGATGGGAACGGGAATAAACGCGAGCTTCATCTTCAGAAAGCAATTGACGTAACAGACATTCCGCATACCGATGAAAATGTAAAAAGCACAAAGCATCGGATCGGAGATGCTCTGATTACGATACTCGCCGAAACACCTTTCTTTTCAGTTTATCAATGGGATGTGAGCGGGAAAGCATCATTCCCCGCACCCGGCCGGTATTTACTCGCAAGCGTCATGAAAGGACGCGGAGAACTGGATGGATGTCCCATTCACAAAGGCGATCACTTTATCGTGCCGGCGGATTCCGGAGATTTTGTTATAGAAGGAGATTGTGAGGTTATCGTTTCACATCCTTCATCATCTTAAAAATCAGGAGGTCTTTTATATGCTCAAAAAGTTAGCAGTCTGCCTGTCTATCGTTTTATTACTCTTAGGAGCCGCCAGTCCGATATCGGCTCACACCGTTTATCCCGTCAACCCAAATGCCCAGCAGACGACAAAAGATATCATGAACTGGCTGGCGCACCTGCCCAACCGTTCAGAAAACAGGGTCATGTCCGGGGCGTTCGGCGGGTACAGCGATGTCACTTTTTCAATGACAGAGGAAAACCGCTTGAAAAACGCGACGGGACAGTCTCCCGCCATCTACGGCTGTGACTATGGGAGAGGATGGCTTGAAACAGCGGATATCACCGATACTATCGATTACAGCTGCAACAGCAGCTTAATCTCATACTGGAAAAGCGGCGGCCTCCCTCAGGTCAGCCTGCATCTCGCAAATCCGGCTTTTCCATCCGGAAACTATAAAACGGCCATCTCAAACAGCCAGTACAAAAACATCCTGAACCCTTCAACTGTTGAAGGAAAACGGCTTGAGGCGCTGCTCAGCAAAATCGCCGACGGCCTTACTCAGCTGAAAAATCAAGGCGTCACCGTTCTGTTCAGGCCGCTGCATGAAATGAACGGCGAGTGGTTCTGGTGGGGGCTGACAGGCTACAACCAAAAAGACAATGAGAGAATCTCGCTGTACAAAGAGCTTTACAAGAAGATATACCGCTATATGACAGAGACAAGAGGATTGGATAACCTTTTGTGGGTGTATTCGCCGGATGCCAACAGAGACTTTAAAACAGACTTTTACCCAGGCTCATCTTATGTGGATATTACCGGTCTGGACGCTTACTTCACTGATCCGTATGCGATATCAGGCTATGATGAAATGCTGTCTCTGAAAAAACCGTTTGCCTTTGCCGAAACCGGTCCGTCCGGCAATATCGGAAGCTTTGATTATGCTGCTTTTATCAATGCGATCAGGCAAAAGTATCCTGAGACCACGTACTTTTTGACATGGGATGAACAATTAAGTCCGGCGGCCAACCAAGGCGCGCAGGCCCTTTATCAAAACAGCTGGACGCTGAACAAGGGCGAAATATGGAACGGCGGGTCCTTGACGCCGATCGCGGAATAACTGCTTCTTTTGAAAATCGGTTTTAAGAAACGGCTCTGCTGGGCATATTGTTACCGTTCAAAAAGGAGGGTTCAACAATGGAAAATAACAAAAACAGCGAAGAAACGCTTTCCAGTAAGACGACCGGTAAAGGCGAGTCAGAAGACACGCTGACAAACCGGCAGGGCCATCCGGTCACTGACAACCAGAATGTCAGGACAGTCGGCAATAGAGGACCGACGACATTGGAGAATTATGATTTTTTGGAGAAAATCAGCCACTTTGACCGTGAACGGATTCCCGAGCGCGTCGTTCACGCGCGCGGCGCCGGCGCACACGGATACTTTGAGGCGTACGGAAGTTTTGGAGACGAGGAGATTTCTACATACACAAGAGCGAAAGTGTTTCAAAAGAAAGGAATGAAAACTCCGGCGTTTGTGCGGTTTTCTACCGTCAACCACGGAAAGCATTCCCCGGAAACATTGCGTGACCCCCGGGGGTTTGCCGTTAAGCTTTATACCGAAGACGGCAACTGGGATCTGGTCGGCAACAACTTGAAAATCTTTTTTATCCGTGATCCGCTGAAGTTCCCGGATCTTGTGCACGCATTTCAGCCTGATCCTGTTACGAACATTCAGGACGGCGAGCGTATTTTCGACTTCATTTCCCAATCACCGGAAGCGACTCATATGATCACTTTCTTGTTTTCGCCGTGGGGCATCCCGGCCAACTACCGGCAGATGCAGGGCTCAGGCGTCCATGCCTACAAATGGGTCAATGAAGAAGGAAAAGCCGTGCTCGTCAAATATCACTTTGAACCGAAACAGGGCATCCGCAACCTGACACAGAAGGAAGCGGAAGAGATTCAGGGGAAAAACTTTAACCATGCGACACAGGATTTGTATGAAGCGATTGAAAAAGGCGATTACCCTGAATGGGAAGTGTATGCGCAAATCATGACTGATGACGAACACCCCGAGCTGGATTTTGATCCGCTTGATCCGACCAAGCTGTGGTATAAAGACGATTTCCCTTGGAAGCCGATCGGTAAATTGGTTCTGAACAAAAACCCGGAAAACTACCATGCCGAGGTGGAACAAGCGTCATTCGGAACGGGCGTGCTTGTGGACGGCCTTGATTTTTCGGATGACAAATTACTTCAGGGACGGACATTCTCCTATTCAGATACCCAGCGGTACCGCGTCGGCGCAAACTACCTGCAGCTTCCGATCAACTCGCCGAAAAAGCATGTCGCCACCAACCAGGAAGGCGGGCAAATGCAGTATCGGGTCGATCGGGCAGAAGGACAAAACCCGCACGTCAACTATGAGCCGTCCGTTATGGGAGGACTCAACGAAGCAAAGCAGGATGGGAAAGACCATACACCTCATGTCGAAGGCGATGTGAAGCGGGAAGCGATCGACCGGTCGAATAACTTCGGCCAGGCCGGAGAAACATACCGCCGATTTTCGGAATTTGAAGGGAACGAATTGATCACAAACCTGGTCAATACGCTTTCTTCCTGCCGGAAAGACATTCAGGATCAAATGATTGAGAATTTCACAAAAGCAGATCCGGACTACGGAAAACGTGTGGCGGAAGGGCTGAAAAAAGCCGCCGAAAGCAACAGCGGCGGGCCGATCGGCACTACTGATACAGCACAAGCCGCAAAACAGGCTGAACAGGAAAGCCATCCGTCTGATCCGTATTAAATAAAAAAACAGGACGCGATTGTCCTGTTTTTTTTGAGCTAATTCAGCTCCTGTATATTCTGCTCCGCCGCGGCCGCAAATACTTTCGGCTCCGGACGGTCAAGATCTTCATGGAATAAACTTACTTTGTGAATCTGCCGGTTGTCGTACAGATGAAAGTAGTAGTTCCCGGTGTCACAGCACATGACCGACGTATACTGCGTATAATCAATTTCATTCTCCTCTGTGATCACCGCGCCTTTTGGAATATTCACATTGGACAGCACGTGAAAAGCGGCCGTAACGCCATCCGTTTCATGAGCAGCAGGCTCTAAATGCTCTTTCAGATAAGCGGCTCTGATGAATCGGGATGGCGGCGTGTAATCACCGGGAAGCCCGATCGTTCCAGATCCTTGGCCGAAAGCGGTTAATGTCATTCCGCCCAATGTTTTGCTTTCTGACTGCTGCGGCCTGATTCCGATATAATGGCGCAGATTGGTCACATGCCAAGGAAATTCCGGACTGTTGGTCATCACTCCGGGTTTGTTGTCATATACTTTCATTCCCTCCGGTGTCGGCTCGATGACAATGCAGCCGCCCGTGCGGTCTGATAAAATCCAATGAAGAGGCAGCACCGTATCCAATAACATTAACTTCTTCTCTACAATCGTCAGCATTGAGAGCTTTTCCTTTATGTCTTCAAGAGATTCACAGTTTGATAAGGCCCAGGTGACAAACTCATGAGGAGCGATGTGACAGGTGCCCTCCCGTTCCGCTTTCTCGTATCCCGCAAAGCCCGGAAAATACAGCGTCGCACACGACAGCCCTTTTTCATTTACGCCGTCGGCAAACAGAACATTGCCGAGATTTCTCCCCATGCCGATAAATGCATATTTCGTCTTATGCATCCTGCCGTCAGCTTCGCTTTTCCAGCTGTACTGACGAGGGTAAAGCACGACGTCCGTACCGAGCTGAAATGCAAAATCCATCGTTCGCGCCAATAGGTGATTACCGTCTGTCGTTTTCAATGTAAGACTTGTACACATATCATCAATCCCCTTTTCATTAATGAAATTTACACAAAGTAAACTATTCTTTCAGCTTAACGAATAATGGCTCCATTCGTCAAAAGATTGACACATTTCTCCTTAATACATATTAGTCCGTAAGCATATCCATGCCTTTTAAACCCTGGCAAATCGTTTTGGCGGCAGTGTTTGTTCCGTTTTTCAAAAAACCCTTTGACGGCTGTCAGCGAGGCTTTACAATGTTTTTCCTGCATGCTGGAATTTGTAAACGGCAGGTCAATCTGTTAAGCTATGTCTTTATGTTAAAGAAGAACATACGGAGGAGATTATCTATTGAAAGTAGAAAGGCGAACGATTGAACATATTCCGCATGACGAAAGACACGGAAAGGCTAAAGATTTATTCCCCGTCTGGTTCGGGGCGAATATGCATATTACGACGTTAGTCACAGGCACACTGCCCGTTACAATGGGACTCGATCTCTTTTGGAGTATCGCCGCCATTATTATCGGGACCTTTATCGGCGCAATCTTTATGGCGTCTCATTCCGCACAAGGACCTCAGCTCGGAATTCCGCAAATGATTCAAAGCCGCGCGCAATTCGGCGTGATCGGAGCGATTCTGCCCCTCTTTTTGGTCATGTTTATCTACCTGGGCTTCTTTGCGAGCAGTACGATTCTCGCAGCCGGTACACTGAGCAGCTTTGTACCGATTCCGGCTTCATGGTGTATTATCGGCTTAAGCGCCATCTGTTTTTTACTCACGATCTACGGTCATGATCTGATTCACAAAATGCAGAAAATCCTCTCTTGGACCTCCTTTGCCGTTTTTTTTGCTGCAACGATTCTTATTTTTCAACTGCCGATTCCTTCAGGAAGCTGGGTGCCCGGCTCATTAGACCTGCCTGTTTTTCTAGTGGCGGTCAGCGCGGTGGCCACATGGCAGCTGGCATACGCACCATATGTCGCAGATTATTCCCGTTATCTGCCGGTCAAAACACCGGCATCGCATACCTTTTGGTACAGCTACGCAGGTACGTCAGTCAGTTCCATCTGGATGATGCTTCTCGGCGCCATTTTGACGACGGCGCTCCCGGAATTTACCGCTAATGCGGGAAATGAGATTGTCCGATTGTTCGGTCCGTTTTCCTTTATTATGCTGATCATCGTCCTGTTCGGGCAAATGGCGATCAACGTCTTTAATTTATACGGAGCCTTTATGTCAACCACGACTACCTTGGAGCCGTTTTTAAAACTGAAGGTGACGCCGAAAACGAGAGTGGTAATGATCCTTTGTGTGACGGCAGCAGGTACTGTATTAAGTCTCTTGGGCCAAAGCAATTTCATGGAACTGTTTTTAAATTTCATCTTTTTCATCAGTTATTTCTTAATTCCATGGACGGCGATCAACCTCGTGGATTACTATTTTATCCGCCGCGGAAAATACCACGTCAAATCGATGTTTGACGTCAACGGGCAATACGGCAGGGTCAATTGGATTACAGCGGCCGCCTTCGTTTTGTCGATTATATTAGAAATCCCGTTCATCAATACATCCTTTTACATTGGGCCGCTCGCTGAAATATTCGGCGGAGGCGACATTGCCTGGGTCATCGGCCTGGCCGTTCCGTCGCTGCTGTATTATGTCCTGATGAAATCAAGGGTAAAACAACAAGAGGCGCCTTCTCTATGAAGACGCCTTTTCTTTATTCATATTCCTTCCATACACGCGGCAGCAGTTCAGAAAGTTCGTGCGCCAATAAGGTATGGGCGGAGCGCTCTTTCGTCCATACCTCCGCACATTCACCGTGAAGGCGGACGGCGTTCAATACGGCATGCTTCGGGTCTTGATGACAGCACAGCATGCCGAGAATCATTCCCGTCAGCGTGTCGCCGGTCCCGCCTTTTGCAAGCGCGCCGTTTCCGGTTGTATTCCTGCGGCATTCCCCGTCGGGAAAAGCGATAATGGTTTCGTTTCCTTTCAGGACAATCGTGGCATGAAGCCGCTCCGCCCATTCCGCGGCATATCCCGCTCTGTTCTGCTGAATCTCTTGAATCGGAAGGCCTGTCATTCTGGAAAATTCGCCGGGATGAGGCGTCAAGATCACGGGGGCTTTCCTCTTTGGATAGGTTCTTTTCGTTATGGCGCCCGCGTCCAGTATGACGGGATAATCGGAAGAAAGCAGCTGATCAGCCGCCTGCTGCACTTCGTCTGTTTGAGGAAGGCCCGGCCCGATGGCAGCGGCCCGGATGGTTTCCCCGGGCTGGCCCGCCGCGGCTTTTTTCCAGCCGTCACGCCAGTACGTCGCTTCCGGCAGCACCGGGACGATAAGCGGAATGACGCCTGCCGATGTACCGATGACGAGCTTGCCGACACCGCTTCTCATCGCGCCCAATCCGGCCAGAAGGGCGGCTCCCGGCATGTCTTCGCTACCGGCCAGTAATAACGCCGTCCCGAACGTCCCCTTATGGCTGTCTGCCTCCCGCTTCGGCAGCGTATCTTTCACATCCTGTTCCGTCCAATCCATTATATTCATCTCTGTACCTCCTCTTCTGTCTCCTATTTATATTCCAAACAAGAAGAGATTTTAAACCGCACAAAAAAAACAGCCGCTCGTTTGCGGCTGTTTATGTTCTGACCGGAACATCAAGACGGTAAAGCTTCCGGTACCGTTCATTTTCTGCAAGCAGCTCTTGATGGGTTCCTTCCATTTCTGCTTTTCCATTTTCTAAAAAGACGATTTTATCAGCTGTTTCCACACCCGCTAAATGGTGTGTAATCCAGAGGATCGTTTTCTCTTTAAAGACATCAAAAATCGTATCAAGCAATTCGCGTTCAGTGACCGCATCAAGGCCGACCGTCGGTTCATCAAGGATAATGACCGGCGTGTCTTGGAGCAGAATACGGGCAAGCGCGATCCGCTGCCGTTCCCCGCCTGAGAAACGAATCCCCGTCTCCTGCACGGACGTTTCATATCCGTCAGGCAATGATTCAATATAATCATGCAGCTTCACTTGCCGAGCCGCACGCTTAACATCTTCATCACTCGCCTTGCCGTTTCCGAGCCGGATATTGTTCATAATGCTCGTGTTAAAGAGATGAGGTTTCTGATTCAAAACGGCCACCGCTGAGGAAATCTGCTCCTGCACGGCCGCAGTTTCTATCCCGTTCAGCATCACTTTGCCCGAATCGGGAACTAAGGCGCCTTCAATTAAAGCGAGAGAGGTCGACTTACCGGAGCCGCTCCTGCCGAGCAGCGCCATTTTTTCACCTTGGCGGAGAGTGAAGGAAAAACGGTCAAGCACATGACTGTGCTGATCATAAGAAAACGTCACGTTATCAAATGTAAGTGTCACATCCGATACATCCAGTTTCTCATCCGTCTGCTTCACCTCACGACTTCGCAGCTCCGGAGCCGCCTGACTCATTCTTTTGATGGAATCCTGATAAGAAGGCACTTCCGTCAGCGCATCCGAAAGGGGCAGAAACGCCTCCGTCAATGGAAATACGACAAGCACAAAGGCCGCGATCATCGTGTTGGCGATGCTGCCGTCCGCATACTGACCCGCCGTCCAGAACAGCATGATCAATATGAAGCCGCCGACAAGACATTGCGCGGCGAGATCACGCCATCTCGTAAACCGCTGACGTTTGCTTTCAAGATCAAACCATGCCTTCTCTTTCTCTTCATAAGAGGAAATAAAGGCCGCCTGGCGTCCCGAGAACATCCAATCGCTCACGCCGAGCACGGCATCTGTCAGCCGGCTGTAGAGCGTATTCCGGCCGCTTTTCAGCCTCATGTTTTTCGCTCTCGTCACAAGAAGCGACACAACCGGAAACAATACAACCAATATAAACAGATAAATCGCCGCAAAAGCGGCAAACGGCCAGGAAAAAAAGCCGAGTCCGATAACGGATGCCGCATACAGCAGCAAAGCGGAAACCGCAGGGAAAATCGTTTTTAAAAACGCATCCTGCAAATGCTCAATATCCTCAGCCAAAATGCCGAGCATGTCGCCCGTCCGAAAACGGGATGAAAGCATGAGCGAGGCCGGCTCCAGCATATTGTAAAGCCGCACCCTCATGTCGGACACGATTTTCAAAATGATATGGTGCCCCGTCAGACGCTCGGCGTACCGTGAGACTGAACGGGCAATCCCGAAGGTCCGCACGGCTACAATCGGAACGTACACCAGCAGGATATTCTCAGGCCTAGCCGCCGACTTAGAGATCAAAAAACCGGAAGTGAACATGAGAAAGGCCGCCGAAAAAATCGTCACCGCGCCTAAAAAAATCACAAGAACAAACAAACGGGCATTTTGCTTCATATACGGCAGAATCCATTCTTCTTTTCTCATGTTCTTTCCCCCAGTTGCGCCTTTACAAGTTTGGCGTATACGCCTTGTTTCGCCATCAATTCGTCGTGGGTGCCGATTTCCGCCACCGCGCCGTCATCAAGCACGATAATTTCGTCCATCTCAAGCATCCAGTGAAGACGGTGAGTGGCCAGAAAAACAAGTTTGTTTTCAAACAGGTCTTTCATCGTTTCTTTTATTTCATATTCTGTTTCAATATCAAGGTGAGCGGTCGGCTCATCCAAAAGGAGAATCGGCCGGTTTCCTAAGAAGGCTCTGGCCAGCGCGACACGCTGAGCCTGCCCTCCGCTGAGCGCCCGTCCGCCCTCGCCGATCCGGCCGTCAAGACCGCCGGGCAGATCACGGATCAGTTCGGAAAGACCCGCCGATCTAGCGGCCTGCGCCGTTTCCTCACGCGAAGCATCAGGATGATAAAACCGGATATTATTCAAAAGCGTGTCATCAAAAATATACGGGTGCTGCGGAATATAGAGCAGCTGCTTCTGCCAGCCGTCCGACTGCAGATGCGAGCGGGATTCACCGTTTACCTTGATCTCACCGGACGCAGGCTCTAAAAAGCCGCCCAGCACATCAATGAGTGTCGATTTTCCCGCACCGCTTTCCCCGATAATTCCGATTTTCTTCTTCCCTTTAAAGGACAGATGAAATTCAGACATCGATTCCCGGACGGACAAACGCGTAAGCTGTAATTCATCCCGGTCAGTCCACGTATCAAGTTCGAGCGGCTTTTCTTCTTTAAAACCGGGCTGCGCCAAAATCGCTTGAATGGTTTTCCCCGCCTCCTGCCCGTTTAACGTCGCGTGGTAATCATTTCCCACTTCGCGGACCGGGAGAAAATATTCAGGCGCGAGAATGAGCGCGGTCAATGCCGGCCCGAGCAGAATTTGTCCGTCTATCAGCCGCAAGCCGAGAAACACCGCCACTGTCGCCACCGACAGCATCGTAAAGAAATCCAGGGCGAATGAAGATAAAAACGCGACCCGGAGCGTGCTCATCGTCGCCTTGCGGTATCTCTCACTGACATGAAAGATGTTTTCACTGTGTGATTTGCTTAATCCTAAAAACCGCAATGTCTCCAGTCCGCGGAGCGAATCCACGAAATGATTGGAAAGCGTCTGATAGGACTTCCATTGGCGATCGGCTTTTTTCTGTGCGACAAGTCCGAGCAGGATCATAAATACAATCAAAATCGGAAGCGCAAGAATCAGAATCAATGCCGATGTTTTATCCTGAAAAAACACGTAAATAACAACGGCCGCCGGCACAATCGCCATGCTGACCATTTTCGGCAGAAACAGCTCTAAATAACGGCGGAACTGGCTGATGCCTTCCATCGCCAGCGTCACCATCCGGCCTGTCCCCTCTTTTTTCACAAAGCGGGGGCCGAGACGGAACAATTGCTCAAGAAATCTTTTTCTTAAGTCCGCGCCGGTTTGCGCGGCATATTGGTACACGATTTTCTGCCGGACCGCTGTCACCGCATGCCGGATCAAAAACGCAAGCAGGAAAAAGCCGATAACCGGATAAAGAGAAGCAATCCGCTTCCCGTTAAATAATCCGGTTACCGCCTGGCTCAGCCATTCCGCCTGCAAGATGATGGCGGCCGTTTGTATAATCGTTAATCCCGTAATGATCGCAAGAATCCGCTTCATTCCTTTATAAAGAAACAGGTCTTTTCCCATTAATAAGTCATAGGCTCCTTATGGCTGACGCGTTTCCGGAAGACGTAATAGCTCCAGATCTGACTGCCGATGACAAACGGCAGCAAAGTCAGTGCGGCAATTGTCATGACCTTAAGTGAATAATCACCGGAAGACGCGTTAGCTACTGTTAAGTCATACGCGCTTTTCAGCGAGCTGACCATGACGCGCGGGAACAGAGAGATAAAAATCATCGCAACTGTCAAAGCAAGACCCGCGCCGGTCATACCGAATGCCCAGCCGTCTTTTTTCTTGCTCATGAACACAACGGCAAGAACGTTGCAGATGACAATCAGCACGAATACCGGAATCGTGATGTTTGCCCGGCGTGTAAACATATCCGTATCGTATGCAGACATCGCAAAGAAAGCAAGTACAACAAGAAAGATAACACCGATTACGCGTTTTGCCATTTTTCTCGCACGCTCTTGTAAATCACCGATCGTGCGCAGGGTGATAAACATTAAACCGTGCAGGAATGAAAGAAGGGTGACGGCCGCTCCGCCAAGAACGGAATACACGTTCACAATATCTGAAAAACCTGCGTGAATGTTCATATGTCCGTCAATCGGCACACCGCGGAACAAGCTTGTGAAAATAAGTCCGAATACAAATGGCGGGATAAGGCTGCCGAAGAAAATCACCCAGTCCCATGTTTTGACCCATTTTAAATGATTCACTTTTCCGCGGAATTCAAACGCCACGCCGCGCCCCATCAAGGCAAGAAGGATGATGATAAACGGAATATAATATCCGCTCAGCATCGTCGCATACCAGTTCGGGAATGCCGCGAAGATCGCTCCCGTACCTGTCAGCAGCCATACCTCATTCGCATCCCAGAACGGGCCGATGGTGTTAATCAGCACTCTGCGTTCTAATTCATTATGGCCAAGAAATCGGGTCGAAATGCCGACACCGAAGTCAAAACCTTCTAAAAAGAAAAATCCGACAAACAAAACTGAAACGAGTACAAACCAAAGATCATGAAGTGACCCCATGGTAAACCTCCTGACTGAACGGATCCGTTGATACAGGAACATCCTTATGATCATCATGGTCCGCACCTTTTTTAATTTCACGAACGAATAGGAAGACAAGCAGCGCGCCTAAAATCAAATACATGACGCCGAAGCCGATAATTGAAAACAGCAGAGATCCCGTCGTTACGTTAGGCGAAACGGATTGTGCGGTCGTCATTTGCCCCATGACCGTCCACGGCTGGCGGCCGATTTCAGTCATAATCCAACCGGCAGAGTTCGCAATGAACGGGAATGCGATCAGCGCGATCATGCCCCGTAAATACCACTTGCTCGTATGAAGCTTTTTGCGGCGGTTCAGAATAAAGCCGGCAATCGCGGCAAAAATCATAAGCGCGCCCGCTCCCGCCATAATGCGGAAACTCCAGAACGTCGTTTTGACAGGCGGGATATAGTCGCCTTTTCCGTACGTTTTTTCATATTCTTTTTGAAGTGTTTTCATCCCTTTCACACTGCCGCTGAACTTCTGGTAAGCCAAGTAGCTGAGTGCGTAAGGAATTGAAATTTCTGATGTGTTTTTTTCTTTATTCGTATCAATGTTCGCAAAAGCCGTCCACGCGGCAGGATCACCGCTGTCATCCCAAAGCGCTTCACTGGCAGCCATTTTCATCGGCTGCGATTCCATTAAATGCTCAGCCTGCATATGTCCGCTGAACGCAACGCCGATACCGGCGATCAGACCGACAATCATCGAAAGCTTGAAAGATTTATGGAAGAAAGGCACTTCTTTTTTCTTCAATAATTTAAATGCGCTGACACCGGCGATAAAGAAAGCACCCGTCGCAAGCGCCCCGAAAATGACGTGAGGGAATTCAACCCAAAGCTGAGGGTTTGTCAAAAGCGCCCCGAAATCATTCATTTCCGCTCGGCCGTTTTTAATCGTAAAGCCGACCGGCTCCTGCATGAATGAGTTTGCCGTCAAAATCCAGAAAGATGACATAATCGTTCCGAAAGATACAAGCCAAATGCAAAGCAAATGCACTTTTTTAGATAAACGGTCCCAGCCGAAAATCCATAATCCGATAAAAATAGACTCCATAAAAAACGCCAAAAGCGCTTCAATCGCAAGCGGAGCCCCAAATACGTCTCCGACAAAACGGGAATAATCAGACCAGTTCAATCCGAACTGGAATTCCTGAAGAATCCCTGTGACGACGCCGACAGCGAAGTTAATTAAAAAGAGATGCCCCCAAAATTTAGCCATTTTGAGATAGGTCTCTTGTTTTTTGACAACATAAAGCGTCTCCATCAAAGCAACCATAAACACAAGCCCGATAGACAAAGGCACAAACAAGAAGTGAAACAATGTTGTAGATGCAAATTGAATGCGGGCTAATACCAACTCACTCATGATGTTTTTCCTCCAATCTGGTAAATTGCTCAACATTTCACAAACATAGCGAAATCATTGCTCGGTATTTCACAAAAAATGATATATTTGCTCAATGTTTCACAAATTCGTCAAAACTATTGAAATATCAGCCTGTACACCCTGGGGGACAGCGGCTGTCATAGAAATGATTCAATATCATTACTTTACAACGATTCAGCCTAAAAAAAAAGATCAATATACCTAAAATAAGGCTGAAATTGTGACCGATTATTGTCGGATTTGTAGAGATTTTATGTCAGCACCTAGGATATTTGTCCCTTTGATATCGTACCTCTTTTTTATTCGTGTGGCGAACAAAATGCTTTTCTCGGTGAAAAAGCCCGCCAAATCGCCATTTTGAGAAAGAAAATGTGAAGAAAGCATGCCCCCTAGTAAATTCATAATATATGAACAATTTAAATTTTTTAGTATACTTTAAATGGGGATATTTTTTCACTACATAACGACTGGGGGAACAAGCATGGGAGAACTTCAACCAAAATTGCAAACGGATTCAATCCAAAAACAGGAACGGACTGATAACTGGTTTGCCAGAGCAATGAATATAAGAATCGGCATTATTCCTCTTCCTATCTATATCCTGCTTTTCTTGCTTATTACGGTGTTTGTCATGAGCCGTGATGTAAAAAGCGACATTCTGACATCAATTGCCGTCATGAGTTTTTTCGGATTTACCTTCGGCCAGATCGGAAAATCCATTCCGATCGTGCGGTCCATCGGCGGCCCTGCGATTCTCGCAACCTTTATTCCATCCGCTGTCGTCTACTACCACCTGCTTCCGAAAGACATTATTACTTCAACAACAGAATTCACGGAAAGCTCCAACTTTCTCTATCTATTTATTGCCGGTATCGTCGTCGGCAGTATTCTCGGGATGAAAAGAGAGACGCTCGTCAAAGCTTTCGTCAAGATTTTTATTCCGCTGATCGCCGGCTCGATCGCGGCCGCCATAGTCGGCTTATGCGTCGGGACGCTGCTCGGGCTCGGCTTTCAGCACACACTGCTTTATATTGTCGTTCCGATTATGGCGGGGGGTGTCGGTGAAGGCGCGATTCCTTTATCCATCGGCTACTCCGATATTATGCCGATGTCCCAGGGAGACGCCTTTGCGCTTGTGCTGCCGTCCATCATGCTCGGCAGCCTGTGCGCCATTATGTTATCGGGTTTGCTGAATGTCATCGGGAAACGCAAACCGGAATGGACGGGCAACGGGAAGGTTGATAAGTCTGATCATTCCGCTCCCGCATTGGAACAGCCGGCCAATGATAAAACGTTTGATTTGTCCTTTTTCGCTTCAGGCGGTATTTTAGCGGTTTCCCTCTATTTAGTCGGCATGCTGGCGCATGATTTCTTTCAGCTTCCGGCTCCTGTCGTGATGCTCGTCCTTGCCGTTCTCATTAAGCTGTTCAGGCTGGCGCCGGCTTCGATTGAAAACGGAGCCTTCGGCGTCTCGCGCTTTTTCTCGACAGCCGTGACCTATCCGCTCTTATTTGCGATCGGCGTTTCAATGACACCGTGGGACAAGCTGATTGCGGCGTTTACGATCAGCAACATCATTACCATTTTATCAATCGTCGTCACGATGATGGCCGTCGGTTTTCTGACCGGAAAATGGCTGAATCTGTACCCAATTGAGACGGCGATTATTAATGCCTGCCATTCCGGCCAGGGCGGCACCGGCGACGTCGCGATCTTGAGCGCCGCTGAACGGCTTGAGCTTATGCCGTTCGCCCAAGTGTCGACCAGAATCGGCGGAGCGATTACCGTGAGTGTCACCCTTCTGCTGCTTCATCAATTCTATTAAACTGAAAAAAGCCTCCGCATATGCGGAGGCTCTGTTATTTCATCACATTTTGAATATAAGAGCCGAATGCCGCGCCGGACATGCCCGGCGACACACGGACGCGGTGAAGCCCGTAAAGCCCCTGATCTCTTGACGCCGCTCCCGGCTCCGTCGTGACCGCCATACGGTAGCCTGACGCGGCGGCGGCTTTTAATGTTTCCTTATTATATCGTCCGACAGGGTAGCTGATCATAGACGTCCGCTGCCCGAACATTTGATCAAATAAACGCTTAGAGTCCTTCATTTCACGTCGCTGCTGCTGCGGTGTGAGCCCGTTCAATTCGAGATGGTTCATCGTATGGCTCTGAATGGAAATGCCGTGGGCGGCCATCTCCTTCATCTGCTTCTCAGTCAGATGATTCTTATGCCCGATATAGTTTCCGATCATAAAGATTGTCGCTTTCATCTTGTATTTCTTTAAAATGGGATAGGCCGCTTTCACATTGTCGGTATAGCCGTCATCAAATGTGATCAGCACACATTTTTCACGCGGCTCCTTATCCTCCGTCAGCATCAGATAGGCCTCTTCAGGAGTCATCGTATAATAGCCGTGATCATGAAGCCACTTCATATGCTGCCGGAACTCTTCCTTCGGCACACGCAGGCTGTTTCCCTCAGAAATGCTGTGGTACATCAGAATCGGCAGTCTTGCCGTTCCTTTCGTTTGAACCCAGGCGGACGTATCCGGCGCTTTTTTGATTTGGCGCTTTACAGACTTTTTATCGTGGTGCGCTTCTGCCTTCGGAATGCTTTGTTCGGCGCTTGCCTCATGGCCCGAGCAGGCGGCAAGCGTAAACACGGCAGCCAAAAGGCACATGCACATGATCATGCGTTTCATCGTTTTCCTGCTTTCTGTCTTCTATTTACTTTTTATATCGGTTATGCGTCATAAATTGTTACATCAAAAAAGCCGGACATCCAGCTGTCCGGCTTTGCGTTATGAGCGGATTCTGATTTCTGTTTCACTGTCAAAAAAGTGAGCTTTATTCATGTCGAAAGCGACGGTCAATTCTTCACCGGCATGAATGTCATGGCGGGCGTCAATCCGGGCGATAAAATCCTGATCCCCGATCCGGGAATAAACCATAATTTCTGACCCGAGCAATTCCGCGACATTGATTTTAGCTGTGATGGATGAATTCTTATAGGATTCTACCACAATCAGCTCGTCATGTATGTCTTCCGGGCGGATGCCAAAGATAACATCTTTGCCGGCATACCCTTTTTCCCGGAGCATTTTCATTTTCCCTTCCGGCACGCTGAGAGCGGCTGAACCGATCTGAATGGCGCCGTCCGTCAGCTTTCCTTTGAAAAAGTTCATCGCTGGGGAGCCGATGAACCCGCCGACAAATACGTTTTCGGGATGTTCATACACGTCTTTCGGTGTGCCGATCTGCTGAATTTTTCCGTCCTTCATGACTACGATGCGTGTCGCCATCGTCAGTGCTTCTGTTTGGTCGTGCGTCACATAGATTGTGGTTGTTTGCAGCCTTTGATGCAGCTTAATAATTTCTGCCCGCATCTGCACCCGAAGCTTTGCGTCCAGATTTGACAGCGGCTCATCCATTAAAAACACTTTGGCGTCCCTGACAATCGCCCGGCCTAATGCAACCCGCTGCCGCTGCCCGCCGGAGAGCGCCTTCGGTTTGCGGTGCAGATACTCTGTGAGCCCCAGCATTTTCGCCGCTTCTTCGACCCGTTTTTTTATCTCAGGTTTCGGCATCTTCCTCAGCTTCAGACCGAAAGCGATATTATCATAGACCGTCATGTGCGGATATAACGCATAGTTTTGAAACACCATGGCGATATCCCTGTCTTTAGGAGCGATGTCATTCACTCTCGTGTCACCGATATAGAAATCGCCCTTCGTAATGTCTTCCAGCCCGGCAACCATCCGTAATGTTGTCGACTTGCCGCACCCCGACGGACCGACAAACACAATAAACTCTTTATCTTTAATATGAAGGTTAAAATCATCGACAGCCGCTTCTTTTTGATCGTAATACTTATAAATATGCTCCAGCCGAAGTTCCGCCATGTCATCTCCTCCTTTTTGTAAACGCTTTCTTAAATAGGATTGTAACAGCGTCACACGGCGGCGGATATAGGCAATGTTCATAAAAAAAGTCCGCTGCCTTCGTGCACATTTCCCATTTAATGTGATTTTTCATACTGCAGACAAATGAAATAAGCCAACAGGGCGCCCCGATATGTCTTAATATCAATACCCGAGCGTTCCGCAAATTTATCAATCCGATATTGAAGACTGTTGCGGTGCAAATGCAGTCTTTTCGATGTGAGCGACATGTTCGAGTTATGTTCAATAAAAGTCTGAATCGTATGCTTCAGCTCCGGTTCTTTCTGAAACAGCAGCACCGCTTCTTCGTGAAGCAAGGCTGAGAGCTTTTCTCTGCTTTCTTCCGTGAGCATGGCCGGAAATACCGTTTCCGCGGTCAGCGTGCTCAGCTGCGGGAGATGACGCCGGCCAATCTGACAATATTGCTGTTCTCTCCGATAATGAAGGCGCAGACGTTCTCCCGCGCCATAATACCTTCCGATGAAAAAACGGACACTGAAATAAAAATCGCCTTCGAGAATCTTCACAAAAGATGCGATGTCATCCGAATCTGGCGCTTCCAGCTTTTCTTCCTCCACAATCACGCCCTGATCCCTTCCCGTCCGGACAACTGTATATGAAACCGGCCAGAAATGGCGCAGCGCTTCCGTAAATGCCCCCCAGTCCCGTTCTCCCAATAAGTCATAATGGATAAAACGGACACGAGGCTCCTTGACATCAGGCACCGGACCTTCTTCCAGCAGAAACCGCCGCCACCTCTTTGCTGCCGCCGTCTCCGGAAAAAAATCGTCTTTTTCTTCAGCGGGCGTCAAAAATGATTCCAGAAGCAGTTTCTCCTTCGGGGTGATATCCTCCTTCGGAATGGCGACATAGACCCGCCTTTTCTCATCATACAAGCAAAAGACATCCTCCGCCGTACAGCACGTATCAGACAACACAGCCCTCGGGTAAATTGCCAATAACGGATTCATATGCGCTCCTCTCTATCGCTCTATCATATTTTCAGTATAAAACGTCCGGCCGATTGTATCCACTTCGTTTTAAGAGACAGCTTTCAGGCTATTTCCCGGGAAACGGATCATAACAGCTTCTGCCGGCATAAGAAAAAAACCCTCCGCGCCGGCAGAGGGTTCCTTTTTATTTAGAGATATCGACGAAGCCTTCACCAAAGACGTCACGCACATCATGAACAATGACAAACGCTTTTGTATCACAGCTTTTAATAATTTTTTTGAGCATGGAAAGCTCTTGTTTCTGGATGACGATATATAAAATTTCCTTCGACTGCCCCGTGTAATTTCCTTTACCCGACAGCAGCGTAACCCCTCTGTCCATAAGCGTGTTGACCTGTTCGGCGATTTCGTGCTTATGCTCAGATATAATCGTCACCGCTTTTTTCGTATTCAGGCCTTCAATGATAAAGTCCATCACCTTCGTTCCGATGTACAGCATGACAATGGTAAACATCATTTTTTCTGCACCGATGATGAAATAAGAACTGAAGACGACAATCAGATCAAAGAACAAAAGCGCATAGCTGATATTCCAATCGAGATATTTGTTCGCAATCCTCGCCAAAATGGCAGAACCCGCAGTCGTGCCTCCGACTCGAATAATGATCCCGATTCCGACACCGGCAAACACACCCGCAAAAATAGTATTAATAATGAGTTCATGTGAAGGCGAGTGCCAATCATGCGTCAGATGCAGAAACAGTGAATTGGCGACAACGGTAATGATCGTATAAAGCGTTGTTTTTCCGTCTAAAAATTTATATCCGATAATCAATAAGATTCCGTTCAAAATGATATTCGTCACCCCGGGCGACCATTCAAACACATAGTACAAGATCAGGGTGATTCCCGTTACCCCGCCCTCTCCAAGATCATTCGGAATGGCGAATAAATTAACGGCCAAAGCAAAGATAAAAGCCCCAATAATCAGCATCAGCACATCCAGCAATCTCTTTTTCATCCCAGACACTCCCTTTATATAAAATCAAAAAAGCCCGGGAGAGCACTCTTCATTAAAAGAGCAGAAACTCCCGGGCTTTTATCCCAACGTGTCACAGCAGGACCTGCTGTGTGTTTTCTCTCGGTCCAGACCAATTCAGCATTGCGGAACCCTAGAAAACCACTGTTTTTTATGTTCAGTTTTTGTATATCTTTCAAGATTATACGGGAAATCACGAACATGTTCAACCACTCTTTTTTCCATAAACGTATAAAAAATATGAACGATCTGCCGATACTAAAAAAGGCCCTTAAAATACATGACTAAAAAATCATTAAAATACTTTTTTTCTCAAAATATTATTGACTATAGGTTATTTTACAGGCATTATAGTATGTAGTTTTCAAGAAATAGTTTACATAGGAGGAAATATTATGGCAGGCAACCTGGTGTCTTGTAAGGCATGCGGCAAAGAAATCGCTAAAGGCGTTAAAAAATGCCCAAACTGCGGTAAAGATCAGAGAAACTTTTTTATGAGACATAAAATTATCACATTGCTTCTGGCAGTAGTGGTTATTATCATTCTCGTAAACATCGGCGGCGGAGGCGGATCTTCATCATCTAAAACCGCGTCTTCAAAAGCTGCGGAATCCAAGGAAAAACTGTATAACATCGGTGACACTGTTAAGACTGAAAAAACAGAAGTTACTGTTACCAAAGTGGAAAAAAGAGATTCAGTAGGCTCTCAATTTGTCGAGAAAAAAGCATCTGACGGCGGCGTTATCGTAGCTGTTCAATACACAGTTAAAAATGTTTCAAACAAGCCGTTAAGCTCTTTCTCCATTCCAAGAGCGAAATTAGTAGATTCTAAAGGAACATCCTATGATTCAGATATTGATGCTTCTTCAAGCTATGCAACAGAAACAAAAGTAGACAACAGTAAAATTTTAAGTGACTTGAACCCGAACATTAAAGTTACTGACGTAAAAGCCTTTGAAGTTGATAAAAACGCATACTCTAAAGGTACTTGGAAAATTAAATTCAGCAACGATGTTGAAGTGAAAATTAAATAATGACCGTATAAAAGAGACCTTCACCATTTGAAGGTCTCTTTCTTTTTACACCTTTTGGTACCCGTTCACATTGGAGGACTGCCACTTCCAAGAGTCGGCGCACATTTCTTCAAGCCCGCGCTTTGCTTCCCAGCCTAATTCAGCCTTCGCTTTTGCCGGGTCTGCGAAGCATGCGGCGATGTCTCCCGGGCGCCGGGCGGCAAAACGGTACGGCACTTCTTTTCCTGATACTTTTTCAAACGCCTTGACCATCTCAAGAACGCTGTAGCCTCTTCCCGTGCCGAGATTATAGGCGTCGGCGCCCGTTGTGTCCAGCACCTTTTCAAGCGCTCTGACGTGGCCCTCGGCAAGGTCAACGACATGGATGTAATCCCGCACGCCGGTGCCGTCCTTTGTCGGATAATCATTGCCGAACACCTGCAATTGCTCAAGCTTGCCGACAGCGACTTGTGCGACGTACGGCATTAAATTATTCGGGATGCCGTTCGGGTCTTCTCCGATCCGCCCGCTCGGGTGCGCGCCGAACGGATTAAAGTAGCGGAGCAGCGCAATGCTCCATTCAGAGTCCGCTTTATGCAGATCGCGTAAAATCTGTTCCAGCATCAGCTTTGTCTGCCCGTAAGGATTGGTGGCGCTTAAAGGAAAATCCTCAGTGATCGGCGTTGTTTCCGGAACGCCGTAAACCGTCGCTGAAGAACTGAAGACGATTTTTTTCACGCCGTGTGCCTGCATGGCTTCACATAAAATAAACGTCCCCGTCAGATTATTATGATAATAACGGAGCGGAACAGCCACAGACTCACCGACGGCTTTTAATCCCGCAAAATGAATGACGGCTTCAATCTCATTTTCAGCAAACACCCGGTGAACGGCATCACGGTCAAGGAGATCCGCTTTATAAAACACAAGCTCTTTTCCGGTAATGTCTTTCACACGCTCCAATGCTTCCGGTGAACTATTTGACAGATTATCCAGAACCACGATGTCATAGCCGCCGTTTAACAGCTCGACACATGTGTGGCTTCCGATATAACCCGCTCCGCCTGTCACTAAAATCGCCATGAAGAAAGCCTCCCCTATTGAATGAATTGACCATATTATATCGGTTTTTTCTTCCTCAATCATCCATTTCCAAAAAGTTTAATCGTTTAGTCATCGTTTCTTCATAATTTGTTTTCATTCGCGTAAAACACAGAGCCTTCGATTCAAACCGGTTGCGAAATAGAAATCCCTCCCCCGCGCATGGTAAGATAAGACAAAGGAGATGACGGTATGAAAAAAGAAATCATTGAACGCTTTACCTCTTACGTAAAAGTCGATACACAGTCTGACGAAAACAATGAAAACTGCCCTTCAACCCCCGGCCAGCTGACATTGGCCAACATGCTGGCAGATGAATTAAAGTCGATCGGCATGACAGAAATCACAGTCGATGACAATGGGTACGTCATGGCGACTCTGCCGGCAAATACGGATAAAGACGTGCCGACTGTCGGTTTTCTGGCTCACGTGGACACCGCGACTGATTTTACCGGAAAAAATGTGAATCCTCAGATTATTGAGAGCTACGACGGACATGATATCGTTTTAAATGACAAACTCAATGTCGTCCTGTCGCCTGAGCAATTCCCGGAGCTCTCCCGCTATAAAGGCCAGACGCTGATCACAACAGACGGCACGACGCTGCTCGGAGCCGACAACAAAGCGGGCATTGCCGAAATCATGACGGCAATGGCGTACTTGATCAAACATCCGGACATCAAACACGGAACGATCCGGGTCGCGTTCACGCCCGATGAAGAAATTGGCAGAGGCCCTCACAAATTCGATGTCGGCCGCTTCAACGCGGCATTCGCCTACACGATAGACGGAGGCCCCCTCGGCGAACTGCAATATGAAAGCTTTAACGCAGCCGCCGCAAAGCTTACTTGTTACGGAAAAAGCGTCCACCCGGGAACGGCGAAAGACAAAATGGTCAACGCTTCAAAAATCGCGATGGAATTTCATCACGCGCTGCCGAAAGAAGAAGCGCCGGAATATACGGAAGGGTATGAAGGCTTCTATCATTTACTTTCCATGAACGGAGACGTTTCTGAAGCCGCCCTGTCGTACATCATCAGAGACTTTGACAGAGACCGCTTTGCAGAACGAAAAGAATATATGCAGAAAACCGCCGATGCGCTGGCGGCCAAATACGGCAACGAAAGCATCAAGCTTGAACTGCGTGATCAATATTACAACATGAGAGAAAAAATCGAACCGGTCAAAGAGATAGTCGATGTCGCCTATCAAGCCATGAAAAACCTCGATATCGAACCGATTATCGAACCGATCCGGGGCGGAACCGACGGATCACAGCTCTCTTACATGGGGCTGCCGACACCGAACATTTTCACGGGCGGCCAAAACTTCCACGGAAAATATGAATACATTTCTGTCGATCATATGGAAAAGGCGGTAAACGTCATTGTTGAAATCGCCAGGCTCTTTGAAGAGCGCGCTTAAAACCAAAGCCCCCTGCTTTGGTTTTTTTCTTTCACATGAAACCTTTCCTTCTTTCTTTCCGTATATAAGGTATGAAATGGAAAGAAGGAGTGAAGACTATGGCAAGAGGGACTGTAGCGAAAGAATTGAAAAAAACCTTAAAAGACCCGCGTGTTCTGGAGACGAAATCAAACCCTTTTAAAAAGCTGCGGAAAATGTTCAAACGATTTTTTTAAGATAACATCTCGTTTTCTTTAAAAAAATAAAGAAAGCGCTGTCATCCTGCAGTCATCTGTTAGAAGCAGTTATTTTGCATATTATAAGATTTTTTAGGGTACTGAATAACACAGGGCAAACGAAAACAACGAAGTAGTTAATTTGATGCTTACAAAAAATAGTGAAAAAGTTATATAAACGATTATCATTCATCAGCCGATACAATCTATAGAACCACAACAAGAGCAAAACTTCTTCAACCCATAGTCATTTTTACGGAAAATGACGTTATTTTTTAAAAAAATGACAATTGTTTGAATACTTTTCGTTTGTTTTTTCGTACAATAATAATACCAAAACTTTTTTTGGGAGGTATGTAAAATGATGCTACTTATTTTTGCTGCTTTGACAGGGTATCTTGTTTTCTCTTTCAGTAAGGACAACCGCCGGAAAACGCCAAAGACAAGCCCGCTGGTGACAGCTGCCGACACGAATAACATCATTGATTTAAATGCGATCCGTCAAAAACGCCGGATGCCGCTATCATAAAGACGACAGCTGCCGCAAAATCGGCAGCCTTTTTTTATGCACCCGGCCGATATGAAACCAACCGCCTCCTTTTTTCGTACAACATAAAAAAGGAGTTTTTTTATGTACCATTTTTACATCAAAGAGCGAATGTTTACGTTTAAGAATCGTTTTCAAGTGTTTCTTGAAAGCGGAAAAGAAGTCTACAATGTTGAAGGAAAGCTGTTTTCATTCGGTGATGAACTGAAGCTGACCGATTTGGACGGCCGCACGCTCGCCAGCGTCAATCAGAAACTGATGTCGTTCGTTCCCCGTTACGAGATTTCCGTCAGCGGCAAACCCGTCTGCCAAGTCATCAAGAAAGTCACGCTTTTCAAACCGAAATTTGAAATTTCCGGACTCGGCTGGGATCTTACCGGCGATGTATGGGGCCGGAATTTTCAAGTGACAGACGGAAAATCAAACCGGATGACTGTCACCAAATCATGGATGAGCTGGGGCGATTCCTATCATTTGCAGATTGAAAAGGAAGAGGATATCGTTCTTTGTCTCGCGATCGCCATTGTGATAGATATGATTCTATTTGAGGGTGACAAATAAAAATATTTATCGAAATATATTGACAATATGAGAAAACATACTAAGATTAATAGTATTACAGTTTATTCTGAAAAATAGCATATTTCCTTATCAAGAGAGGTGGAGGGACTGGCCCTATGATACCCGGCAACCGCTGTTCAGCAGAATGGTGCTAAATCCTGAAGATAAGGTTGAGATTTGCGGACGCAAGCTCTTCCCTATCCGAGGGAAGAGTTTTTTTTATATTTCATCAGGAAAGAAGGAATCGTTCATGTCACAGCAAAACACAGAACAACCATTGCATACGCTTCTAAGAAAAAACCCGCCGTTTCGCGCGGATCAGGTCGGAAGCCTGCTGCGGCCGGCGGCTGTGAAGCAAGCCCGCCTGCAAAGAGCGGCGGGTGAGATTTCGGCAGAACAGCTGCGCGAAATCGAAAACAAAGAAATCATCCGCAGTGTGAAAAAGCAGAAAGAAACCGGCCTCAATGTCGTGACTGACGGCGAATTCCGCCGTGCCTGGTGGCATTTTGATTTTCTCGAAAATTTAGACGGCGTCGAAGCGTTTACGCCTGAAAGCGGCATTCAGTTTCACAACGTACAGACGAAAGCGCGCGGCATTAAAGTAACGGGAGACATTGATTTTTCTCAGCATCCGATGCTCGAAGATTATAAATTCCTGCACAGCATTGCCGGCGATGCTGTTCCGAAAATGACCATCCCAAGTCCGAATATGCTGTTTTTCCGCGGAAAATTGGAAAAAGCGTCCTACCAGAATGATTACAAACAATTTCAGCACGATGTGTCAAAAGCGTATAAAAAAGCGATTCAAGCTTTCTATGACGCCGGGTGCCGCTACCTTCAGCTCGATGACACCGCATGGGCCGTTTTCTTATCAGAAGCGGGGCTTCGTCAGATTGAAGCTTTCGGCACGACGCCGGATGAGCTGCGCAAGCTGTTTGCCGCTTCCATTAATGACGCCATCAAGGATCGCCCTGACGATTTGAAGGTTACGATGCATATCTGCCGCGGCAACTTCCAATCCACATGGACGGCTGAAGGCGGCTATGATGCAGCGGCTGAAACGATTTTTGACGGGCTTGACCTTGACGGATTGTTCCTGGAATATGATGATTCCCGCTCGGGCGGCTTTGAACCGCTCCGTTATGTCAAACGCTCTGATCTTCAGCTTGTGCTTGGCTTGATTACGTCGAAACACGGCGAACTCGAAGACAAGGACGCGATTAAACGCCGGATTGAAGAAGCTTCACAATATGTCAGCCTGGATCAGCTTTGCCTCAGCCCGCAATGCGGATTCGCCTCCACTGAGGAAGGAAACCTGATCACAGAAGAACAGCAATGGGCGAAACTGCGCCATGTCGTCAACATTGCCGGTGAAGTCTGGAAATAAAAAAAAGACACGCGATTAGCGTGTCTTTTCCGTTTTACAGCGGATCGGTTCCGATTAAAATATCGATATCTATCGTGACAGCAGCCTCTTTCCGGCTGATAAACCGCCGGATGCTGTCATCAGTACATTTCCATGTTAAGGGCGTCATTTTCACAAGCCGCTCGAGGTCAGGCTGCGCTAAAGTCTTTGTGTAACACAGCCGTTTGCGCTCAAAGGTTTGAAAGCCCGCTTGGAATCGTCCGGCCGCAGAATCGGCGGTGTCATTCCGCCGAGGGCTGTCTCCGAAGAAGAATTCCCTTACTTCCTTCAAATAATCACGCCGCGGCACCGCTTTAATGACTGTGCCGCCCTTTCGTAAAAGCCTGCTGCATTCCTTGTAATTCCAAGGTGATAAAACAGACATCACGACATCAAAACAGCTGTCGGCAAACGGCGCATCCGCCACATCAGCGACGGCAAAAACCAAATGATTCCCGAAGGCCTTTGCGGCATGCAGCACACCTTCTTTCGAGAGATCAATGCCGATTCCCGTCACGGAAAAAGCAGGCTGAAGCCATTTGCATACGGCGGCTAAATGAGACCCTTCTCCGCACCCCGCATCCAATATCGCCGCTGATGTTTGCGGAGATTGAATATGGGTGATGATGGCGGCAATCTCCTTTTGAACCGGCGCAAAAAATTCCCGGCTGTCAAAAAGCTCGCGTCTCGCTTCGAACAGCTGCCTGTCATAGCGGGTTTTGACCGATTTATTGAGGAAATTCACATATCCTTGTTTTGATATATCAAATGTATGCCCCTGTCCGCAAATCAAGCTTCGGTATTGTGAGACCGCCATGGCCGACCGGCATAGCGGACACCTGAACACGGACTGGCATGATTGCAGTAATTCCGCGCGTTTTCTTTTTATAGACGTCAAAAAAACACCTCATTCATTCGTTATTCCGATGAAATGAAAAAGGCATAGACAAATAAACCTCGCCAAATTGGAAGGTTTAACCTATTCATCTATACCTCTCATTATCTGTAACGAATGAACTGGATGATCACGAAAATGACCCCTTTTCTGCCGTCTTTTGAAGGCTGTGCCCTCAGATCCATTTTATCAGCTGCATCCCGTCTTTACAATGAATCGGTACGGTTTTGGGGGGGTTTTTATACCTTTATTATCCAATTACTTATACACATCCTTTATTTTCTTTATTTATAATATAAATTTATTATTTTGAAAATATCTAAAAAGGTTGATTTTCAAAAATTGAAACGATAAAATACTGCTATCTCATGTAATATCGTTATTCTTGTATATGATCAGTAATATGGTCTGATTGTTTCTACCTAGTGCCGTAAAAGACTAGACTACAAGAAAGTTTGCATAAATTTGAACGAGTGAAAAGCATATGACGCTGTCTATTCTTTTCTTTTGGCTCTTATTTATCACACTTTCTGGCTTTCAGGAATTTGTGACGAATAAGAGTTTTTTTTATTTCCATAATACCCTTATAGGAGTTGCTCACATGTACTTTTTATTGAACATTGTCGGTCTCATTGTTGTCATGGCTGTTGTTTTCTTATGCTCTCCCAACAAGAAGAAGATTAAATGGCGTCCGATTGTCATGCTCCTCGTCTTTGAGTTTCTGATTACTTGGTTTATGTTAGGGACAAAAGTCGGCGGCTTTGTCATCGGGAAGATCGGCGCGTTCTTTACATGGCTGATTTCCTGCGCCAGTCAAGGGATCGCATTCGCCTTTCCGTCTGTCATGGCCAATCCGACGGTTGATTTTTTCTTCAGCGCATTGCTGCCGATTATCTTCGTCGTGACCTTCTTTGATATGCTGTCGTATTTCGGTATTCTGCCGTGGCTCATTGATAAAATCGGCTGGCTGATTTCCAAAATATCCCGTCTGCCGAAGCTGGAGAGCTTTTTCTCCATCCAGATGATGTTTTTAGGAAATACGGAAGCTTTAGCCGTCATCCGCCAGCAGCTTGCCGCCGTCAGCAACAATCGGCTTTTGACATTCGGGCTGATGAGCATGAGCAGCATCAGCGGCTCGATCATCGGATCATACTTGACGATGGTTCCGTCCACTTATGTGTTTACAGCCATCCCGCTGAATTGCTTAAACGCGCTTTTAATCGCCAATATGCTGAATCCCGTGGACGTTTCTAAAGAGGATGATATTATTTACGTTCCTTCAAAAGCGGAGAAAAAAGACTTCTTCTCCACGATTTCTAACAGTATGCTTGTCGGCATGAACATGGTCATTGTCATTTTAGCGATGGTAATCGGCTATGTGGCGTTAACGGCCGCGTTAAACGGCGTACTCGGGCTGTTCATGCACGGGTTGACCATTCAAAAGATTTTCTCATACATCTTCAGTCCGTTTGCCTTCCTTCTCGGATTAGGCGTACATGACGCGATGTATGTCGCACAGCTGATGGGCATCAAGCTCGCGACGAATGAATTTGTGGCAATGGCCGATCTGAAAGGGCAGCTGAATTCACTTCCGCCGCACACGATTGCCGTGGCTACGACATTCCTGACATCATTCGCAAACTTCAGCACCATCGGTATGATCTACGGATCTTATCAATCTCTGCTTGATGGTGAAAAATCAGCCATCATCGGAAAAAACGTCTGGAAGCTGCTTGTCAGCGGAATTGCCGTTTCCTTATTGAGCGCGGCGATTGTCGGATTGTTTGTCTGGTAATAGAAAAAGCGATACCGCTCCGTTTTGGAGTGATATCGCTTTTTTTTATTGATAGACGGATGCAGGTACGAAAACGTCCCGGATTCCTGCCGCGTACGGCCCGAGATCATATTGTCCGAACACAACGGCAATGCCGTTTTTCGTAAAGAAAAAAGGTCTTTCATTATTCAGGATGATCTCTTGTTTTTTGACGTCCTGATCGAACAGATCGTCATGTTTCTTGATGTAGCCGTAAAGATAGTCTCTCGTTTTGTTAGCTTTCGTTTTTGTATTCAGCACATTATCGAGTGTGACCCGTTTTTTCGCGGCCAGGTCGTAATTAAAGGTCTGAACGGATGTCAGCCCGTGTGCGCCGCCTGTGTAACTGTAGTCTTCCGTCTGAATGCTGAGCTTGCCGTCTTGATTATACTTCACCTTAAAATCTGTTTGGTATTCCGCTTTGTAGCCTTGTTTTTCACCGTCTTTTTTGTTTTTCACATATTCTTTGTACGATTGTTCAATATAGCGCTTGAAGTCCTGATTGACTTTCTTTTCAAAAGATGCGTTTCCCGTATTTGTGACCTCGGGGTATGTCAGCTGTTTTACATGCTTATACGTATGGCTTTTGACAACGGGCTTTGCAGTTTGCGCGGCCTCGGCTGAAGGCGCGAAACCTCCGAACGGCGCGGCTGTCAGCACGGTTAAGAGCACAGCCGCCATCATTTTGAATGCCTTTTTCATCACAACTCCTCCTTTTCATTACCGTTCCCTTTTTGAAAACGGGTTACACTCTATAGACAGCGCGGATCAGCAAATTGTTTCTGGGCCTTCTTTCACATTTTCTCCATGAAAAAAAGAGACATGGAAAATCCACGCCTCTTTTACCGTGAAGGTCTTTGCGCAATGGCTTCATAAACGGCTTCCGCCAAATCGGAGTTGCCGAACATCTCCAAAACGCCGATAACGGTTTGATCAGGAATCGGTTCTGAATCCTCCTTCGGCACGACAAGCTCTTCAGCCGTTTTTCGCAGCTCTTCGTTTAAAGGCTGTCCGGGATAAGCCTTGCTGTAAATGGCCATCGGATCAAGGTCATGATTGACGCACCACTGGGCAAACACCAAAATCATCATGTTTTCGTCACGCCGGTAATATTCTTCAAGTTGTTTTTCGGTAAACGGCTTCACTATCATTCGCTCCTCCAGAAAATCTACCCCTAAGATACACAAACACAGAGCGGAAGTAAACCAAAGATCATTTCACCATCAGTCAGAACCCTTTAAATAATGCAATGCCCTGACTCTCTAAAACTGTTGTCTGAATGTCCCGGACAGCGGAAGATACGGATTTGCACGGAAGCCATTTTCGTTTTCTCCCAATATTAATGCTTCGTTCAGATATTTCACTTTCACAATGAAAAAGCGCCCCTCTCATAAAAGGCGCTTTTTCATTCTTATATGTTTCTGTCCCAATGCCGATGCTCAGCCACGGCGTTCAGAAATTGTTCATGGTTTCCGTCCGGAACAAGGCCGGGGCCGCTTTCGGTTCCGGCGGCGAGGGCGAGAAGTTCTTTTCCTTCACCGGAGGCGCCGATCGCTTTGTAATGGCTGAAAGCTTCGCTGACGAAGTCTCTGGCCGATTTTTGGGCTTTGAGGCTGTCTGTGCTTTGTTTTCCGCCCGGAATGAAAACAGCGTCGTACAGGACGGAATCCGCTGTCAGGAAAGTGGCTGACGCTTCGAGCTCCGTGCCGTTTTCCCCCTTGACGGTTCCCAGCGCGGGGCTGATGATATCGGCTCTGACTCCCGCCTGTTTGCATGCGTCAAGCACTTGTTTGACTTTCTCATCAGAAAACCCGTGGTCGGTTAAAACCGCGACCTGCCTTGTCGCTGCCGTCTTCACCGTGTTTTCCTGGCTTAAGGCCGGGGAAGTGAACGTTTCATCAGATTCACGGTCCTTCGGCGGCGGGTTCACGCCGATTCCTTTCGCAACACGCTCGGCAAGCCCGGCGTCGACGTGACTGAAGACATCAACCACCTGCTGCTGCACGTCCTTGCTGTTCACTTTTCCGACTTCAAAACAGAAAGCGGAGATGATATGTTCTTTCTCGGCGGGAGACATGCTGTTCCAGAACATCTTGGCCTGAGAAAAATAGTCATTGAAGCTCTCGCTGCGCTGGCGGATTTTTCTGCCTTCTACTTTTTCCTGGTAATGAACGTATCCGCCTTCTTCTTCTGAAGCCGGCGACGGATCATTGTTCTGCAGGGAATTTTTATGATAGGCGACGGGACCCTTATTAATCGTCATCCGGTGGTAGCCGTCGTATTGGTTGTTATGGAACGGGCAGACCGGCCGGTTGATCGGAATCTCGTGAAAATTCGGCCCGCCAAGACGGATGAGCTGTGTATCCGTATAAGAGAAAAGCCGGCCTTGAAGAAGCGGATCATTGGTGAAATCAATGCCCGGCACGACATTTCCCGGGTGAAAGGCGACCTGTTCCGTTTCCGCAAAGACATTGTCCTGATTGCGGTCAAGGGTCATTTTTCCGATCAGCTTGACGGGAACCAACTCCTCCGGCCACAGCTTCGTCGGATCAAGGATATCGAAATCAAACTTAAATTCATCTTCTTCGTCAATCATCTGAACACCGAGCTCATACTCGACTTTGCCGCCGTTTTCAATCGTTTCCCACAGGTCGCGGCGGTTGAAATCGGCATCTTTCCCGGCAATTTTCTGCGCTTCATCCCATACGAGGGAATGAACGCCGAGCACGGGTTTCCAGTGGAATTTTACAAAGCGCGCTTTTCCTTTCTCGTTGATGAAACGGAACGTATGCACGCCGAAGCCCTCCATCATCCGATAGCTTCGCGGGATGCCGCGGTCAGACATCGTCCACATGACCATGTGAGCCGACTCAGGGTTATTAGCGACAAAATCCCAGAACGTATCATGAGCCGTCGCAGCCTGCGGCATTTCATTGTGCGGTTCCGGTTTTATGGCGTGAACGAGATCCGGGAATTTGATCGCGTCCTGAATGAAGAACACCGGAATATTGTTTCCGACGAGGTCATAGTTCCCTTCTTCAGTATAAAACTTCGTCGCAAATCCCCTGGCGTCACGGACGGTGTCGGCTGACCCCTTGGAACCCGCCACTGTTGAGAAACGGACGAAAACAGGCGTTTTGACGGACGGGTCTTGCAAAAATTTCGCCCGTGTATATTCCGTCATCGGTTCGTACACCTGAAAATGCCCATGAACGCCGTACCCGCGCGCATGAACGACCCGTTCCGGAATCCGCTCGTGGTCAAAGTGCGTCATTTTTTCACGAAAATGAAAATCCTCCATCAGCGTGGGGCCGCGGACGCCCGCTTTTAAAGAATGTTCATCCTCAGACACGCGAAGCCCCTGATTGGTCGTCATTTTTTTGCCGCTGTTATCAGACCGGTACTGCTCCAGCTGTTCGTCCTTTGAGTGTTCATTTACTCGTTTGTTTTGATCATCACTCATGTCAGTTCCCCCTTTTAAAACGAAACATTCTACAGCACATTTACCCGCGGCGTTCTTCATATAAACTGCTGATCCGCTCATTAGGATTTTAGGTCTGTATTTACATATGCGGTCATACACATTTTGAAATAAGCCATTTTCACAGAAATAAATTGTGAAAGCGCTTACCAATACAGCTGTTGAACAGGGGAGGTCATATCGTGCTTGCCATACTCGGTTTTGTGATGATGATTGTCTTTATGTATCTTATTATGTCTAATCGGCTTTCCGCTCTTATTGCTTTGATTGTCGTTCCTGTTGTGTTTGCCCTGATCAGCGGATTTGGCAAAGATCTCGGCGAGATGATGATTCAAGGCGTTACAGACCTCGCTCCTACCGGGATTATGCTGTTATTCGCCATCCTGTATTTCGGCATTATGATTGACTCAGGTCTGTTTGATCCCCTCATTGCCAAAATTCTATCGCTTGTCAAAGGGGATCCGTTAAAAATCGCCATCGGCACGGCGGTTCTGACGATGACCATTTCGCTGGACGGAGATGGGACAACAACGTATATGATTACGATTGCGGCAATGCTGCCCCTTTACAAACGGCTCGGCATGAACCGTTTGGTGTTGGCGGGGATCGCGATGCTCGGTTCGGGCGTCATGAATATTATTCCGTGGGGCGGGCCGACGGCGAGGGTTTTGGCTTCCTTGAAATTGGACACGTCGGAAGTCTTTACGCCGCTGATTCCCGCTATGATTGCCGGCGTTCTCTGGGTGATCGCCGTTGCTTATCTCCTCGGAAAAAAAGAACGGAAGCGGCTCGGTGTCATTTCAATTGAACACGCGCCGTCTTCTGATCCGGAGGCGGCGCCGCTGAAGCGTCCCGCTCTCCAATGGTTCAACCTGATGCTCACTGTCGCCCTGATGGCCGCGCTGATCACCAGCCTGCTTCCCATCCCTGTTCTTTTTATGATCGCGTTCGCCATCGCCTTGATGATCAACTATCCAAATGTCAAAGAGCAGCAGAAACGGATTTCAGCGCATGCGGGTAATGCGTTAAACGTTGTCTCAATGGTGTTTGCGGCAGGCATATTCACAGGCATTCTCTCCGGCACAAAAATGGTGGATGCGATGGCGCATTCTCTCGTTTCCCTCATCCCTGATGCCATGGGCCCGCATCTGCCGTTGATCACTGCGATTGCCAGCATGCCTTTCACTTTTTTCATGTCAAATGACGCCTTTTACTTCGGTGTGCTTCCCATCATCGCCGAAGCCGCTTCCGCTTACGGAATAGACGCCGCTGAAATCGGAAGAGCCTCCTTGCTGGGCCAGCCGGTGCATCTGCTCAGCCCGCTTGTGCCATCCACCTATCTATTGGTCGGAATGGCGGGCGTCAGCTTTGGCGATCATCAAAAATTCACCATCAAATGGGCCGTGGGAACAACGATTGTGATGACGATTGCGGCGCTTTTGATTGGGATTATTTCGTTTTAATTAAAAAAGGATTTCCGCCAGCGGAAATCCTTTTCTGTACATTATTTTTTTGTATAGCGCACCCAGTCATAATGAGCGTATAGCGGATTTACACCATTGTAGGAACCGAGCCAGTCATCGACACCTATCCCATTCCACAAGTTCATCATGATCTTTCCCGGGTTTGTCGGGATTTGGCTTGTCGCAGTATGTTTTAATTGCCCATCGACATACCATTTAATAGAGTTTGGCTGCCAATCGAACGCATACGTATGATAGGCATTGGCCGCGTCAAATCCGAGATCCGCAACCTTCTCATGGTTTCCCGCGCCATTTGTATAATAGTTAAATTGAACCTTTGTCGTGTCTTTTCCTAAAAATTCGATATCAATCTCATCCCAAGGAGTGCCATCCGTTGGACCTGTATAAGTGAAGAACGATGAAACGATCCCTGTGTTTTTAGCCGGTTTCATTCTGACTTCATAAAGTCCATAGCCATAGGTTTGAACGGAGCGGTTCTCCCCGCAGTCAAACTTGTTATAAGACGGGCTTGTCAGCGCCAAACGCATTTCACCTGATGACGTCATTGATACATTATTTGCACGCCACGTGCAGTTGAACATATCTCCATTGGAATAACCATTTGCTTTTTGCCATAATCCGGAGTTATAGCTGTTAAAAGGTTCAAAAAACGATCCGCCTGTTTGAGCTGATGCAGTAGAAGTGATCGCACACAAACTCAAAAACAATCCAGTGACAAGAAGCAGCAGCACTCGTTTCATACGATAAAACATGTCGGCATTCCCCTTTCTTTGAAAGCGATTTCTTTATTGATCATACATGATTCTGTTAAAAGGGGACATCGGTCAGAATAATGATAATAATGAATCTTAAAAAAACCTAAATTACCATCAGCACAAACAGAAATGATCAGCGCTCATTGTAATTTAGGTTTTGCCTGCTTATCAGTATCAATCCTAGCAAGATCATATGTGAATGAAAGAAAAAATGAATACAAGGACAAAAATGCCAACGCTTTCATTATGCTTATTTGACTACCCTTTCTATGTGAATCGTTAAATACAGCAGCTCGTCACTGGTGAGCTTGTGTTCATACGCCCGCTCAATGCATGTTTGGATTTTCTTCGTGCATTCATACGCCCGATGGTACTTTTCTTTCACTGTCTTCAGCAAAAAATCGTCCTGGCTTTCCATATGTGTGCCGTTAAAAAGACGCTGCGCGAAAAACTTTAAGTGAGTGACAAACCGATAATAGTGAAGTGATTCCTCGTTGAAGTCAATCTTAAAATGGTATTTTACGATACTCAAAATCTCTTGCATGACTTTTGTAATGTTGATGATATTGGGCATCTCTTCATTCAGCTCGGCATTGACAATATGCAGCGCAATAAAGCCTGCTTCATCCTCCGGCAGAGACACGCCAGTCTTGTTTTTTACCATGGCCAACGCTTGTTTGCCGATTGCAAATTCGTCTTTGTACAGCCGTTTCGTTTCCCACAGTAAGGCGTTTTTGATATCCAGCCCCTTTCTTATTGCGCTGGATCGCAAAGTTAATATGGTCGGTCAGCGACACATAGATGCTGTCATTGAGCTTTTTGCCGAGCTGTAATTTCGCATAGCTGATAATCTCTTCGGATACTTCCATACATTCGATCGGGATATCATACAAAAGGGTTTTGAACTTTTCGGATACATCTTTGTTATCGAGCGTGAACACTTTCTCAATGCGGGCTTCATCTACCGGGTCTCCCGTTTTCTTTTGAAAAGCAATGCCCCGGCCCATGATAACCAATTCCTGATTGCCTTCTTTGAGCACACTGACGACATTATTATTAATGACTTTCGCAATCTTCAATTCTGTCTCCCTCCCGCCTGACCATTTACCTGCTACACCTTGATTTTACATCCTTTTTGAACTGGGTCAATATCTCCAGGTCAATCAGAAAACGCCGTTCAGAAATCATTGTCCAACGATGAGGCAGCGGCGCATATAATGCAGAGAACCGGTTTTTGGGAAGGAGCGTGTGTGATGAAACGGTTTTCGAAAGAAGAAAGCAGCTGGATGCTGTATGATTGGGCCAATTCAGCTTACTCGGTCATTATTATGACGGCGGTATTCCCCTTGTTTTTTAAAGCCGCGGCGGCGGAAAACGGTGTCAGCGCGGCTGATTCTACCGCTTATTTGGGCTATACGATTGCCGCCGCGACTTTTATTTTGGCGATGCTCGGCCCCGTCTTAGGAACGATTGCCGACTACAAAGGATGCAAGAAACGGTTTTTTGCCTTCTTTTTTCTGATCGGTGTGGCGGGCACCGCCGCGCTGGCTTTGATTCCCGGCGAATCTTGGATGCTGTTATTAATTTGTTATACGATTTCCACGATCGGCTTTGCCGGGTCTAATGTGTTTTATGATGCGTTTCTCGTTGATGTGGCCGCAAAGGAGCGGATGAATATGGTGTCCGCCAGGGGGTTTGGGCTGGGCTATATCGGCAGTACGATCCCTTTTCTCCTCAGCATTGCCGTGATTCTTTCAGCTCAAGCGGAGGTGATTCCGCTGTCCGCCCAGGCTGCCGGCCGCATTGCCTTTTTGATTACGGCGGCATGGTGGGGGCTGTTTTCGATCCCGCTCCTTCTCCGCGTCCGCCAGCGCTATTATATCGAGAGGGAGCCGCGGCTTGTACTCAGCAGTTTTAAACGGCTGGCCGGCACGCTGAAGCAGATCAGGAAGCACCGGGCGCTGTTTTTGTTTCTGCTCGCCTATTTCTTCTACATCGACGGGGTCGGCACCATCATTACGATGTCCACGTCATACGGGGCTGACCTCGGCATCAGCGCGGCAAATCTGCTGATTGTTTTATTTGTCACTCAGGTCGTCGCCGCGCCTTTTTCGATTTTGTACGGACGGCTGGCCGAACGGTTTAAAGGAAAAACGATGCTTTATGCCGGAATCGGCGTGTATATGATTGTCTGCACGTATGCTTATTTTATGGATTCCGCTTTTGATTTCTGGGTTTTGGCTATGCTTGTCGCCACTTCCCAAGGCGGTATTCAGGCGCTGAGCCGCTCTTACTTTGCAAAGCTTGTCCCCAAACAGAACGCCAATGAGTTTTTCGGCTTTTATAATATCTTCGGCAAGTTCGCTTCGATTATCGGCCCGCTTTTGATTGCCGTCACCGCCCAGCTGACCGGAAATTCGTCAGCCGCCGTGTTCAGCCTGATCATTTTGTTTGTAATCGGGATTGGCATCCTTGCGTTTGTGCCCGAGGAGACGGCGTAACAAAAGCCTGCGCGCGGCAGGCTTTCTTTTTTATTTCTTAGCTTTATGGACTTTCAGTTTTTTGCCTTTGACCGTCGTATTTTTCATGATGTCAAGAACGTGCGGGCCTTTGCCGTTCAGAATCTCGACGTACGATGCGTTGTCCAGAATCGTGATAATCCCGATATCATCGGCTGAAACGCCGTCGATTTTCGCAATCGTTCCGACAAAATCGACCGCTCTGAGTTTTTTCTTTTTCCCGCCGTTAAAGTACAGCTTCATGATGTCTTTGTTTAACTGTTCGCTTTTGTCTGTTTTGACATCGGGGCGGGCGTTCAGTTTTTCCGCAAAAGCCGCTTTCCGTTCCGCTGTTTCTTTCTCAGACGGCGCCTCCCGCTTTTGGATGCGGAAACCGATATATGTCTCAATGTCATTCAGGAACCGCGATTCAGACGGCGTCACAAACGTAACGGCCCGTCCGCGGTGTCCGGCGCGCCCCGTTCTGCCGGTGCGGTGCACATAGCTTTCTTTTTCAAGCGGAATATCATAATTGATGACGAGGCTGATGTTTTCAATATCAATTCCTCTGGCGGCAACGTCGGTCGCAATGAGATAGCGGAACTCGCCGCGTTTGAATTCATTCATGACGTCAAAGCGGTCTTCCTGCACCATGCCGCCGTGAATTTTATCGCAAGGGTAGCCCAGCCTGTCCAGCTCATCGGTTAACTGGATGACTCTTTCTTTTGTCCGGCAGAATATGATGCAGCTGTCCGGGTTTTCGGTGATCAGGACATCACGCAGCAAAGATGTTTTGTCCTCTTCTTCTGTTCTGGTGACAAAATGCTCAATGTCTTTTGTCGTCAGGCCTTCCGCTTTTACTTCAATCAATTCAGGGTCTTTCATATATGTGCGGCTCAGCTTCTCGACGTCATCCGGCAGCGTCGCTGAAAACAGCATGGTGACTCTGTTTTTCGGCAGATGCTGAATGATGGCTTCCACCTGTTCAATAAATCCCATATTCAGCATTTCATCCGCTTCGTCAATCACTACATACGCCAGCCGTTCAAGCGGCAGCGTCCCTTTTTCTATATGATCAAGCACACGCCCCGGCGTTCCGGCAACGACGTGGCTTTTTTGCTTCAGTTCGGTTTTCTGTTTGTCAAAAGAAGCTTTTCCGAAAACCGCCGTGGCTTTTATCCGTTTGAAACGGCCGATATTCGTGATATCTTCTTTAATCTGCGCCGCAAGCTCGCGGGTCGGCGTTAAAATCAGCGCCTGCGGTTTGTTTTCCTCCCATTCCGCAAGCTCGCAGATCGGAATGCCGAAAGCTGCGGTTTTGCCGCTGCCCGTCTGCGATTTGACAACGAGGTCTTTTTTTTGCAGCGCGGCGGGGATGACGCGCCGCTGCACTTCAGTCGGCTCGGTGTATTGCAAGCCATTCAGCGCCCGTCGGATTTCGGGGCTGATCGCATATTCATTAAACTCATTCATGACTAAACTCCTTCTCTGTCCGGCTCCCCTCATTATACGCGAAATGCCGCCGCTTTACCCTGACGTTTTGCCGGGCCATTCGGGGGACTGCTTTTTCTTCATGTCAAGCACGACCCATTTGGCGCAATAAAAGCTCATGCTTCCTTCCCCGTCATCGACATAGTAGCGGATCGATTCCCAGCCGCCGTCGACCGGGCTGATATCCAGATGGATGTCGGTGATGCTTTCAAGATCATCCAGCCGGGCAGCCCTCACACCCTCAAAACGCAGCACGGCATCATACTGCCCATCAGTCAGATTCAGCTCAAACACCGGGATTTTATCATAATACTCGTTATACCCGGTATAGAACGTAAACTCCGTCAATTCAAAACAACCCGGCGAATCCGGCCCCAACAGAACTGCTTTCTCATGTTTGTGCCACTCCATTTTGTGCCTCCTTACTTAACACCTTCTTCTCTGCTGCTTCATATTGACGGCAGTAAAAGCGGAACGTTTGGTTCTCCCACTCCTCCACGAGAAAATGCTGTCCATCATCGCCGTCAGCAGGATCAATTGCTACAATGCCTGAGCCAGCCGTTTGACTCTCCATTTTTTTTATTTGAACGGAAGAAACGTCTTTGCATGTGAGCCTTACACGAATGAGATGATGTTCATACTCGGAGGAAAATGCCAACCCAATTGCAGAAATCTCCCCTTCCCGGTTGAGGCGGAATTCTAAAAGCTCCTGAATCAGCCACTTATTCTCTTTCATTTTCTATAAATTCTCCTATAGAAGCGGCATACAACTCAACGCCGGCAGTCTCATGATCCCACAGATAGACAGTCTCCTCCATTACACTGTCCGTCTTTTTCAAGCACAGCTTATCCCCGGTTCCGTTGTCGGCAATTACGATCAAATCGTCGGGCATACTCTCTTCTCTGCACACACTGTTTTGCCTGATCACATCATCCCAGGTTTTCTGCAAACGGCTTTGTTCACGGATAGGGAAAAAAATCCACTCTCCGATCTCCGCAGGGTTCTTTTTATGAAGCAGCCGTTTATACGCTTTCGGAAAAGACGCTCTCAAGCTTTTTTCCGCAGCCCTGAACTCTTCTTCTGTCATCCTGTTATTCCTCCCCCGTAAAAACATGAGATTCATTCGCAAGCGGCATTCACTTTTGAAATAAGACAGGAGCGTTTCTTTCTATCGCCCTTATTAGCGGTGAGCCAAAAACCGTAATGGTTTGCTGCCGCGGATCCCCTAGCAGCCCCCACTGGAAGTCCTGATGAATAAAGAAACAATAGTCTCCGTTTGGAATAACGGAGACCAGCCATTCACCGAATTCATCTTTATCAATTGGCGCATGAGGATTAAATAGATAACATTCATGCTGCCAGTCCAGCGCATATATAAACTCTTGCTTTAAGGTACAAGATTGAAGTGCCTTTAGTATCTGCAGCTCTGCATCTTCCAAAAAACTGATATTCCCTTTTTCATCATTGAATCCTTGAGATACATTAAAGACTTGAAACGGCTTCGGAGGTTTTATTGAAGCAAATGTACTGTACGGTTTCCATTTCACTGCGCGATTCACCCTGCGCCACAAGCACTCTGTCTCCTCTTCACTCAAACCATGCCAATTCATATATTTCTGCCTCCCGCAGTTCCGAATCTGGAATTTATATTAAATTAATCAATGATATATAAATCTGCTGCATCGTATTCAAACCAAATGATTTTTTCATTATTTTCAGTAGTTACATCAACCTTTTGAGTATTCAGGTTCATGTAGGACTTATTTTTGGCAGGGTTTGCTATTATAACAACAAACTCATTGATCGATGCTAAAAAATATAATTCATCTAATAAGTGATCTGCCATCAATTCTTCTTTGGTTAGGGCACATTCAATATGAGTTAACTTCTTCGATACAGTATTCATATTTATCATTTTCTTTTCAACCTTCTTCTTCCATTCTTCAATAAAAGAAGGGAATGCCATTACTTCTATTAGAGCTGTTTCGAACTCTAAGTCATTCATTAATTGAGAAAAAGTATCTTTACTCACTAGATCACATGAATAAATCGAATTGTATTGAAGCGGATTAGTCACATCCAGATTCCCTATAGCCCTCAATGATTCTTTTTGTAAATTTAAAGGAGTGTTCATGTTTACCTCCGCGAACGATTTCGTTATGTAAGAAAAGAGAGGCTGGGAACCTCTCTTATTTATGATTTCGAATGATACGCATAAAATGATTGATCATCAAAGCGAACTGTTTCAGCTTCTACAGCAATCAGCATTCTGTTCATGCCAATGAGAAAATTAGCATTTGATTGATACTCAGGAATTACAGCATTTGATAGATTTCCGATTCCTTCCTGGTGGTAACTCATCTCAAATACTTGCCAATTGTATTCTTCAGGATCTATTTTTTCTAATCTCATATCACCAATATCTGCACTAAAATAAACAGATGCTGCATTTTTAACAACCTGAACCTTAAAACAGGTCTTTTTTAAAGAACTGATAATCGACCTTTAAAATATTACATCCCTCGTCAATATAATCTACTCTATTGTTCAATTTGTTTGTGCATTGTCTTCTCCTTCTCCTAACTAACACTAACAAACCCATTGATAGAAGTGTCTTGATGATAAACATAGATTATTCAAACAAGCCCCAAAAATATATTACTCTGCATATTTGTCATTAAATATCTGTTGAATGCAAAAATACTATCTGGAGATTATTTGAAATCCCGTTTAGAACAATCAGATGATATCAGTAGTAGGTATTAAAAATATACTTATTTGTAATGTGCCGTAAGTGTTTTTTCAAATTCAACTGGAACCGTCTGATCTGGGAATACAACTGATATCCAATCTAAGACAACGCCATCTAACGATCTCCAAGTTGCTAGTTCTTTTCCTTCACTCTGATGATCAATACCTAGAATACAGATTTCAAGTTCTCTCTCACCATAAATCGCCCACTTTAAAGTCGGTGAAGCCCAAACAACACGAGATGCAATATTCATTATACAGTCACTTTTACTGTGCTTTGGATAATCAGTTAAGAGTGACAGATACTCATCTGCAGTTATATGCAAAGGGATCTTTATCCAGTTAAAATACTCAAATTCTTCGTAGAATTGGTTTATATGTTCAGAACTGTCTATAACAGCCATTAATATAAACTCATCATGATGTTCATTAGCCAAACTCTTAAACATTCCCCAACTTTCTTCAGATAATACCCAATGGAATTCCTCGAATAAATAATAATTTTTCCTTTGCTTAAAAACTTGTTTAGGCAATGTTTGATCTACGTGACATAAGGAATTAATTATGGATTGATAGACTTTTAACTCCTTAGGATGATCAATAAAATAGTGATTCATCTTATTTCCCCTTTAATGTCGCATTCTGATTTTGTGTGTGAATTTTTTTCTACCTTTAGGTGTATATTCCGCGGTTGGATAGGGACTTGACTTAGCATGTTTCCTTAGGGAATACTTATTCCCATTTTTCGTCATAGTGATAACACCCCCATGATGAACTGATTTTCTCCATCCTTGTCTTCTTAAATTTTTTTCAAAAGTTCTTCTTTTTACATTAGTAGAATAATTTTTGAACCTAGAAGTTTTTCCAGTTATATCCCTATAACTTGAGTAGGCCCTTCTAGCCCGTACACTTTTTCTAGATAGTTTATATGTTTTAGCAGCTTTATAAATCCGATTAGCACCCTTAAATAACTTCCCAGGCCCAAAGTTCGAAGCCGCTGCCCAGGCTGCACCTCTCCATCCTTTACCTGATTTATATGCCTTATATCCATCATAGGCTGCAAATCCGGCATTTACCACAAGCCACACCCAATGCCCGTCAGGATCGACGTTCATGACTGGGTTGTTGTTTCCGTATGCATATCCATTCTGATCTAAAGAATCGCCGTCACTTCCCGGGTCTGGGTCTAGTGATAAGAATACGCCGTTTCTTGGCTCGTAGTAGCGGGCCATGAGATAGTACAGGCCGGTTTCTTCGTCGTATTGGTAGCCTGCGTAGCGGTAGCGGTTGTCTTTTACTTCGTCGCTCGCTTCGGTTTTTGTCGGATTTCCCCACGCATCGTATTGATATTTGGCAACGGTTTTTCCGGTGCTGTCTGAGATGGCGATGACGTCGCCGTGTGCGTTGTAGTGATAGAAATATTTCTTGCCGTTCTTTGTATAGGATAACAGCTGGCCGCTGTCACCGTACGTGTATGATTTTGTGACGTTGTTGTCGGCGTCTGTTTCATACAGGACATTCAAGCTGTCTCCGTCGTAGAAGTAGTTCGTGACGTTTCCGTTGACGGTTTTTTGGATTCTGTTTCCTTTTTCATCATATTTGTATGTTGCGAACGGCTTGTCTTCGCCTTTTTTCGTTACGGCGGTCAGGTTGTCTTCCGCGTCCCACGTATATGTGTATTTGCCGTCAGATGTGCGGTTGCCGTTTTTATCGTAGGACAGTTCTTCGTCATTCACCTTCGTCAGCTGGTTCATGATGTTGAAGGAAGCGTTGACTGATTTGCTTGCGCCGTCCTTTGTGGCGGTGACGTTTGTCCGGTTGCCGAAGCCGTCGTACGTATATTGAATGACAGTGCCGTCTTCATGAGTTTCTTTGACGAGCTGGTTGAGCTTGCCGTATTCGTACTGCACCTTTCCGCCGGCTGAGCTGTCGATGACCGTGCGGTTGCCGTTGGCGTCGTATTCATAGCTTTCCCGGAAGATGCTGCCGCCGTTTTTCGCTCCGATATGAAGAGAGCTGACAAGATTCCGCTCATCATATGAGAAGCTCGTGCCGACTTCATTTCCGCTGATGAATGTCTGGACATTGCCGTTCTCATCATAATCAAATGTATAGGCTGAAGTGCCGTCTTTCATTTCAATCATTTGATCTAGTTTGTTGTACGTAAAGCTGTTTGTTCCTTTTTGGCCGCCGTGGCTCCATGAGAAAGTTTTCAGCTTATCCGAATCAGCCGGATACGTCCAGCTTTGGCTGCCGCCGCGGTCGGTTAATTCGGTCAGGCGGTTTTTGTTGTCAAAGGTGCGTTTTTTCGTTGTATTTTGTTCTTTGTTTGTGACCGATGTTTCATTGCCGTTTTTGTCATAGGTAAAGTTGTATTTTTCAGTGCCGTTATACGCTTTTGACTTAACCCGGTCGGTGCCGTCATAGGTCAGCGACACTTCATTGCCGTTGGCGGAAACGGTTTTCGTCAAGTTGCTGTTGGCGTTATATTCACTCTTCAGTACATTGCCGAGCGGGTCGGTTGTTTTGACGAGCTTGCCCATGACGTCATATTCATATTGATAGGTCTGGTCCGCGCCGGCCCGAATCGTTTTTGTCAGCTCATTTCCTTCCTTGTCATAGCTGTGAAGGATGGATGTGCCGTTTGACAAGGTCAGCTTTGTCAGCTGGTCGGCCTGATCGTATTCGTAGGCGGTTGTTTCGCCTTTCGCGTCGGTTTCAGACATTTTCTTTCCAGTCTCGTCATATGAAGCAGTGCTTGCATACCCTAGTTCGTCTTCTTCTTTTGTGACGTAGTTTCCTTTTTCGTCATAGGTGTTTTTCGTCAGGATGCTTCCTTCGATTAAACGGATATCATCAAACCACGCCGTTCCTGTGGCGCTTTTTTGGAACAGAATGCTGAGTTCGATTTTATTGATCGGCTTTGTTTTCGGAATGACTGCCGCCGCCCGGTTCCATTCCTGTGTCCCCTGCGGGAATTTGGCGGTGTAGACGCCCGTTGTGCCGTCCGCATAAGTGACGTTAGCCTGAAGCGCGTAATCATTGTCGTTCGTTAATTTTACGCCGTCAGCCTTGGACATCCCCGTCAGCGTGATATATACCGGCTTATCGTCCGCGCTTTGGCCTAATGTAACGGTTTGTTTTGCGGCCGCATTGGCTTGTGATGCATTTGTGCGGGACGCTTTTAATGAGCTGTCATCATCGAAGCCTTCATCAAGGTCAGCGGCGGCTCCGCTTGTGCTCCAGCCATCTGTTTTGGCCGTGAAACTGCTGTTTTGCACCGGGTTATAGCTTGAAGAGACTTCGCCTTTTTCCAGCTGAACCTGATCAAACCACGCTTTTCCTTTGCCGTCCTTGTCGTTATGATCCACTTCCATATAGACGATGGCTTTTCCTGCATTGGCCGGTGTTGTAAAGGTGATCTGCCGTTTCGTCCAGTCATTCTTTCCGGCTAATGCGCCTGATTCATTGTGAATCCATTGAATGCGTTTTTGGTCTTTGTCACGCAGATCAATGTTGAAATACGCTCTTGCCTTCGTCAGATCCGTTTTGATCTGGCCGCTGAGTGTATACGTCGTATTCGGCTCTAGCTGCACTTCCTGCGTTGCGGACGCATGGCCGTGCTCTGTTCCGGCTGAAGCGGATTGTGACGAGATCTCCAATGCTTTTTGTCCGGACAGCGCGCCGCTTCTTGCTTTTACAGATGCGATGCTTCCGCTGTCTCTCGTAGCGGTGAGATTCCAGCCAAGCTTTGTTCCTTCAAAGCTGCCGTCTTTCAGCAGACTTGCCGAAGCTGCCAGCTCTTTGCTTGATTGAATGAGATTTCCGTACTTGTCATACACGGCGGCGGATGAGGATTTTCCGCTTTGATCCGTCTCAGAAACGGCATCAAGTCCGTCGTACGCAATATCAGTGATGTTCCCCTCGGTATCCTTCATTTTCGTTACGTCATTGTTTTTGTTGTACTGATACGTTTCGGTGCCGTAGTTGTCTTTTACGGCTGTGACGTTGCCGTCTTTATCATATTGATAGCTTTCTGTCGCTTTGCCCGCATCCGCGTCGTTCGGATCGGTGTCCTGAATGACGTTGTTGCCTTCGTATACGGTGTTGGTCGTGATTTTCAGCCCTTCGGCATCATCGATCATCTGAATCGGGTTGCCCGCTTCGTTATAGCCGTACTGCACTTTGCGGCCGTTCGGCTGCGTCATGAGCAGCGTTTTTTTGTCCGCGTCATAGCTGTAGTCGTACGTTTCTTTTTTCGCATTGACGGCTTTGGCCAGACGGTGGCCGCTGTATTGGTATTCAGTGAACAGCGGTTTGTCATCCGTGCTGTTTGCGGAATACTGCTTGACGAGGCGCCCTTCGGCATCATAGTCGTAGCTTGTGACGCTGCCGTCAGTATCCGTCACCTTTTTGAGAAGGTCTTTGTCATATGAATATGAAATCTTTTTGTTTTTCGGCCCTGTAAGAGATGTGACATGGCCGTTTTCATCATAGGTAAATGTCAGCTTGCGCCCTGATGCGTCTGTTATGGCGGTCAGCTGATTGCTGTCGTTATATTCGTATACGGTTGTGTTGTTGTGTCCGTCGACGATTTTTTGGAGCTTGCCGCCTTTTTTGCTGAAATAAGCGTTCGTCTGATCTTTTGTTTTTAATACAAATTGATCGCTTGTTTCCGTCAGTTCGAGATAAACGCCCGTCGGCGGCTGATACGTGCCGTCAGATTTTTTCGTGAAGACATGTGTTGTCGCGTCCTCATCAATATAAACGGCTCTGCCGTCTTCAGAAAGGATCGACGTTTCCGCATCGGCATACCAGCCTTGGCCGAACATATGGTCAGAGCTGTCAAGGCTGTTGAAGGTCCGGGAGAGTCCGAGCCCCGGGCCGCGTCCGTCGATTGACATATCTTCCTCATTGACGATGACATTTCCCGTCGCGCCGTTCAGCTGTCCGTCCGGAATGTCGATAATAGACCAGAATTCTTCCGTTCCGAGGAATTCCGCCCCTTCGTGGAAAACAGGGTTAAAAGGTGCCGTCGGTATGCTGTCACCGTTTGCGTCATAGGCGGTCAGCGTGAAGGAATAGTTCTTCTTCCCTTTGTAATTGCCGTTTGCGTTTTCGTAAACAGGTGAAGGGTCAAGCGCCAGTTCGCCGCCCTTTCCGTCCGTGTGAAGCTGGAATCTTCCCGCTTTCACTTCTTCGGCTGACGGCCAGATGCGTTTGTTTTGGGTCGTCCAATGATCGGTATCCCCGACATCGAATGATTGATAGTCTTTTCCGTTGTAAATGTTGATTTTGTAGCCTTTGGCGTTTTTGACCTTATCCCATATGAGATTGACATAACCCGTTTGGCTCGATTTCGTGTTCGTATAGACATAGCCTGTCAGGTTTTTCGGCTTTGCGATATCAGGCAGCGCCGGACTCGCTTCCGGTGAGGCGATCGCTTCTCCGTCTTTGTTATAGGCGATAACTTTAAATCCGTAAGTTTTCCGATTTGCATCTCCGCCGGCGTTTTTATAAACGGGGCCCGGGTTAATCGGCAATTCCGCGCCTTTTTTGTCTTTCAGGTGAAGCGCATATTTTCCGGCGCTGATTTCCGCCTTTGTCGGCCAGATGTTTTGATCTTTTGTGGACCAGGATGTTTTATTTCCGAGGTCAAGCGTTTCAAAGCTTTTGCCGTTAAAGACTTGCATTTTATACCCGGCTGCGCCTGATACGGCTTTCCAGGAAAGATCAAACCAGCCTGTGGCGTTGTTGTTATTAAAGCCTTTCGTGCTCGGTTTCTGAACTCTTCCGATATTCGGAATGACGGGCTTGGCGGCCGCAGACATGGCGCCTTCTCCCTGGTCAAACACCGCGCTGACCGCGACCCAGTAATTTTTACTTGCCGGATAGCTGCCGCCGGCGTTTTTATAGACCGGCGAAGGATTAAGCGCTAATTCACTTCCGCCTTTTCCGTCTGTATGCAGCTTATATTTGCCGGAGTCGATTTCCGCTTTTGTCGGCCAGATGTTTTTTCCTTTTGTGCTCCAAGAGGTTGCATTGCCGACCGGAATGGCCTGGTATTCTTTCCCGTTATAGAGCCAGACTTTATAGCTTTTGGCGCCTTCAGCTTTTTTCCAGCTGATATTGAAAAATCCTGTCGAATCTCCGTTATGATACGCTTTGACAGACGGCGTGTCCGCCTTCGGAATCGTGTATGTCACTTCAATGTATGGTTTTTTAGCAGAGTTTGCTGATGACATCAGCTTCTTCCAATATTCTTTTCCGTTGCCGTTTGCGTGAAGCTTAAAGCCGTAATTGGCGCCGCCGCTGTTCCACGACTTGACTGCGGAGGTGACATCGAAGCTTGCCCATTGGCCTTTATAGACCTCGGCTTTGCCGATGTTTTTGGAGCCCGGCTTGTTCTTCCACGTAATCTTGGCATTGTCGTAATTGCTGTTAACGGTGTCGAGCCAAAGCCCCGTCGCTTTTGATCCGTAATAGGAGTGGGCTGTGTACGCTTTGAGCGTCGCTTTCGTCACCGTCATGTTTTTGATCGGCTTTAGATTATCAAACTTCATAAAAGCGTAGTTCGTTCCGGTTGTGCCGTCATAATATCCAGTTTTCAGCACGTACGCTTTCAATCCGGCATCCCATTTCTGCGATGCTGCAGAGTAGTTTGTCGTCGGGTACGCGCTCATGACAAAGGTATCGGATGACACAGATACTGATGTTGAAGGGTCAATAGATACCGGATAAACCCGCTTGGGATCTTTCAGCCATTTTTCATCGGCCGTTACATGAAGCAAGTAGCCTTCACTGTTTTTTTCAAGCTTGAAGCTGACATCTTCTGACCTGTTGACTTCACCTGACTTTTCGTCGAGATCTGAGTCGGTCATAAAGGGCTTCGGCACGGTGTAGACGACATTGTCTTTATCATCAGAAAACGCGATCGAGCCGTCTTCCTGTTCTTTAGCCTGAAGATCGGTTTTGATTTGAAAGGTGAAGGAATTGTAGCCTTCATATTTGTGAAGCACAAGGTCTTCTTTTATGTTTTCGTTAAATGTGTAGGTTTGTAAATCAATAGCAGGAAACACTTGCTGATACGTAAGCTCGTTGCTGTCTCCCTTGACTTTTGCTGAGGCATCTGTCGGAGTGATTGCAGCCTGATCGGGGCCTTTTGCGCCGGTTAATGAGTATGTGAGCTTATGATCATCATGTTCAAATGTGGCGTATAATCCGTTTTTCATTTGCTTCAGAAAATCGGAGTTCAGCACTGTATTCTCCGTTCCGACTTCCTTTGAGCCGGTTTTCAATTCAGGAGAAACGTCTTCCCAGTCCGCATTGGCGGTTTCTTTCGTATGAATGGGGTCTGTGTAGATTTCCTGTTTGTACACACCCTCGCCTTCATAGTAAAGCTTTGAATTCTCAGTTCTTTCAGACGTGATCTCACCGTCTTGATTGATATCTTTTTGATCAAAAGGCATCTGCTCAGATGCTTTTTCCGCCGGAAGATCTTTTTCCGGGTCTGCGGCCGGAATGGCGGCGGTTTTCGCTTGATCTTGTTTTTCACGCGTTTCTGCCGCAAACACATCGGCAGGCGCAATGGAAATCATCAGCGTTGCCGCAAGAGTGCCGGCCAGCCATTTTTTCCACTTGTTCTTTTTTCCTATTTTCATAGGTTCTCCTCCTCCTTTTGTAATATAGGCTTAACAATAGTAATATTATTGAAATTGTTTATCAATATTTTCCTAGGTATTTAAGGTTATTTTAAGGATTATAGGGATTTTGAACCTTTTATTCATATAAAAAAACCGCCGGCTGCCGGCGGTTTTTCGTATTATGGATAGCGGAGATTTGTATTTTGCGCTCCCGCGTAGGATTGGGCGAAGTTTTTGGCGTCCTGGGCTGAAAGGGTGCCATAGCTGTAATTTGATCTCGGATTCCAGCCGGTGCGCGGTGATTTCGGGGCTTTGAGCGACGGGAATGAACCGATGTCGGTGAATTGGGCCGTCCCGTAGTCGTCTATCATTCCGCCTTTTTCATTTCCGTTACCGAAATAGTTGGCTTCTGAGAAGACAGTCGCGTTTGTATGAATGGTGAATCCTAAATTGAAATTGGTCACATAGTTGTTTTTCGCGTGAAAATAGCCGTATCTCATCAGGCCCGGTGAACGCACATAGACGTTATTAAAATAGTTGTTGGTGATCGTCATATGCGGATAGCCGATATAATTGCGTCCTTCGTTATCATCATTCGGATAACCGAGAATCAGGCCGTACAGATGGTCTGTGAATTTAGAGTTAGACAGCGTCACAAAATCCGCTTTGGCGCCGACATACAGAAGCTTTCCCAAATCACTGTGGCTGTTCGGATTGTAGCTGTGTCCTTCAAACCAGACGTGGTCAATCCAGTAATTCTGTCCGTTCGCTATGTACATCGGAATGTCGTTGTTGCCTGTAATGGCGGCACTATGGCTGATAATGAGATTTTTGAAAATCACATTGTTTGAGCCGGAGCCGGTGGTCAGATAGATGTTGGTCAGCCTGTGGCTGGTATAAGAGCCGACGATGGTTTTATTGGCGCCGACTGTCACGACGGCTTTACCCGGGGAAGAAATATCACTTGTGATGACGATGGTTTTGCGATCCGTTCCGCCCGCATTGTTTTTCAAATCATTGAGATTGCTGACGTAGACGACGGGGCCGCCCTGGCCTCCCGATACGGCTGATTTTGCTTTTCCGTTATGATCCTTCGCATTGCCCGCGAATCCGGTAAGTCCCTGCATCACATCCGGATAAGCCGCTGCCGCTTCTGCCTGCTTTGATGCGGAACATACGATGGCCAGACAAAGCGCAAAGCCGAGTGCAGCCAAGAAAGCAAGATGACGCGTCTTCTTTATCATGCCCTTCACTCCTTTAATTTCTTAAATTGTAAACACAAGAAGTATTATACAATTACCATCCTCTTTTTCCATGATCTGTTTGTCTGCTTTTTCGTTATGGCTGAAAAGCCCCAAAAATAAAAAAAGCAGCCGGTACGGCCGCCTATATACGGGTGCTGTCTGCCTGAGTTTCCGCCGGCACGGCTTTTTGCTTTCGAATCAGGGACAGCGCCATTCCCGCAAAAATCAACACTATCCCCAAAGATTGATAAAGGTCGGGGCGAAATCCCGTAAATACGGTGTCGATCACAATCGCCACCGCCGGATCAAGAAATACGATGATTGAAATAAACCGGGTGGATAAAAACCGCAAGCTGTCAAAAAAGAGCAAATACACAATTCCCGTATGAATGATACCGGTCGACACAATCATGATCCAGTTCACATGCGACAAATCAGAAAAAGCGCCGAAACGGACGAACGGAAGAAGAATGATAACGCCCAATCCGGTCTGCAAACAGGTGACGGCGTATGGGCTGAGGCTGTTGATGCCTTTCCCGGCCAGTGTCGTAAAAGCATAAAAAAGGGCGGCCAGCACGGCCCAAATAATACCCGATCCCATCAGCTGAGAAAATGATGTACTTCCGTTGATGCCGGAAATCAGGGCGGTGCCCAGAAAACAAATCACGATGGAACTGACGGACACAATATGCAGTTTCTCCCGGTATATAAGGCTCCCTAGAAGAAGGACGAGAACCGGAGCCAAATGATAAACGGAAATCGCTATCGTCACTGATGTCTCCTCAAATGATTTAAATAAAAACACCCAGTTCAGCACGAGAAAAAATCCGCAGGCCAGTGTCTGCAGCACCTCCCGCCGGTTCCATTGTTCGGTGCGGTACCGTCCGGAACCAAACCAGCAGACGCCCAGAAACAATGAGGCGCACAGACATCTCACAAAGACCAGTTCAATTGAAGGCACATTCGTATGTTCTGAGAAAAAGCCGATTGATCCGAAAATGACCATGGAAATGACCATTTTGATGACGGCATTTGATGTTTGTTCAGCTTGCATTGATTTGCTTCCCCCATATCATTGACTGTTTATTCAGACAAATACTAACAGCCATTTTACTTGATTCAGAGGAAGATTTCACCCTATTTTTCGAAAGCCGGCGGTCTTTTCTCATGAAAAAAGCCCTGCATCAGCAGGGCCTTCTGTTTAATGAACGATCAGTACAGGACAAGGAGACAATTGTGAGACCTTATGGCTCACGCTTCCGAGCATCATTTCTTTAAATCCGCTGATTCCGCGGCTTCCGACGACAATCAGATTGAAATGCTGTTCTTTCGCTATGTTTAAAATTTGATGCGCAGGTTCGCCTTGGACGTACAGGCTTTCCGCGTTTACTCCGCTTTCTGCCGCTTTCTGCTTGGCATCTTCCAGAATGGCTGCTCCTTTTTGCTCGACTTCATGTTTGATGTCTTCAATGAAGTTTTCCGGAACATAGACAATCCCGGTTAAAGCTGATGTGGAGACAACGGCTTCACGTCCCGCATAGAGAATGGTGAGTTCAGCCTGCTGTTCTTTCGCCAGATGGATGGCTGCGTCCAGGGCTTTATTGCTCATGTCTGAACCGTCTACTGCTGCAAGAATTTTTTTAAACATATGAATCCCGCCTTTTTGCTTTTATTGTCCTCCTCTCTTTGCTGAATGTCAATTTTGCCGGCTTTCTCCGGAACATTGCGCTTACAGACTTTCTCCGTTTGTGGCGATGACGTCTTTAAACCAATAAAAACTTTTCTTTTTCTTTCTTTCAAACGTGCCTTTTCCGTCATTGCCGCGGTCGACATAGATATAGCCGTAGCGTTTTTTCATTTCTGCCGTTGAGGCGCTGACGAGGTCAATCGGCCCCCACGACGTGTAGCCGATCAGGTCGACGCCGTCTTCAATCGCCTCTCTTGCCTCTATTAAATGATCACGCAGATAATTGATGCGGTAGTCATCCTGAATGGTTCCGTCCTCCTCCGGCTGATCAACCGCGCCGAGTCCGTTTTCGACGATGAAGAGCGGTTTCTGATAACGGTCGTACAGCGTGTTTAAGGTGATGCGCAAGCCCTTCGGATCAATCTGCCAGCCCCATTCGGAAGATTTCAGGTACGGGTTTTTCACGCCGCCGAGAAGATTTCCCTTAGATTGCGCCAGATCCTCAGGCGCCGTGCTGGCCGTCATCGACATGTAGTAGCTGAAGCCGATGTAATCCACCGTATGTTCTTTCAGGAGCGCCTCGTCTCCTTCCTTCATCTCGATCGTAATTCCGTTTTCTTTAAAGAAGCGTTTCATATAGCCCGGATAGCTGCCCCTCGCCTGTACATCAGAAAAGAACAGCGTGCTCCGCTCTTTTTGCAAAGCCGCATATACATCCTCCGGCTTCGGCGTCATCGGATACGTCGTCGTCGCGGCGATCATGCAGCCGATCTGTGAATCCGGAATGATCTCATGACCGGCTTTTACCGCCAGCGCGCTCGCCACAAATTGATGGTGGGCCGCTTGGTACATCGTGTTTTGTTTATTTTCGCCTTCCCGGAATATAAGGCCGCCGCCTGTAAACGGAGCGTGAAGAACGACGTTGATCTCATTGAAGGTCATCCAATATTTCACCTTGTCTTTATAACGGGTGAAAACCGTGCGGGCGTACCGCTCATAGAAATCGACCGTTTGGCGGTTTCTCCAGCCGCCGTAGTTTTTCACAAGACCGAGCGGCATCTCATAGTGAGAAATCGTGACAACCGGTTCGATCTGATGTTTTCTCAATTCGTCAAACAAACGGTCGTAAAATTGCAGCCCTTCTTCATTCGGTTCTGTTTCATCGCCGTTCGGAAAGATTCTCGTCCACGCAATGGAGGTGCGGAACGCTTTAAAGCCCATCTCCGCAAACAGGGCGATATCCTCTTGATAGCGGTGATAAAAATCAATCGCGTCGTGATACAAATTCAGCGCATCGTCCGTCTCATGAAACGGAGACATAATGCCGTCCGGGGAGACATCCGCCGTAGAAAGTCCTTTGCCTCCTTCTTTATAAGCTCCTTCAATCTGATTGGCAGCCGTTGCGCCGCCCCATAAAAAACCTTCCGGAAATCTCTTCATGTTTTCTCCACCTCTTTTTCAGGATAACGCCAGAAGCGCTTTGTTCGGTTTGACCATTCCGCTTTTTTTCACGTCTGTAAATGAATATTGATCCGTATTCGTAATGATGACCGGCGTGATCACGTCAAAACCGGCAGCCTTTATCTCGTCGATATCAAAAGTAATCAGCAGATCTCCCGGCGCGACAGTATCGCCTTCTTTGACGTGCATCTCAAAATGCCTGCCATCCAGCCGGACGGTATCAAGCCCGATATGAATGAGAACCTCGGCTCCCCGGGTGCTCGTAATGCCGATGGCGTGCTTTGTTTTAAATACGGCTGTCACCCTCCCTTCTACGGGAGAAACCGCTGCGCCCTCTTCAGGCAGAATCGCAAAACCTTTTCCCATCATTCCACCGGAAAAGACGCTGTCGTTCACTTCGCTTAATGCTTTCACTTCGCCTTTAATCGGGCTGTGAATGATTTCTCCGCCTGCCGTCACACCCGGCGTTTCAGATGCTTTGTCCCGTTCAGACTGTACATCCTCAAACCCGATCAGAAGTGCCGCCGCCATACCCGCCGCAAACGAGATAAAAAGCCCGATCAGCGCGTAAAGAAACGTCGGCCCGATAAAGACCGGAATGCTCGGCAGACCGGCGTTTCCGCCCACAATGTAAGAAGCGACGCCCGTTATACCGTAAAAAGCTCCGCCTGCCGCGCCGCCGATTAAAGCAGCCGCGAACGGTTTTTTCAATCTCATGTTGACGCCGTACATCGCGGGTTCGGTAATGCCCATCAATGCCGTAATGCCCGTCGTAAATGCCAGCGATTTGAAGGTTTTGTTTTTTGATTTTAAGAAAACCGCAAATGACGCGCCGGCCTGCCCCATATTCGCCAAAAACATCGCAGGCAGAATGTAATCATGTCCGTTTTGGGCGATGTTATTGATCATGATCGGCACAAGCGCATAATGCATGCCGGTCATAATGATAAGAGAAAATGTGCCGGCAAGCAGAATCATCGCGGCAATGCCCGCATGATTGAACAAATCATTGACGCCGACAGACAGATAATTCCCGAGAATCGCGCCGAGCGGGCCGACTGTGATCAGGGTGACAGGCACGACGATCACGAGCGTAAGCATCGGAACGGCAATCAATTTCAAAGATGAAGGAGTGATTCGGTCAATTCCTTTCTCTACATAGGACATCAGCCATATCGCCAGCAAAATCGGGATAACTGTCGATGAATACGTGGCAGCGGTTACAGGAAGACCGATAAAGGAGATGCTTTTCCCTGCTCCAAGCAGGGCCGTTAAATCCGGATGCAGAATCGCACCCGCCACAGCGGCCGCCACGTAAGGATTACATCCGAATTTTCTCGCCGCGCTTACCGCAAGCAAAAGCGGCAGAAAATAAAACGCACCGTCACCGACAGCCGTGAGAATGCTGTGAGTCTGGCTCTTCTCCGACAACCAGCCGAATGTCACCGCTAGCGCGACAAGCCCTTTTATCATGCCGGCTCCGGCAATGGCCGGCAAAATCGGTGTAAACACACCGGAAATCACGTCAAATACGGCACTCAGCACATTTTTCTTCTGCTTCGAAGTTTTGTTTGCGCTTTCATGACTGAGCCCGCTGCTCTCCATCAAAGCCTGATACACCTTCGGCACATGATTGCCGACAATGATCTGAAATTGCCCGCCGCTGATATTTGTCCCCATCACGCCTTCCGTTTGCTCCAGCCCGCTCCGATCTGCTTTCGCATTGTCATACAGATTAAAACGAAGCCGCGTCATGCAATGAATGACACTCTGAACATTCTCCTCCCCGCCGACAAGTTGTAAAATCTCTTTTGATATTTTATGATAGTCCATGAGTATACCTCCTTAAAAATGGGGGAACCGCCGGACGAAAGGTGCCCGCCTTTCTCCGGCTTTTTTTTGTTATGAAATCAGCATCACCTCCGAAAAAAGGGTATAAAAAAAACCCAAACTGCACAGAACACGGGGGTCTCCCCCTGTCTGACGCAATTTAGGTTTTGCCTGCGGTTTGCAGTAACAATCCTGGGTGAATGATATTGGGTTGATATGTATACTTTAGCACTGGATTTATTGGGTGTCAACGCTTACATTTTTAAAAGTGAGATCCTTTTACATATTGTTCTTTAAATAGTTTAGGTGAAAACTCAAAAGGCACTTCTTTTGAGTTTTTATAAAGGGCAACCACTAATATACATTTAAAAAACATTTCTAATTTGTTATTCCATATTTGCTCGTTACAGCTCATAATCTAAGCTCTTGTTCCATAGCATAGTCAGTTCTTGCCGAATGTAACGCGCTCATTACTGCCAGCATGAGGCATCACCTTCTAAGTAAAATCGGGCCTATTTAGACTGTTACCATGTTTCATGATAGGTTATTCGGATAAAAAGACCTATCAAATCCTCTACTTTAATTTTTTAAATAAATTGATTTATAAAATTAAAGTAGGTTATGATATTCTATAAAAAAGATAGGTGGGACAATCAATTATGAAGACTAAAGAAGATGATTTGAAAATAGCTATAGAAGTATTTGATCGTTGTTGCAAAAAATTGTATAAACACAGAAATCCTAACATACGTTTAGAGAAGAGCTCTGAACTTTTAAGCAATTGGTTTTTAGATGGTCTGAAAGATCTAAACCCTCTTACTTTAGGATCGAACTCCCATCCAGATTTTATTGTTCAAAATGTGGGCTTTGAGTTGAAGTCTACAAAAACTAAAGGTTTAATTCAATTTAACTCTACTATCCCTTGTGGGGGTTATTTACATAATAATGAAGAAAGAGAATGTTATTATGTAATAGCTCGTTACATAAAGGACAGGCAATTTGGCTACCTAGAAGATTTTACATTAGTAGATGGTGACTTTTTCAACAATGATAGAAACCTGTCTTTTACACATCGCAATAGCCAAGAAAAAAAATTCGGATCCTTTCAGGATGGCATTGTTAGATACAGAAAAATGTATCATTTTCCTTCTCCACATAATGAAATACCGGGCGTTAGATTTATATCTAAATATAACAATGCTCAATCTTATAATTCTAATTTACAATTAGAAAAGGAAATAAGTAGAAGTAATTCCACTTGTGAAGAATTTACTTTTTATGTTTATGCGCATGATTTATTAGTGTGACTTCTTCATTTTTTATGCTCAACAATGAAACTTTCAATTTCATCTATTACTTTATTGTAATCTGTTTTAAACTCATGCTCCCAAACTCTCATTATATTCCAACCATTATCTAAATAATAATTTGTTACTTTTTTATCCCTTCTTTTATTTCTAAGAAGTTTTTCGTTCCAATACTGTATATTACTTTTAGGAATATGACCGTGTTTGGGGCAATTATGCCAAAAGCATGAATCAATAAATATTACTATTTTATACTTTTTTATTGCAATATCAGGTTTTCCGAATAATGACTTAACATTTCTTCTAAACCTCAATCCCCTTCTCCAAAGTTCAGAAGTTATTCTCTGTTCTAGCTTTGATTCGGATTTTATTGATTGCATTGTTTTCCTTCTCTGCTCTATTGTCTCCCTGCGCATCTTCAACACTCCTTCTCATTGCGTATATTTTTTTATATCCTCCAAATTAATTGTTAAACATAAAAAAGAGATCCCAAAAGGACCCCTTTACCTATCAAACAATTCTAATTGTTGAATCTCCTCTCTTTTTGAAGTTAACTCTTTTTTGTTTCTATGACTCCACTCTGCTATAGGTCTAGCAATTGCTCTAGCAAGTTCTACAGGTACTGCATTGCCTATTTGTTTATACACTTTATTTAAGCGTCCATTTTTGCTTATTTCTTTAGAAATATCTCCATCTGAAAATTTAAACCAGTCGGGAAATGTCTGTATTCTTGCAATTTCTTTAACAGACAGCCTTCGATTAAGCTCTATTCCATCAGCAAACCCCCATTGATCTGTTCCTAGTTTAACCATAGGGCTACCTCCCGGGTGTAACGGTGCCTGTCTCCCAGATGCTTGAATAGTAAAGCTTTGATCATTCCAAGTTTTTTTACGATTACGTGACATATATATAGAAGAGAAGCTACCTTCATACCAATCTCCCGGATCTTCTTCTAAATCGCCAATAGCGTCCTTAAGAGTTACGTAAGGTAATCTACCCTCACCATGAGTCTCACTTGGAAATTCATAATCAAAGTTTAAATCTTCACGAACTCCGACTATAAATACACGCTCTCTATATTGAGGCACTCCATAATCTCTAGCATTTGTTAGTTTAAATTTAACCTTATATCCAGCTGATTCAAAATCTTGAATTATTTGCTTAATGACTTCACCTTTACCTAAAGTAAGCATCCCTTTAACATTTTCCGCCACGAAAAAAAATGGCTTAGATTGTATTAAACAACGAATAAAATGTATATATAAAAAGTTTCTCTCATCATCTATTAAACGTGGTCCTGCTTCACTAAAACCTGGGCACGGAAAACCACCTAATACAATATCACTCTTCGGGAAAAATTTAATTTTTCTGATGTCCTTTTCAGATTGAAAAACATGCTGTGGAAAATTCAACTTATATGTTTGGTTAGCTTCTTTAAACATGTCTATTGAATAGACAGTATGAAAAATGCTTTCTTCTCTATGCTTTAAAAATAAATCTTTATCTTTTTTAAGTTCATTGGTTGTTTTAATTCCTTTTATAGCATCCAGACCAGCTAATTCAAACCCGAGGTCTAAACCTCCACAGCCAGAGAATAAACTTGTCAAGTTGAGTTTTTCGTTATCGTACAATAAAGGTTCTGGTTTTTCATTAAAATTGTCAAGTCTTTGAGCAGCTTCTTGTTCAATACTTATTTTATCTAAAAGTAGCGCTTTAACCTCATTGGCATCATAGTCTTTCATTGGGCGGTACTTTGCACGCCCTCTATCTTCAGTCTTCATAATTACACCTCCATGCTAAGATCATTTTAACACTTAATAAAGAAAAAGGCCAGAAGAGAATACGAATAGTAAATTAAAACAAATATAGAACAAAAACTGCAATTTAAAATACTAATTAATATAAAATCAAATATAACACATCTAGTTAAAGCAAACAAGTGTTCCCGTTTGTTTAAAATGTAATAATTTAAATTATATAATAGGAAAGGAATTAGCACACATTGAAAATGAAGGAAACAGGATGAGATGATATTAAACATTTTTTAAGGTTATTTATTGTAGAAAAGAGCAGCCTACCATACCATTTTTCTGTCATCTCTCGCAAAACAAGGGGAAACTTTGAAGAATAAAATAAGCACTAGATTAAGAGGAGAAATCGTTATAATGTTATGGAAAAAACGGATTTTAAATTAACAAAGCCATCAATAGTGGTAAAAGACAAAAATTCCAAACGAAAAAGGAGGTCAGATAATCTCCTCCTTTTTAATCTAAACGATTTAATTCCAAGACACTACTTGTCGGTAAAGTGTAGGTGGCAAGCCTGCTATTTGAACATCTAACTTTAAAGAGCTTTCCACCTTAGAACTTGCATTATGTATTCTAGCAGAAATGGTCCAGCCTTCATCACATACAATTATTAGCGTAGTATTGGATCCTTCTTTAAAATGTATATCGTAAAATCTCTTTGGTAACTTTAACTGAGGAACCCTTAATTTTGGTCTATTTCCATGTATGATTTTATTTAGCGTTCCATAAAGGTTAAATGCTTGTATCTCAGTGGTTTTATTTTTAGTGTCTACTATGGCCTTATAAAAATCATGTCTCCCAAGTAAATAACTTAATAATCTTTTAGGAATTTCACCTGGATACATTCCGTCTAGCACCTTGAGTTCGTTATTTAATGCCTCTAATACTGGCTTATAAAAATTTTCGGACTTATTCTCAAGTTCCCTCCAAAATAACCCTTTCTGCTTCAGTTCATCTAATTCTTTGAATAACGGAATAATATTTTTAAAATACTCATCCGTTGATTTAAATCCAAACCATGATTCTCCTACATCAATACTTGCAGATAGCCGCGAGTGTTTGACAGCCTTGTGATCTTTTTTGCAGGATAATCCAATTTCCCATTTTTCAAAACCACGCATTGCTAAAACATCTCGAACATCTCCAGTTTGCCCTTTAGAATCTTGCTGAATTGCTAACGAGAGAAGTCCCTCTCCATTTAATAGACCAGGTTCTAGCTTTAAAATCTCCATTACACCAGCCATGGATGCTTTATTCATGTCATCAATTTTTTCTGAATCAAATGCTAAATAGGCATCTCTCGCTGTTGTTAATTGATCAGAATCAAGAATTTGAATTTGTTCAGTACAAAGGCTATTACTCAAAGATTGTAGAAATGCATATTCAAGAGCTTTTCCATTTCTCGTCTGAATCCCCATTTTGACCTCTTTCTTTTATTAGAATATGTATATTGTAACTCATTGGTTAAAGGTTCTCCAGTTTTTACATATACATTGACTCATTATTGTTTAATTACTTACTAAGAACTTATAGTGGTGCTCCTTTATTCATTCAATTATTCAAATAAAAAGAAACAGTTAAGTGTTCATAAATCAGAACATTGTTTATACGATCATATTAAATGAATATATACTCTCTTTAAAGTAGAAGGGGCGTTTTTTTGGTTCACTCCACTCCCCAAACAGCCTCCCCATCACCACTCAGCACACTAAACGTCACAACTTCTTTCTCTCTCGCTGAGTCCCATTCTTTCAGGAAGACGCCGTCATAATTTGTGCCGTTCAGGTTGATTCGGGCTTTGTTGCTGTCCGTTATTGTCCAGGTTCCGGTCATTTCCCCGGAAATGGTGCCGTCGTTGTTAAGCCGGATATTTTTTGGGGTTTTGATCGTAGCTGTAATGTCTTTTCCGTGCTGGATGAGTTTGTAGGCTCCGGATGCGGCGGATGCCGATATCTGTGTATCCGGTTCTCCCGCGTAGCGGTATGGCGCTGCAACGGGCCATCCGTCTTTGTTCATGTACAGCCGATGTACTCTGACTTCGTGCTCTTCGCCTCTGTTCGGGAAACGGGTGTGGAAAATGAGGTATGATCGTTTCGTTTTCCCGTCGTAAAACACGGAGTTGTGTCCCGGCGATACGTAGCCCGTGCCTTTTTCAGATTGTGAGGCGAAGCTGTAGCCGCCCATGAGTTTGACCCCGTACGGTTCAATTGCTTTGTCGTCGAAGAAACTGCCGTCTTTTCCTTTGGCATCAAGCATGTTATGGCCTGCGGCGTCATAGTACGGACCGTCCGGATTTTTAGAGCGCGCCACACGCATATGATAACCGCCGGCTGCGTCAAGTCCGCCGAATGACAGATACAGATAGTAATATTTCGTTTCCGGATTGTAGCTGATGTACGGGCCTTCGATTCTGCTGTGATTTCCGCCGAGAAGTTTTTTTCCGTAGCCTTGGTTCGGGAGCGGGAAACCGGTTTTCGGATTCATTTCCAGTATGAAAATTCCGCCGGAGTAAGAGCCGTACACCATCCAGAGCTTGCCTTTATGGTCAAAAAACGTTTGCGGATCTACGACGTTCGGGTGAACGTTTGCATTATACGTCGTGCCGTCTTCGCTTTTTCCTTCCATGCCTGATTTCAAAAAGATGCCTTTGTTCTTGTAGGGTCCTTCGATTTTGTCACTCACGGCGACACCGAGAGCGGATCGCGGCGAGTCTCCTTTACAGGCGTTATAGTACATGTAATATTTCCCGTCAGACAGCTGGGCGACGTCCGGCGCCCACAGCGTATCAGACTGGGCCCAGTCGAATGTCTCTTTTAATTCGGTGTAGACGTTCGGGATCAGGGGATTATTGGGATTGACGCTTGAAGACATCTGCTGCCACTGCATCAGGTTTTTCGACTTGGCGGAAGCCAAATGTGAGCCGAATACATAATATGTATCGCCTGTTTTGATGACGGACGGATCATGCACGCTGACCTCTGAAAAAACCGGATGCTGGGCTTTTGCCTGCGGCAGAGTGAATCCGATGACCGCTGCTGAGACCAGGCACACACGAAAGAAACTGGTTTTCATTTTCTGAAATCTCCTCGCTCTCTTCTTTTCTTAAAACGCTTTCAAGACAACGCTCCATTTTATGATGCGGATGGCGGAAATATGTGATCAACAGCGCCGGCTTCGCGATGTACCGCTTTACTTCGATAACAATCTGATTTGTGAAAGACTGGAAAAAAAGTTTTGACTTCTGATTCGCAAACACTTAATATAAAAAACAGTTACTAGTTATCAGAATATTTAAGAATTGAGTGAAGCATATATGACCTTACACAAAGACCGCCGCATCGGGCGCTTATCCGTCCTTCTTCTGCTTCATGAGACTGAAGAAAACCAGCAGATCAGACGGCTGGAACGGGACGGCTGGAAAGTCTGTCTCGGCAGGGTGGGTTCAATGGATGCGCATAAGGTGGTAGCTGCAATTGAAACCGCTTCCAAAAAGAGCGGCGTCATTCAATCTGAGGGTTATCGCGAATCACATGCGCTGTATCACGCTACAATGGAAGCTTTGCACGGAGTGACGAGGGGCGAAATGCTGCTTGGCTCGCTGCTTCGTACCGTGGGCCTGAAGTTTGCCGTCTTGCGGGGAAATCCGTATGAAAGCGAGGCGGAAGGCGATTGGATCGCCGTTTCACTTTACGGCACGATCGGAGCTCCGATTAAGGGGCTTGAGCACGAAACATTCGGAGTCGGAATTAATCACATATGAATCAGCCCATAGATTTCAGATGATAGGGGGCTATGCGTGAAATATCATTTTCATGGCATAGCTCCTTTTTGTATGGGCGCTTTACCAAAGTAAAGGAAAAGGGGTTGAAATGATGGTGACGTTAGACGGTTCCTCACTGACAACCGCAGATGCCCAGCGTGTGCTGTTTGATTTTGAAGAGGTTCAAGCATCTGCCGAAAGCATGGAACGTGTGAAAAAAAGCAGGGCGGCGGTTGAACGGATCGTTCAAGAGGAGAAGACCATTTACGGGATTACGACGGGATTCGGCAAGTTCAGCGATGTGCTGATTCAAAAAGAAGACGCCGCGGATCTGCAGCTGAATCTGATTCTTTCTCACGCGTGCGGCGTCGGTGATCCGTTTCCGGAATCTGTATCGCGGGCCATGCTGCTTTTGCGCGCCAATGCCCTGCTGAAAGGCTTTTCCGGCGTGCGGACTGAGCTGATTGATCAACTGCTCGCGTATCTCAATCATCGCATTCACCCGGTCATCCCGCAGCAAGGGTCACTGGGGGCGAGCGGGGATTTGGCGCCGCTTTCTCATCTCGCACTGGCGCTTATCGGTCAAGGCGAAGTCTTTTACGAAGGGGCCCGGATGCCGACAGCTCATGCTTTAAAACAGACAAACCTTCAGCCGGCCGTCCTGACCTCTAAGGAAGGACTCGCGCTGATCAACGGAACGCAGGCCATGACCGCGATGGGGCTGATCGCTTACCTCGAAGCCGAAAAGCTGGCCTATCAGTCGGAACGGATCGCGAGCTTAACGATCGAAGGCCTTCAGGGTATTATCGATGCGTTTGACGAGGACATTCATGCCGCCCGCGGTTATCAGGAACAGATGGATGTCGCAGAGCGAATCCGCTATTACTTGTCAGACAGCAAGCTGACGACCGTCCAAGGGGAGCTGCGTGTCCAGGACGCCTATTCGATCCGCTGTATTCCTCAAGTCCACGGCGCATCATGGCAGACATTAGCGTATGTAAAAGAAAAATTAGAAATTGAGATGAATGCCGCGACAGATAACCCGCTCATTTTCGAAGACGGCGCCAAAATCATCTCAGGCGGAAACTTTCACGGACAGCCGATCGCCTTTGCCATGGATTTTCTCAAAGTGGCGGCGGCCGAGCTTGCGAATATTTCTGAACGCCGGATCGAACGGCTTGTGAATCCGCAGCTGAATGACCTGCCGCCCTTTCTGAGCCCGCAGCCCGGCTTACAATCCGGAGCGATGATCATGCAATATGCGGCGGCCTCCCTCGTGTCAGAAAATAAAACCCTGGCCCATCCCGCCAGTGTCGATTCCATTCCTTCATCGGCAAACCAGGAGGATCACGTCAGCATGGGAACCATCGCCTCAAGGCACGCCTACCAGATCATCGCGAATACGAGACGGGTGCTTGCCGTTGAAGCTATTTGCGCGTTGCAGGCCGTGGAGTACCGGGGTGCGGAACATTGCGCTTCGTACACAAAACAGCTCTATCACGAAATGAGAAACATCGTGCCGTCCATACAAGAAGACCGCGTGTTTTCTTATGACATCGAGCATCTGAGTGACTGGCTGAAGAAGGAGTCTTTTCTGCCGAATGAGCATCACCAAAAACTGATGACCAATGAAGGGGGACTTACAAGATGACTGATGTAAAGAAATCAATCCGCGCCGGCCGCGGCACCGAACTTGAATGCTTAGGATGGGAGCAGGAAGCCGTGCTCCGCATGCTCCGAAACAACCTTGACCCGGAGGTTGCCGAAAAGCCGGAGGATCTGATCGTATACGGCGGCATAGGCAAGGCCGCACGAAACTGGGATGCTTTTCACGCGATTGAGCGTTCCCTCAAAATGTTAAAAGATGATGAAACACTGCTGATCCAATCCGGAAAACCTGTCGGATTGTTCCGCACGCACAGCCGCGCGCCCCGCGTCCTGCTGGCTAATTCGGTTCTCGTGCCGAAATGGGCGGATTGGGAGCATTTCCATGACCTTGAGAAAAAAGGACTGATGATGTACGGGCAGATGACGGCCGGCAGCTGGATTTATATCGGCTCACAAGGTATTCTGCAGGGCACCTATGAAACCTTTGCGGAGCTTGCGAGACAGCATTTCGGCGGCAGTCTGAAAGGAACCCTTACGCTGACGGCCGGACTTGGCGGAATGGGAGGCGCCCAGCCGCTGTCCGTCACAATGAATGATGGCGTCGTCATCGCCGTTGAAGCGGATGAAACACGGATTGATAAACGCATTGAAACAAACTATTGCGACCGTAAAACAGCATCAATTGACGAAGCGCTGCGCTGGGCCGAAGCAGCCAGACAAGCCGGAGAGCCTTTATCGATCGGCCTTCTCGGCAATGCGGCTGAGGTGCATCATGAGCTTTTGAACCGCGGGGTCCATATTGACATCGTGACCGATCAGACTTCCGCTCACGACCCGCTGATCGGCTATATTCCGGCAGGATACTCACTTGAAGAGGCCGACCGCCTGCGCCGGGATCAGCCTGAATTATACGTAAGGCTTTCCAAGCAGAGTATGAAAAAGCACGTGGAAGCCATGCTCGCCTTCAAGAAAAAAGGTGCCGTCGTCTTTGATTACGGCAACAATATCCGCCAGGCTGCCAAAGATGAGGGTCTCGCCGATGCTTTTGATTTTCCGGGATTCGTTCCCGCCTACATCCGTCCTTTATTTTGTGAAGGAAAAGGGCCGTTCCGCTGGGCCGCGCTGTCGGGAGACCCTGAAGATATATACCGCACGGACGCTTTATTAAAAGAGCTGTTTCCAGAAAATCAAGCCCTTCACCGCTGGATTGACATGGCGCAGAAAAAAGTCACATTCCAAGGCCTGCCGTCCCGTATTTGCTGGCTCGGCTACGGTGAACGGGAAAAGATGGGGCTCGCCATCAATGAATTGGTCAGAAACGGCGAGCTGAAAGCCCCGATCGTCATCGGCAGAGACCATTTAGACTGCGGATCTGTCGCCTCTCCGAATCGGGAAACAGAAGCGATGAAAGACGGAAGCGACGCGGTCGGCGATTGGGCGGTGCTGAACGCGCTGATCAACACGGCCTCAGGCGCAAGCTGGGTTTCTTTTCACCACGGCGGGGGCGTCGGCATGGGGTATTCCCTTCACGCGGGAATGGTCGCGGTCGCTGACGGCAGCATCCTTGCGGAACAGCGGCTTTCCCGCGTTCTGACAAGCGATCCGGGAATGGGCATTATCCGCCATGCGGACGCAGGTTATGAAAAAGCGGCTCAAGTCGCCGAGGAACAAGACATTATGATACCGATGAAAAAGGAGCGGTAACATGCCGAAACAAATAGATACCATACTCACCAACATCGGCCAGCTGCTGACGATGGAATCCGGCGGCCCCCGATCAGGCGGAAGCATGCAGGATCTTCATGTCACGGAAGATGCCGTCATCGGCATTTCCGACGGGCGCATTGTTTTTGCCGGACATCAAGGAGCGGAGGATGGATACGAGGCAAGTGACATCATCGACTGCGGGGGACGGCTCGTCACCCCCGGCCTCGTCGATCCCCATACCCATCTTGTATTCGGAGGGTCCCGGGAAAAAGAACTGAATTTAAAAATTCAGGGCATGTCCTATTTGGATATTCTGGCGCAAGGCGGCGGCATTTTGTCAACGGTCAAAGACACGAAAGCCGCTTCCGAAGAAGAACTGATTGAAAAAGGGCTTTTTCACCTCGGACGCATGCTGTCATACGGCATCACGACGGCAGAAGTAAAAAGCGGGTACGGACTCGACAAAGACACGGAGCTGAAACAGCTGACCGCGGCGAAGAAACTGGGCGAACGCCAGCCGGTCGACCTTGTCACGACCTTTATGGGGGCACACGCCATTCCGCCTGAGTACCGGAACAGCCCTGACGAATTTCTGAATCGCATGCTGCAGCTTTTGCCTGAAATAAAAGAAAAAGGCCTCGCGCAATTTGCCGATATATTCACAGAAACAGGCGTCTTTACCGTCAGCCAGTCACGGGACTACCTGAAAAAGGCGTCTGAAGCTGGTTTCGGCCTGAAAATCCATGCTGATGAGATTGACCCGCTCGGCGGCGCGGAATTGGCGGCAGAGCTGCATGCTGTTTCTGCCGATCATTTGGTGGGGGCGTCTGACGAAGGCATCGAAAAGCTAGCGGCGTCCGGAACGATCGCCGTCCTGCTGCCGGGCACGACTTTCTATCTCGGCAAACACACTTATGCGAGAGCCCGGGAGATGATTGATGCGGGCGTACGGGTCAGTTTGGCGACTGACTTCAACCCGGGCAGCTCACCGACGGAAAATCTCCAGCTCATTATGTCGATTGCCGCGCTTCATTTAAAAATGACCGCGGAAGAAATCTGGCACGCTGTCACCGTTAATGCCGCGTATGCGATCGGAAAAGGCGAAGAGGCCGGACAAATTAAAGCCGGACGGGCGGCTGACATTGTCATTTGGGAAGCGCCGAATTACATGTATATCCCGTATCATTACGGCGTCAATCATGTCCGCCGTGTCATCAAGAATGGAAAGACGGTTGTCTCAAGGGAGGGAGCCGCTCTTGGATAAGTATCCGTTTCTGCAAAAAGCCGGCTCCCTCTTCAACGACCGCCATGTGACAAGGATCGGCGATGTGACGGAAGCGTGGGCGGGACAAACGATCAAGGGGCCGGCTTTGATCGGCGTTCCGCTTTCTAAGTCGTCAATCAGCCATTCCGGCGCCTGCTTTGCACCCGGTGCGATCCGCCGGGCGCTCGGCGGGATTTCCGCTTATTCCGCGGAGCTGCGGGAGCATGTCATTGACCATCTTTACGATATCGGTGATATTCAGATTCACGTCACGGATGTCGTCACATCTCACGAACACATTTATCGGACCATTCATGACATTCTGACGGACCAGCCTGACTGGGTGCCCGTCATTCTCGGCGGCGACAACTCCATCAGTTATTCCACCATTAAAGCCATTGCGGAAACGAAAGGAACAACGGCCGTCTTTCAATTCGACGCCCACCACGACGTCCGCAACACAGAAGACGGAGGACCGACAAACGGCACGCCATTCCGCCGGCTGTTAGATGAAAATATCATAAGCGGACAAAATCTGATTCAGCTTGGAATCAGGGAGTTCAGCAACAGCTTGGCATATGAACAATATGTAAAAGAACGTCAGGCAGACGTGCATACAATGGAGATGATCCGTGAGAAAGGGCTCCTCCGAACGATACAAGAGGTCTTGCCGGCCGTTCAAAAAAGAGCTGACGCCATTTTTATTTCGGTTGATATGGATGTGCTGGATCAAGCTCATGCGCCCGGCTGCCCCGCGATCGGCCCCGGAGGTCTGTATACCGAGGAACTGCTTCAGGCGGTCAGGTTTTTAGCCCAGGAGGCTGACATCTCGGGTATTGAGATCGTTGAGGTTGATCCGACACTTGATTTTCGCGATATGACAAGCCGGGCAGCCGCACACGTCATTTTACATGCATTAAAGGGATTTAAATTGTCACGTTAAAGTCAAATCCGGCACGCGTGCTCTCGGCTGCCGGAAGATTCTCACGCCACGCAAAAAGGGGGAGATCACGATGGATGTTGATCAAGGCGGCAATCAACTAAAGCGCACGATGAAAAGCAGGCACTTATTTATGATCTCATTGGGAGGGGTCATCGGCACGGGGCTGTTTTTGAGCACAGGGTATACATTGAGCCAGGCCGGGCCGGGCGGGACGATCGCCGCTTACCTGATCGGCGGCTTGATGATGTATCTTGTCATGCAGTGTCTCGGAGAATTGTCAGTAGCCATGCCTGTGACCGGTTCATTTCAAACGTATGCGACAACGTTTATCGGGCCGTCCACGGGCTTTATGGTCGGTATCATGTATTGGGTGAATTGGGTGGTGACGGTAGGATCGGAGTTTACAGCTTCCGGTATCCTTATGCAGCGCTGGTTTCCCCACAGCAGCGTCTGGATGTGGAGCGCGATTTTCGCGGCTCTCCTTTTTGCCGCCAATGCATTCTCCGTTAAATTGTTTGCAGAAACAGAGTTTTGGTTTTCCAGCGTCAAAATCGTTACCATCCTTTTATTTATCATCTTAGGCGGCGCCGCGATGTTCGGTTTGATTTCATTGCACGGTTCGGGTGAAGCTCCGATGCTGTCGAATTTCACCTCGCACGGCGGACTGTTTCCGAACGGCTTTCTTGCGGTTTTCATTGCAATGATTTCCGTAAGCTTTGCCTTTTCAGGGACGGAGCTGATCGGAATTACAGCGGGTGAAACCGCCAATCCGGCAAAAGATATTCCGCGTTCGATCCGAAATGTCGCCTGGAGAACGGTCATCTTTTTTATCGGCGCCATTTTTGTGCTGTCCGGACTGATCTCCTGGAAGGAAGCTGGTGTGATTGAAAGCCCGTTTGTCGCGGTCTTTTCCCAAATCGGTATCCCATACGCCGCAGATATCATGAACTTCGTGATTTTAACGGCTTTGCTTTCGGTCGCCAACTCCGGACTGTATGCTTCCACCCGGATGCTGTGGTCTCTTGCGAATGAAAACATGATCAGCGCCCGGTTCAAAAAAGTCACACCAAAAGGCATTCCGCTGAATGCTCTGCTCGCCAGCATGGCCGTTTCCTGCATATCCTTGATCTCAAGCATCGCCGCCCCGGGCACGGTCTACGTGGTGCTCGTGGCAATAGCCGGATTTGCCGGCGTCGTGGTGTGGATGAGCATCGCCCTGTCTCAGCTGTTATTTCGAAAACATTATGTGAAAAACGGCGGACGCGTCTCGGATCTGACCTTCCGCACACCGTTATACCCTCTCGTTCCGATCGCCGCTGTGATCTTATGTTTCGCTTCATGCGTAGGCCTTGCATTTGATCCTAATCAAAGAATCGCCCTCTTCTGCGGAATTCCTTGTATGATCCTGTGCTATCTCATTCGTTTTTTGAGAAAGAAACAGCCGAAACAATCCGTCCGTGACATTCATTTGGATAAAACCATGCCATAAAAAAAGGCACATACTGATGAGGTATGTGCCTTTCTTCTCTTATTCGGTAATCAGCGTATGAATCAGTTTCGGCGCTTCCGCTTTTTCTGAGATGCGGATGTTGTCATAGACTTTGGCGGTCACGTCTTCAACGTTTTCGCGGTTGGCGTAAAGGGTGACGAGCGGTTCGCCTTTTTCGACGTTGTCACCGACTTTTTTGCGGAGCATAATGCCGACGGCAAGATCGATTTCGTCCTCTTTTGTCGCACGTCCCGCGCCCAACAGCATCGCTGCGACGCCGATTTCGTCAGCGACGATTTCTGAAACGACACCCGCTTCTTTCGCCGGAACGTCAATTTTGTACGCCGCCTGCGGAAGTTTGGACGGATCGTCAACGACAGAAGCGTCTCCTCCCTGATTGCTCAGGAACTCTTTGAACTTTTCAAGCGCTTTGCCGTTTTTCATGACTTCCTGAAGCTTTGTTCTCGCTTCTTTCAATGTCTCAGCTTTTTTCGCCAATACGACCATTTGGCTGCCGAGCGTGAGGACGAGTTCGTTTAAGTCTTCAGGCCCTTCCCCTCTTAATGTATCAATGGCTTCTTGTACTTCCAGAGCATTCCCGATCGCAAAACCGAGCGGCTGCGACATGTCAGAAATCACGGCCATCGTCTGGCGGCCGACGTTGTTTCCGATGCGGACCATTGCTTTGGCGAGGTTCACGGCGTCTTCATCCGTTTTCATAAACGCGCCGGCTCCCGTTTTGACGTCAAGCACGATGGCATCTGCTCCGGCGGCGATTTTTTTACTCATAATTGAGCTTGCGATCAGCGGGATGGAGTTCACCGTACCCGTTACATCACGCAGCGCATAAAGCTTTTTATCGGCAGGCGTCAAGTTGCCGCTTTGTCCTATGACGGCTACCTTGTCGCGGTTCACAAGCTTGATGAATTCATCTTTTGATAATTCCACGTGGAAGCCTTCGATCGCTTCCAGCTTATCAATGGTTCCCCCCGTATGGCCGAGACCGCGGCCGGACATTTTAGCAACGGGAACGCCGAGCGCCGCGACGAGCGGTGCGAGTACGAGAGTTGTCGTGTCGCCGACCCCGCCCGTAGAGTGCTTGTCGACCTTAATGCCTTCAATGGCGGAGAGATCAATCGTTTCCCCTGAATTCACCATCGCCATTGTCAGATCGGCGCGCTCCTGATCCGTCATATCCTGAAAGTAAATCGCCATAGCCAGCGCGCTTGCCTGATAATCAGGGATGCTTCCGTCCGTGTATCCTTTTACGAAAAATTGAATTTCTTCTGTTGTCAGTTCTTTTCCATTTTGTTTTTTTACAATAAGATCTACCATTCTCATGATCTATCACCTGTCCTTCATTTATGTTCAGTGAATCAATCCGACGATCGCCGCTGTCAGGAAGCTGACGAGCGTTGCGCCGTACAGCAGCTTCAGCCCGAACCGCGCGACGACGTTTCCTTGTTTTTCATGCAGCCCTTTCACCGCACCGGTAATGATTCCGATAGAGGAGAAATTCGCGAATGAGACAAGGAATACAGATACCACTGCCTGTGTATGCGCACTGAAATGGAAATCGCCGGATGAGAGTGTCTGCATCGCCACAAATTCATTCGATACCATTTTCGTCGCCATAATGCTTCCGGCGCTCACCGCTTCATTCCACGGAATACCGGTTAAAAACGCAAACGGCGCGAATACATATCCGAGCAGCGCCTGGAATGTAATGCCGAAGACCGCATTAAAAACGCCGTTGACCAGAGCAATGAGTGCGACAAATCCGATCAGCATCGCCGCTACAACGACGGCGACTCTGAATCCATCCATTATATACTCACCGAGCACTTCAAAAAAGGATTGCTTTTCTTCTTCAGGAACGACGATCAAATCCTCTTCTTTGCTGACAGTGTACGGGTTGATGATAGAAGCGATGATAAATCCGCCGAATAAGTTCAGCACAAGCGCCGTCACGACGTATTCAGGCTTCAGCATCATCATGTAAGAACCGACGATCGACATTGAGACCGTCGACATTGCGGACGCACAAAGCGTATATAAGCGCTGTTCAGTAAGATAACCGAGCTGTTTTTTCAAACTGATAAAGACTTCTGATTGCCCTAAAATCGCGGATGCGACAGCGTTGTAAGATTCGATTTTCCCCATTCCGTTCACCTTGCTTAACGCAAGACCGATATACTTCGTGATGAAGGGGAGGACCTTCCAATGCTGCAGAATTCCGATTAAAGCGGATATAAAGACGATCGGCAGAAGCACGCTCATGAAGAACGTCGTCTGTTTCGCATTCACAAGCCCGCCGAATACAAAGTTAATCCCTTCTGATGCATATTCCAGCAAGTAGTTAAATCCTTTTGCAAAACCGCCGACAAGAAAATTCCCGATACCGGTGTTGAGGAGAATATAACCGAGAATCAGCTGCAGCACGAGCATGACGGCGATCGGCCGGATTCTGATTCTTTTTTTGCCGTTGCTGGCAAGCCAGGCAAGACCTAAAAACACAATGATTCCGATAATTCCGATGAGATACTTCATATGTGTTCTCCTTTTATTTGTATTCGCTTACAATTTTTTATGCATCAACAAAGAAAGAGGATGGCGGAAGCTTTCGGCTTCCGCACTGCTGATTAATAGTCGCTGCTGCCGCTGTCTCCGCCGCTCACGATAGAGACGCCCGCACTTGCGCCGATCCGGCTCGCGCCCGCAGCGATCATGCTGTCAACATCAGCTTTTGTTCTGATGCCGCCTGATGCTTTGACCCCGATGTCCGGTCCGACTGTTTTTCTCATAAGAGCGATATCTTCAGCCGTTGCCCCGCCTGTAGAAAAACCGGTAGACGTTTTGACGAAATCTGCGCCTGCGGATACCGCCAAGCGGCACGCGCGCTCTTTTTCTTCATCTGTCAAAAGGCATGTTTCGATGATCACTTTGACGAGCGCTTTTTTATCAGCTGCTTCAACTACCGCACGGATATCAGCTTCAACCGCTTCATCATCGCCGTCTTTTAATGCGCCGATATTGATGACCATGTCAACCTCAGTTGCCCCTTTTGAGATGGCATCCTTCGTTTCAAATGCTTTTGTTTCCGATGTCGTTGCGCCGAGAGGAAATCCGATAACGGTGCAAACGTCAACTCCAGTGCCTTTCAGTTCCTCCGCTGCGAGTTTGACCCAAGTCGGGTTTACACAAACGGAAGCGAATTTATATTCTTTTGCTTCTTTTATCAGTTGTAAAATATCCGCTTTTTGTGTATGCGGTTTCAAAGCAGTATGGTCTATTTGGCTTGCAATTGACATTGTATGCACTTCCTTTTTCCTAGGATACGTTTAGAATAACCGAATTTTGAACATATGTAAATTAGTAATTGAAATTATGTTCATGAATTGTCACAATTCTTGAATGAGTTTTTTGGCCGTATGCTGATCGGTAATCAAAACGTTGGCGTACTTTCCTTTCAGGGCACCGTGAATGGCCTTGCATTTTCTGCTGCCGCCCGCCACCAGAATCGAACGCTCTTTCATTTTCAAGTCGCTGAGCTCGACTCCGATCGTCCTGCCGTTAATGCTGCTGCTGCAAATCCTGCCTTCCTCGTCAAAAAAGCGCGAACAAATATCGCCGACTCCGCGTGCTTTCAGCAATTGTTTCTCTTCTTCCCGGAAATAGCCGAGTCTGAAAAGCAGCGCCTCATCCCGGACGGTTCCGACCGTAAACAGGGCGATATTGGCTTGTCTGCCCATTTCAATGATCCGCTTAATATGTCTGTCCCGTTCGACCATCTGTTTCACATCGGCGCTGTCAAATATAACCGGCAGCGGCAAATACCTCGGCATGGTCTGAAATGCTTCGGCGAACAGCTGAATCGTTTCTGACGAGTACGTATTGACATTGGAATGACTGATGCCGCCTTTCAGCTGCACGACTTCAACGCTCTTTACCTGCTTCGGCTCCATGCGGCTTGCGATCTGGTACATCGTCGTCCCCCAGCTTACGCCGAGTATATCGCCGTCCTTTACGGTTTTATGCATATAGTCTGCGCCATAGCGGCTTAAGTAATGTGTAATGGCCTGGTAATCGTCGCTTGGAGAAAAGACGACGTGCGCCTCAAGCAGCCCGTATTTTTCTTCCAGCTTCGCGCCGAGTTCGTCCAGATCCTCAAACGGGTCCATGACGCGAATTTGAACATACCCTTTTTCCTTTGCGTACTGAAGCAGCCTTGAAACGGTGGGGCGTGACAGATCAAGCCGTTCGGCGATCTGCTGCTGGCTGTAATCTGATTGATAATATAGTTTTGCCGCTTCTATGCTGAGCTGCTGTTTTTCACGATCCATGTCGCGCCTCCCCTCTCAGCTTATCATATCACCAAAACACGCGGTAAAAAAGCACCCTCTGATGGGGTGCCTATTTTTTCAGCACAAGCTCCTGAATCGCATGCGCCACGCCGTGTTCGTTATTTGATTTCGTTTCAAAATCAGCTATCTCCCTTACTTCCGGGATGGCATTGGCCATTGCCACACCGCAGCCGGCCCACTGAATCATGGACATGTCGTTGCCGTTATCGCCGATTGCCATGACGTCTTTCTGTTCAATGCCGAGTTTTTCGGCCAGCAGCTTGACTGCGTTTCCTTTACTGACTTTCGGGTGAAGAATCTCATGGAAGAATGGCGCGCTTTTGACCATTGTGTATGTTTCCTTGAATGATTCCGGAATGGAAGCGATCGCTTTCTCCAGCTTGTCCGGATCGTCAATGAACATGACTTTCGGAATCAGAATATCCTTCGGCACTTCATCGATCGTGCGGAAATGAAGCGGCACTTTCGTAATGTATGATTCGTATACCGTGTATTCACTGATATCCCGGTTCGGCGTGTACAGATTGGCTGTGTCAAAGTAATGCATCGGAGTATCCAGCTGTAAGCTCAGCTCGTAAAGCGACTTCAAATCCTCATAACCTAATGACTGCTCGGCCACGACACCGTTTGTATACGTATTTTGTACGAGTGCGCCGTTATAGGCAATCACAAAGTCGCCTTCTTCCTGTAAGTTCAGCTCTTCCAAATACCGACGCACGCCGCCGATCGGCCGGCCCGTGCACAGGACGATATTGACCCCTTCCGCTTTGGCGGCATCAAGCGCCCCGCGGACTTCAGCCGTCACTTCATGATGATCGTTTAGTAGTGTTCCGTCCATATCTATTGCGATTAACTTGTACATCCTGCATCTCCTTTGTATCCTTTTCTTCTTATGCTTTCATCATATCGCTTTTTCGTTTCAATGAAAAATCAAACGGACGAGTTTCTCCGCCTTCTCTTCGTATACCGGGCCTGCCTCCGGATGCGGGGCCGTCTTTTCCCCTTGTCAGCTTGTTCGCCGCCGTCATCTGTTTTCTGCTTCAAGAGCATCAGCCCCGCCGCAAAGAAAGGGACGGCCGCTATGTCCAGAAGGGCAAGCTTTATTCCCATCGCTGCGGGAAAGTATGCCCATAATGAACGGCTGTTCCGCCTGATCATGATATAAGAAACGATTTCCAGCAGGATAAACAGAGCGTTCACCCACAAGTAAATGAGCATTGCCGCAAACAGAAACAGCAGGAGCGTATTCCGCAGCGTGCCGGAAAACAGAAGAGCGCGCATCATATCAAAGAATGAAAAAGACTGCATGCTTCCGTTGACGACATTGGGATTGTAAATGGTAAAACGCCCGAACTGATCAAAAAGCATAAAAAATAACCATAACAGTGAAAACCATTGAATGATATGTACGATGACACCCGTCAAAACGAGTCTGTCGGCAGCCTTATTTCTCATGTGCATCCTCCCCGCCGGTTTTTATTCTTGTCATTGTTTTTGTTTCTCCGTATATCTTCCAAATGAGCGTACCGTTTTTTCCTCTTTTCAACGTGCTTTTGACGGGGTGCGGATGGCCGAGGTATTCAATCTCGATCGTCCCGTCCGTGTTTTGTGAGATCACCTTGTACACATCTGAGGGCATGGCAACCTCGCCGCGGCCTTGAATGACCTGCTTTGTCAGCACGCTGTCTTTCGTAAACGTGACGGTTTCAGATCTGACCCCGTCCATCGGGCCCGGCTTCAGCCCTGCATCCCATGTCCCGTAATAAAAAGGGGTATCGTCTGCTTTCTTTTGCGAGCAGCCTGTTATCATGACGCATCCGAAAACAAGAACCGTCATGATGAAAATCCGTATGTTCCGCAACATGATCACCTTCCTTTGAAGCTTTTTTACGCCTGTAACTTAGGCGGATGCCGTGGCACTGTGCAATTGACTACATAGTGTATAAAGACTTCACTAGATAAGGAGAATGATGAATGAACCCATATCAGTACTACACCCCGCCTGCCTATTTCCCTCAGCAGCAGGAATACGAAGTGAACCGCGTTGAGTATGAGCCGTATCAGCAGCAGGAAAGCTATTATTATGCGCCCCCTCAGTCCGAAGAGCGGCAGCCGACAGGTTTAGAACGGAGAGTCGCCCAGCTTGAAAGACAAAACGCCGAGCAAACGAGAGAGCTCACCCGCCTCTCACAAGAAGACCAGCGCCAAAACCGGGAAATCACGCGTATGAATGAGCAGATCAGACGGCTGAGCCAGTCCATTGAAATCCATACCCGCCGCTTAAACCGTTTGAATCAGCGCCTGCGCGCAGTCGAAAACAGACTCAATATTCCTTTTCACGCTACAGAAGGCGGCTTCTGAGAAAAAGGGCCGGAATACAAAGCTCGACAGGCCATCCCGAGCCTTGTATTCCGCTCTGTACATAACAGGTAAATATTTGAATCCTTTTCTTGCATGAATGCCTCTCCTATTCTTTCACATGATAAATGTGTAAAATCAATCACTCCAGGAGGTTTTCATGATGTATCAAAACCAATACAGCGGAAATCAGCTGCAGCAATGCCGCCAAACAGCACAGCAGCTTATTCAGCAGACACAGCAAAGCAGTCAGCAGTACAAGCAAATGCTCCAGCAGGAACAGCAAAACATTCAAATGCTTCAGCAGATGCTTAACCATGAACAGCATGCCGTTCATACCATTCAGCAAGCGCTGCAGGGGCATGAAGCGGCCATTCAGAAATGCCAGCAAATCGTGAATGTGTGCAATCAGCTTCAGCAGGAAGTAAGCGGACACATGCCTGCACCGATGGCAAACGCTAATGTTTCTTCATTCCCGCAAACACAGCATCACACACCGTTTCAGCAGCATTCATACCAGCAATAGGCCGGTCATGCAAATGACAAAGCGCGAGATACCGGCTTTGTCATTTGTTTTTATCTCTGTTTTGTCAGATCAATGCGATGAGCGGGTTTTCCGCCGAATTTTGCTTCCGCCTCATGCCTTACCGCTTCAAACGCTCTTGCTTCGACGTTTTGTTTAAACACATCAAGCTGTATCAAATAAGCCGCCCGCACTTTCAGCCCGTGGATGATGGAGATGACCCATAAAGGCAGCACGATATACACGCCCGGCGTGCTCGGCAGCACAAAAGCAATTGCTAAAATAATAAAATAGATAAGTCCGTATTTCAGCCATTTTTTGTTCTTAGCCCGGTAGCCGATATAGAAAAAGGCCAAGAAAGCGGTCAGCGCAAACGGCGCAAAAGTCAGCAGCAGCCACCAGCTGTGCAGCACTTCCCACCAAGTCCCTCTTTTCGTAATCAACATTCATTCCTCCTCCTTTACTACTATAACATGGATAATCAAGGAAGGTTTTCTATAAAAAATATAGACGGAATGACGTCTTCCTGCTATATTAATAATGATAATCATTATCACTGAAATAGGGGGATCATTATGAAGAAACAATCATGGCTGATCGGCCTGGCACTTCTGCTTGTTTTCGCATTAAGCGCTTGCAGCGGCGCGAAGGAAAACAACGGATCGGCATCAGGCAAAGGAAAGACAGACATGCGTACATATGAATCAACAAAAGGAAATATTGACATACCCGCACATCCGAAACGGATCGTCACTGACTTTTATGCGGGTGAGCTGCTGTCCGTTGACGCAAATGTCGTCGGGGCGGGCTCATGGACTTTCAAAAATCCGTTTATCAAAAAACAGCTGAAAAACATTACTGACATCGGCAATCCCGTCAATGTGGAGAAAGTGATGCAGCTGAAGCCTGATTTAATCGTGCTGATGAAGGAAGACCAATACGAGAAACTATCGAAAATCGCACCGACGATTGTCATTCCTTTTAACACCGCAAAGAATACGAAAGATACGGTCAGCCTATTCGGCGACATTGCCGGGGCGAAGGATAAAGCCAAAAGCTTTATGGCAGACTTCAACAAAAAAGCCGAAGCGAATCAAAAGCGCCTCAAAAACGTGATCGGCAAAGACGAGACAGTCGGCCTTTATGAAACGACGGATAAAGGCGAGATCTGGGTTTTCAATGACAATTCCGGTCGCGGCGGCCAAGCCGTTTATAACGCGCTCGGATTGAAAGCGCCGGCCAAAATTGAAAAAAACATCATGAAAACAGGCGCCATGAAACAGGTTTCCCAAGAGGTCATCCCTCAATATGCGGCTGATTATATGTTCATTACTGATTACAATCCGAATGGAGAAAGCAAAACATTTGAGCGTCTGAAAGATTCATCCGTTTGGAAAAATCTCGATGCCGTAAAACACAATCGTGTCTTTATCAACGATTTCAACACCTTCTATCCGTATGACCCGATTGCCGTCAGCAAACAGATGGATATCATCACCGACATGCTGATCAAACGGGCTGAAGAAAATAAAAAATAAAAAAACGGCACAGTCATGACACTGTGCCGCTTTTCATGTTCACTTTAACTTTGACTGTACGGAGCCCGGCATATCTTCAAATCTGACTTCTTCCCAGGTCTCGACATACTTTCCTTTCGCCTTCACCTTCAAATACGCGTTCTTCCGAAGGTCTTTCCCGGCGAAAAAGGTCACTTCTTCTTTTTTCCCGGATGCGTTATATCCGTCTAATGTATACTCAGTACCGCCCGGGCTAAGATGTTTGCCATCTCGATCAATCTGTACATAAACATCTTGCTGGTGAATAAACGGATTAAATCTGTCTGTAACATCATTATGAAAAAAGAGAAGTCCGTATATGACGGCAGCGGCCGCCAAGACGGCCAGGATTGCCAATGCTTTTTTCATCTTTGCACTCCCCTTACTTATTCATTTTTTTCAAATAGCTTGACCGCACTGTGAGGAAGAACAGAAGCTGAAAAATGAAAAACCCTCCGATAGTGAAACTGAGCGGCCCCGCTACATCGGAATAGCCTTCCACGGCCAATGTTCTCAAGGCAAACAGCGTATGCATGACGGCAATGACAAATGGGAAGAAGAACAAAATCGCCAATTGTATCGTCACGCTTTGTGCCATTTCACGCTCACTCAGGCCGATTTTGGCCAATGAACGGTAGCGCTCCCTGTCTTCATCTAAATCGGTGAACAGCCTGAAATATAAGAAACTTGCTGCCGCGACAAAGAAGACGATCGCGATAAACAGGCCGATGAATAAACTCAGGCTCGGCAGCTGCACCGTATCATAGTAGGTGCCGGCTTTTGCCATAAAATCAGAATGGACGTCGATATAGTTGCCGTAAATCTCATTTTTCAAGGATTGGCTGATCCCAAGACTGTCTTTCCAATGATCATAGCTGTAGCCGTATAATGACGCTTTTTCACCGAGTGATTTCAGCTGATCAAAGGTTTGATCGTTCACCGCGATGATGGCATTTAATGAAATCAGCGGTTTTTCGACTTCTTTTACCGTCAGTTTTTGGTCAGACGGCTTGCCTTTTTGGTTCAGCAGCTTCAGCTGATCCGGTGCTTTGTTTTTGAAATTCCGGTCATACGTACCCGGAAAATAGACAGCCTCATCATGTTTCAGGCCGCTCAGCTTGACATGGAAGTATGTTGACACATCCGATTCGCTGATCATGTAAACAGGCGGAACAGTATCTCCTTCCTGATAGCGAATATAGGAAACATTTATTTTGTCTTTCTTATACGTAAAGCCGTGTGTTTTCAGTTCATGGTCAATATCTTTCAAATGAGTCTGTTCTTTTGGGTTGCCGCTGTAAGATAAATACTCCATCTCATAAGCGGACTCTTCCGCCCCGACGGTCGATTTGTACATCGCGAGCACGCCTGTCGCCGTAAACGCTACCGCGGAAATAATGCTGACAATAAAGAACAGGCGGGCGTTGTCTTTTAAACGATAAACAAGATCAGAAACCCAAATGACATTTTTCCCGCGCAGATAAAAGGTTTTCCACTTCTTCAGCGCGCGCAGAATCCAGATGCTGCTTTGGCTGAAAAAGAAATACGTACCGATGACGGTAAGCAGTAAAATGATGAACGGTTGAGTCCCGTGGACATTGCCTTTCAGAACCATGCCGTACCCGCCGCACAGGCAGGCGATGCCGAATATAGACAGAAGCACGGACGGCTTCGGCTCCGGCTTGATCTTGTCAGTGCCCTTTATTAATTTGATCACCGTATTTGATCTGACAAAAAGGATCGTGAACTGCGATAAAAGGAAAAATAAGAGCAGAAATCCGCCGGCCGTAATGCCGAGCGCTTTCCAAGGCATGTACAGAGGCAGCGCGTCCATTTCTAAAATATAAGCGCCGACCGTAAAGAACGTTTTCGAAAAAATGAAGCCTCCGATAATCCCCGCTGCGATCGACATGACGCCGATGATCATGTTTTCCGCCGTAATGAGCTTTCTCAGCTGCACCGGCGTAATACCCTGCATCAGCAGGATGCCGAATTCTTTATTTCTCGATTTCAAAAATGCGTTAACCGAATACAGAACAAATAAGAAAGAAAAAACAAAGATCATCCATTCCGCAGCGGTTAAGCCTTTTCTGGCGATGTTATTCAGGTAGCCTTCCTTTAGTGCCGGATGAAACAGGAACATCGCAAAGGTAAAGAAAATCAAAACGGAAAAAGCGCTGCTTAAAAAGAAAGCAAGATAGGCCCTTTTGTTTCTCGTGACGTTTTTATAAGCGAACTGAAGAAAGGTCATTTGCGTTTCCCCCCAGCATAGACAGCACATCAAGAATCTGCTCATAAAAGACTTGGCGGTTTTCCCCGCGGTAAATCTCATTAAACAGTTCGCCGTCTTTTATAAAGATGACGCGGCGGCAGTAGCTTGCCGCAACCGGATCGTGGGTCACCATCAAAGCCGTGATATGATCATCCTGATTCAGGCTCTGCATCGTTTCCATGACGTCTTTTGACGCTTTGGAATCAAGGTTTCCCGTCGGTTCATCGGCCAGAATGAGTGACGGCTTATGAATGACCGCTCTTGCGATGGCGGCCCGCTGGCGCTGTCCGCCGGATACTTCAAACGTCCGTTTGTTGAGCAGGTCTTCAATTCCGAGCTTTGCCGCGATGCCGTGCAGTTTTTCTTCCATGACAGACGGCGCTTCTTTTTCAAGCGTTAACGGCAGCATGATATTTTCACCGATGGTCAGTGTGTCCAGAAGGTTGAAATCCTGAAACACAAATCCGAGCTGCTTGCGGCGGAAATGAGCGAGCTTTGTCCGCTTCAGCCGGTGCGGGTTTTCTCCGTGAATCAGGATATCGCCTGAATCCGGCCGGTCGATCGTTGAAATGATATTCAAAAGCGTTGTTTTTCCGGAGCCGGACGGTCCCATCACCGCCGTGAACCCGCCTTCTTCTATTGAAAACGAAATTTGTTTTAAAGCTTGATAGGACACTTGTCCTTTATAGGTTTTATTTATATGTTTGACTTCAAGCATATTCGCCATGAAAATCCTCCTTATGGTTTTATTCTTGTTGGTCTGGGCTGCTTTCATGTAGTGCCGGGGCATTTAACATAAAAATCCCCTTGACATAAATCCATGTTATCAAGGGGAAACAAAACGAGCTATGTTGTTTTCTTAACGCAGCCTTACATTTTTGTAAGAAATGAAAATCGGACCGATGTCCCTTCACCGGAGGACGAAGTGATGTCCACCGTATGATTAAGCTTGCCCGTAATTTCTTTGACGAGATGAAGGCCGATTCCCGTAGATTCTTGGAAACGCCGTCCGTTTTCGCCGGTGTAATAAGGGTCAAACACCCGCTTGATATCTTGCGAGGGAATGCCGACACCGTAATCTTTGACTTCAAGCACCGTCCTGTCTTCATCGCGGAAGACATTCAGCTCAAGTCTGTCACTCTTGCCTGCCGAATACTTGACCGCATTTGTGACCACTTGGCCGATCGCAAATTTGAGCCATTTCGCATCGGTGTAAATCTGATGATCATCGCGAATATCCATTTTCGGATAGACGCGGTATTGAATAAAAAATCGTTTATAGCTTTGAATGACCGATTGGAGAAGCTCTGATAAGGAAACCGCTTCAACTTTAAAATCCCGCTCAAACAGGTCGAGCCTTGAAGAATAAAGAAGCGTCTCCAGCCCGAATTCAATCTGCCGGACCTCTTTTTTGATTTGTTCAAAGACGGGCTCATCCTCTTCCTGAATGATTAAATTAATGACCGACAGCGGCGTTTTTACTTGGTGCACCCATTGGTTCATATACGTCACCCGCGCGTCAAGCTTGGCTTCGGTCTCATGGAGCTTCTGGTGCTGCATCCGGGTCAGCTCCATCTGCTTTTCATACAGCTCTGAACAAAACACTGAAGAACCGAGATACGGGATGTCCGTCCCTTCCTGCTCCGAGCTGAGCCAATGATACACACCGCGGTCTTTGTACCAGCGATAGGCAAGATATCCCGCCAAAATAAGAAGCTGCACGCCCAATATGTAAAACAGGTGGGAAAAAGAATGAAGACCCGCAAACCAGTAATAAAAGAAAACAAACAGCCCTTGAAGGAGAAAAAGCAGAATCAGCACGGCATGAGACCGGAGAAACAGCTTCATGACAGCGCCCTCAGCTGGTAGCCTTCGCCCCGCACCGATTCAATGGAAACAGGCGCGTTCAGCTCCCGCAATTTTTTTCTGAGCCGCGTGATATACACGTTAAGCGTATTATCATCGACGAAAATATCGGTGTCCCACGTTTTTTCCATGAGCCGGTCTCTTCCCGTCACCTTTTCTCCCCGCTCCAGCAGCACTTCCAAAAGCTTGCTTTCTTTTTTAGAAAGCTCGCTTTTTTCGTCCTGAAAGCGCAGTTCAAACCGTTCCACAAAGAGCTGCACACCGGCATATTCAACCACTTTCTCTCCCTGCTTGGCGGCGTACTCTCCGTACGCCCTCCGGATCTGGCTTTTGATTTTCGCCAGCACAATATCGTAGGAAAACGGTTTTTCGATATAATCATCTCCGCCGTTTTCAATCGCCATCACCTGATCCATTTCCCCGCTTCTGGCAGAGATGAAAATGATCGGGCTTGTAGAATGCTGGCGGATCTGGCGGCACCAATAATAGCCGTCATAAGACGGCAGATTGATATCAAGCAGCACCACATCAGGCTTTTCCCGCAAAAAAACATCAAGAACAGCCGTGAAATCCGCGGCGGCCACGGTTTGATATCCGTATTTTTCAAGGTAATTCTGCAATAGTCCGCGAATGTCTTCACTATCTTCCACAATCATGATTTTATTCAAACTGAACCACTCCCGTTTCTTACACTGCTGCCATCATCATAATCGTTTCGGGCGTACGGGCGCAACACCGCACAAAAAAACCGCCACCTTGGCGGTTTCCGTTCTCATCAGCCGACCTGCTGTTTTACAGCTTTACCGGCTGATCCGAACTCTCTCATTTTGCTTCGCACTGTCTCTTCCACGGCTTCAATGCCGGGTGTCATGTAGCCGCGTGGTTCGTACAGATCGCCGTTTTCCTGAAACATGCGGCGTGTTTCTTCTGTCCAGGCGACCATACATTCCGTGTTGATATTGATTTTCGCGTGGCCGAGCGTGATGGCTTTTTTGATCTGTTCCTGCGGAATCCCGGATGCTCCGTGAAGAACGAGAGGAATATCAGTCATGCGGGAGATAGCCTCCATTTCTTTAAATCCGAGATTCGGTTCACCTTGATATTTGCCGTGGACGGAGCCGAGGGCGGCGGCCAGCGCGTCGATATTGGTTTCTTTGACGATCCGCTCACATTCGGCGACATCGGCATAGCGGACCCCGCCGACCAGCCCGTCTTCCATGCCGCCGACCGTGCCGACTTCTGCTTCTACTGAGACGCCGTGCTTAGCCGCATAATCGGCGACTTCTTTTGTCATCGCGATGTTCTCATCAATCGGATGATGGGAGCCGTCAATCATCACTGAGCTGAAGCCGGCGTCAATGGCCTGTCTGCAGCGTTCCGCACTGCTTCCGTGATCAAGATGGAGCACGACGGGAACGGTAATCGCCATTTCTTCCATTAACGCGCCGACCATGGCGGAAATCGTTTTAAATCCGCCTAAATAGTCGACCAGACGATCGGAAGCCGCGGCGATGACCGGCGATTGCTCCTTTTGCGCCGCTTGCAGAATCGCCTTCGTCCATTGGAGGCCGTTGATATTAAATTGGCCGACTGCATAATGCTCCCGTTTCGCTTCTGCAAGAAGATGTTTCATGGTGACAAAAGCCATGTTCACGCCTCCTTCATGAAGTATTTTGATACGACGGCTTCCGTTGTTTCCTTTGCCGTTTTGATCGTTTCCTCCGCAGTCAGCTTATAATATTCAGGTCTGAACAGCTCTACGGAGACAACATCATTGAATCCGATTTCTTTTAACGCTGACAGATGGGCGTCTAAGTCAATCGCACCCTGTCCAGGCCAGACGCGGTCTTCATCTGTTAAAAAGCCGATCGGAAAGTCTTCTGTATCGTCGATATGATAGATGAAAATTTTCTTTCCGTCCGCCTGCTTCAAGCTCTCAATATTGGAGCCCATCGCGTGGAAATGGAAGCTGTCAAACACCAGTCCGACATTATCGCGGCCGACAGCGTTCACGATGTCATACGCCTGTTCAAATGTATTGACCGTACATTGCGGGTGGCCGACAAATTCAAGGGCAATGTTTACGCCGTACGGCTCCGCGATGTCCGAAAGCTCAGTCAGCACCTCTATGCTGCTCTTTTTGATCTCTTCTTTCAAGATCTTCCGCTCTGTCACAAGCGGCACGGCCACCACATATTTCACGCCGAGCGTCCTGCAGGTTTCCATCATGCTTTTGAATTCCGAAATGATCTCCCTATAGCCCTTCTCATCACGGTTGTTGAAGAAAACCAGTGCGTTCAGGGCAAGCGGTTTAATGTGATGGGTGCGAAAATATTCCGCCAGATCGGCCAGTGAATGGTCTTTTAAGTATTCCGGCAGTTTATCCATTGTGCGGATTTCAATATAATCATAGCCGTGCTTTTCGCACAGTTCTAAATCCTGTTTCAGGTTTGAATTCTCCAGCGTAGTCGCTTCATTAAAGCAAAGTTTCATGTCAGCCTCTCCCATCCGCGTTTTCGATATGAAGGGAGTCCGGCTGGAGGGCTTTTTTGCCCCGCTCCGCCGAACTCCATACTCAGCTTATGCCATACCTAATTCTTCCTTTAATTTCTTAAGCGTGGTCCGGCTTGATTCATCCGCTCTTTCGCCGACCCAAGCAAAAACGGCGTTCGTCGCAATTCCGTCGAATTTCATCTCTCTCATCTTTCTGAAAATCGTTTCAAAATCAACCTCGCCTTGCCCGATGTCCAAATGCTGGTGAACCGTTACTTTCGCGTCAGGCGGGTTGACGATGTAGCGCAGGCCATGCGCCGCTTTATGATTAAAAGTATCTGCAAATAAAACATGTGTGAGGCGGTCGCCGGCTTCATCAAACATGGTCGCAATATCGCCTTTTCCGTCATCATAGAAGAACGTATGCGCAGTCGAGTAGACAAGATTGATCCAATCCTTGTCAAGCGCGCGGATCATATCCATCGCCCCTTTGTGCGTTTCGATAAAATCGTATGGATGAGCCTGCAGATTGAGTTTAACGCCTTCTTTTTCAAAGACGGGCAGCAGCTCATCCATGGATTTGATAAATTTTTCTTCACTTGTCAACGGATCATATTTTGAACCGCTGAATTCACTGTTCATCAAATCCACTTCAAGTTCAACCGCAATTTCGATCGCCCGTTTCCAGTTGCGCACGGCGGCCTGACGACGGTCTTCATCAGGACCCGCCCAGTGGTAAAGCGGAAGAAGAGAGGACAGCTTCACACCTGTATCTTTTAAAAGGCGCTTCAATTGTTTGATTTTTGCTGAATCGACTTTCGGATATTTATAGAAAGGACAAAAATCCTCGCGCGGAGACAGTTCGATATATTCGTATCCGAGTTCCGCCGTTTTATAGACCATTTCTTCTAACGTTAAATCATCGCGGTACATGGATGGATCTAAGGCCAGTTTCATTTCTTTCACTCCCGATCTATTATTTGTTCACAGTCGTAAATGATTGGTAGAATGCCGGTTTCTCTTGCAGCGCCACAGGCTCTTTCTGCCCGGATTCCTGAGCTTTTACGCACGCGTCAGTTGTCACCGCGGCAATATAACCGTCCCATGCCGTCGGACCGCTGACTTCGCCTTTATTCCGGATCGAATCAATGAAGTCTTGAATTTCCACATCATACGCAGCCACAAATCGGCGCTGCCAATCCATCAGGATATCGGTGCTGAATTTCCCTTCTTTTCTCAAGCTGATGCTTGATGGTTCCGGAAGCTTGATAACGCCGTCTTCCCCAACGATTTCACATTGAATGTCATAGCCGTATTTACAGTTCACGTAGATTTCGGCATTGATGACGATGCCGCCTTTTGTTTCGATGATGACCATCTGCGGATCTTTCAGATGCGGCAGCGCATTTTTTGATTTCTTCGGATAGATCACCTGTACGGATTCATAGTCGTCATTGACGAGCCAGTGGAGGACATCAATTTCATGAACGAGCGTATCGACGACGGCCATGTCCGTTGAATAATTCGATGCGACTGTCGGGTTGCGGTGCGCACAGTGAATCATCAGCGGCTCGCCGACCACGCGGTTGTCAATCGCTTCTTTCAGCTGAACGTAACCGCTGTCATACCTGCGCATGAAACCTACCTGCACCAATCGTTTTCCCGTCTTCATTTCTTCCTCGACAATGCGCATACAGCCTTCTGCCGTTGTCGCAAGCGGCTTTTCACAAAACACGTGCTTGCCGTGCTGAATCGCTTTCAAAACGCTGGACTCGTGAGCCGGGCCCCAGCTTGTCACTAAGACGGCATCCACATTTTCAGCAGCGAGGAGGCTGTCGTCATCAGGATAAACGGAGGCGTTCAAATTGAAATCCTGAACGGTCTGCTGCGCGGCCTCCTGATTCACATCTGTGACAGCGGTAATTTCCGCGCCGGACAGCTTATTTGTGATGCGGTTGATGTGCTCTTTTCCGATAGCACCGGTTCCGATAACACCTATACGTAAATTCATTGATCGCCACTCCTTCTGATAATCAAATAATGGTTCTCGTCTTTCTTTTCCCGCTGCCGTCCTGAGGAGCGCCGTACAGTTCCTCCTGTATCTGTTCAAGCGACTTGCCGGACGTATTCGGCGCGAAGACAAGCCCGATGATCATACTGGCCGTCACACATATGAGCAGAATACCGGCCATAAAACCGATGCCGAATTGTGACATGATGACCGGCACAAATAAACTCCAAATTCCGATTGAAATACGGACGAGAAAGAACATGAGCCCTTGTGCTGACGCTCTGTGTTCTGTCGGGAACAGCTCGCTTGCCCACAGCTGGTAGTTCGCCTGCTGGCCGGCTCCGTTATTGATGCCGATCGCTAAAACAAACAAAAGCAGCATCGGGAGCCCCTGAAACGGCAGTAAAAACAGCGACCAGCCGACAACGGCCATACATGCGCAGATTCCGAACACCGTTTTCCGATATTTATCTGCAAAAGGCATGAAGATACAGGCGACGCCGAGCCCGGTGAAGATAAACAGGGCCATCTGCAGAATGTTGGCCGTATTTGCGGATACGCCGCCGACCTGCTGGTAGATGTACGGCATGAAGAATCCCATGACGCCCGCTGCGAGATTCCATACGAGAAACACACCCATTAAAAACAAAATGTTCTTGAAAAATTTCGGCTGAAGCAGGTCAAAATAAGATGTTTTTTTCACGGCGGCAGGCCGCTCTTCACTGTTTTTCCAGGCATCCGACTCAGGTAAACGCTTTCTTATCACATATGTGATCAGGGCAATCACCAATAGATGCGCAAAGACAATTTTATTTCCTAAAAGCCCGAGGTCACCGACCAAAACGGATAACAGCAGAACCACAACGGCTCCTGCGGCCCACGCCACCTGCGCCACTCCGCAATGCCTCGCCCGGTTTTTCTCAGGGGCGTTTTCCGCGATAATGGTCCATGAAGCTGTAATATCCGCGCCTACAGAAATCCCGATAATCATGTATCCGCATAACAGCATGGGAAAGTTGAATCCAAACAAAACCAAACAAATTCCTAAGGCGTAGACGAGCATACTGTTTGTGTATACAGCTTTTCGTCCGACCTTATCAGCCAAATACCCGCCGAGCAGCGCTCCGATGGCCGCTGATATCGCGTTTGCGCTGAAGGCGCCGAGCAATCCGATCTGGCTGTCGGACAGCTTTAAATAGCTGACCCACATAGATAAACCCGCTGATCCTGCCACGATGGAACCCGCATCAATGTAATTTGCTAATGCTGCGGCGATGGTCCTTTTGCTGAAAGCTGATTCCGCCTTGGCACTATTCATATAAGTCCCCCTCTAATTTGCAGGATCAAGCAGTTCACTGTCGATGTACTTTCTCGCAATCAGCGCGTACTCAAGCGGATTGGCGACTGCCGGGTCTTGTTCGGCTTCGATGACGATCCAGCCTGAATAATCATGACGGACGAGCGTTCGGTATACTTCGGTAAAATCGATGCATCCGTCTCCGGGAACCGTAAAAATGCCCTGTAAAAACGACTGCCTGAATGACTTGCCTTCCTGTCTGCACCGCTCCATAATGTCAAACCGGGCGTCCTTGAAATGAACGTGTCTGATCCGATCCATATGCTTGTTGAGAATCGTCATATAGTCTCCGTCCGAGATATAGGCATGGCCGGTATCATAAAGTAAATGGACATACCGCGGGTCCGTTCCATCCATCAGCCGGTCAACTTCTTCCGCCGTCTGGACGCCTGTGCCGAGATGATGATGAAACGTGAGGTCCAGCCCGTATTCGCCAGCGATTTTCCCGAGACGGTTCAAGCCTTGGCACAGCGTATCCCATTCTTCATCTGAGAAATGCGGTTTTTCCTTAAATACATCAATGTCCAAGCCCTGAACGCTGTACGTCTGTTCAGAAACGATGGCGACATCCGCTCCGACTTTCTGCAAATAATCACAGTGTTCTGTAAATTGTTCAGCCGTTTTTTCAATACCGTCTTGTATGATAAAGCTGCTGAACCATTTCCCCGCAATCCGCAAGTTCCGGAGAGCCAGCTCCTTATTGAGGACGGAGGGTTCAGGGAAAAACCCTCCCACTTCCGTACCTTGAAAGCCGGCGACAACAATATCGCTTAACAAATGCTGCAGCGTATTCCCGGCTCCGATTTCCGGCATATCGTCATTGCGCCACCCAATGGGAGCGATGCCCCACAGAATATCTTGTTTGCCCATCGTGATGCCTCCCCTCTAGTACTGCTTTGCAGACTTCAGCTTCGTCTCTTTCGCTTCGTATGCCCGCTGAACGCTTTCCTGCTCCGACACTTCCGCCACGCCGACATGCCACCAGCTGTCATAGCCGTCCGTCATCGTTTTCGGCAGAACCTTCATTTCAATTAAAGTGGATACGTCTTGCGTTTTCGCATCTTCAAGCGCCGCTTTCAGTTCTTCAACCGTATTGGCTCTGTATGTTTTAGCGCCGTAACCCTCTGCCACCTTCGCGTAATCAACGTTTAAAATCTGATTGTCCTCTGTGCGGAACTCGCAAAAATAACTGCCGCTCCCGTGATCCATCTGCAGGTTGTTGATACAGCCGAATCCGGAGTTGTCAAAGAGCAGGACATTGATTTTTTTGTTATATTGAAGCGCGGTAATCAGCTCTGAGTGCAGCATCAGAAAGCTTCCGTCGCCGACGAGTGAATAGACTTCTTTGTCGGGATGGGCCAGCTTGAGGCCGAGCGTGCCTGATACTTCATACCCCATGCAGGAATAGCCGTACTCGAGGTGGTACGTATTCGGGACGTTGGAATGCCACAGCCGCTGCAAATCCCCCGGAAGAGATCCCGCCGAACTGATGACGACGCTGTCTTCAGGAATCGTGTCATTGATGGTCAACAGCGCCGTTGTCTGCGGCAGCTCAGTCTCGAGCGCGTCGGCATACTCGTTTAACACGTCCTGTGAAAAATGGTTCTTAATTTCCGGTTCAAACGCGTCACGTGTAAAAGTGACCTTGCCGAGCCGGTCCCGTTCAGCAAGCCATTCATCTTTCCAGTCTTTAATCGCCGTGCCGAATGCACTTTTATATCCGTCTAATAAGCCGTGCAGCCTGCCGAGCGTCACTTTCGCATCGGCTACAACCTGAAACGCGTCAAGCTTGTAAGCCTGCATGCGGCTGACGTTGATATTCAAAAATTTTGCTTTGTCAAAATCAAACGCCGTTTTCGAGGATGTCGCAAAGTCCGTGTACCGTGTGCCGACACCGATGATCAGATCAGCCTGGCGGGCGGCTTTGTTTGCAGCGAGGGTGCCCGTGATGCCCATGCCGCCCAGATTGTTGGCGAAATCGGCTTCAACCGTTGACTTGCCGGCCTGCGTTTCGACAAGCGGAATGCCGTATGTTTCAGAAAGCGCGATTAATTCCTCACGCGCGCCGGAGTACTTCGCGCCTCCGCCCACTAAAATGACGGGACGGCTGCTCTCCTTAATTCTCTCCGCGGCGCCTTTCAGTTCACGCTCGCTCGGCTGCATCCGGTCAATGTAATGAACGCGTTTTTCAAAGAAGCTTTCATCAAAATCAAATGCTTCTCCCTCTACATCCTGAGAAATGCAGATGGTCGCCGGACCCGCTTTTGCCGGATCTGTCATCACTTCAAACGCCCGGATTAAGCTGCTCATCAGCTGCTCGGGGCGGGTGATGCGGTCCCAATAGCGGGACACGGGCTTTAACGCATCGTTTGTTGTGACGGCGGCACTGTATTCCTGCTCCACCTGCTGAAGCACCGGGTCAGGCTGCCTCGTCGCAAAGGTATCGGCCGGAAGCAGCAGCACCGGGATATGATTGGCCAGCGCCGTACCCGCGGCAGCCGTCAAGTTAGCGGCACCCGGACCGACCGATGTCGATACCGCGTAAATTTTTCTTCTCAGCATCTGCTTGCTGTATGCCATCGCGGCATGCGCCATGCCTTGTTCGTTTTTGCCTTGATAGACTTTCAGGTGCCCGGCGTCCTGCTCAAGCGCCTGCCCGATCCCCAACACATTTCCGTGGCCGAAAATCGTGAAGATGCCCTCAACGAACGGCTCTTCTTTTCCGTCAACATGAATGTACTGCCGGTTCAAGAATTGAATCAGCGCTTGTGCTGTCGTTAAGCGAATTGTCTTACCCACAAACGATCCCACCTTTTATACGTTCTATTTACCGTTAAGACTGTGCTGCGCTTCAATCAGTTCGATGATTTCACCGGCAGCCGGCATTGCTTCTGAGGAGCTGTGTTTGCTGACGACGATGGAAGCGGAAGCGCTCCCGTATTTTAAAGCCGTTTCAATATCCCGGCCGCTGACAAGTCCGTAGATGAAGGCTGACGCATAGGAATCACCCGCTCCGAAGGTCTTCAGCACCTTTGTTTTATAGGCATGCGCCCGGAAAACTTCTCCCGATCTGCTGTATGCGTATGATCCGTCAACGCCGTGCTTAATGACGACAAGATCGGCGGAATGCGCAAACAAATGGCGGACGGTTTCATCGTTATCTCCGCCGCTGCGGTTTTCCATTACGTCAAATTCGTCACGCGTACCGATGACGATATCGGATTGTTCCGCCACCAGCGTGTAGTACACGGCTGTTTCTTCTGCCGATTGCCATGTATACGGACGGTAGTCGAGCTCAAACACGACTTTTACGTCATGTTTTTTTGCGATATGCACCGCTTTTAAGACGGCTTCGCGCGACGGGCTTTTCGCAAGCGCCGTACCTGATACGAGCAGCATTTTCGCGTTTGCGATGTAGCCTTCATTGACTTCGGACGGCTCAAGATACAAATCCGCCACGTCATCCCGGTACATCAGGATGCTGCACTCTTCGGGACTGAGAATTTCCGTAAAAGCGAGCCCGGCTTTGCGTCCTTCTCTGTCAACGGTCATTTGTGACGTATCAACGCCCTTTTCCTGCATATAGGAAACGATGAATCTGCCGTGCTGGTCATCCGGGATTTTGCCGATAAAACCGGCTTTTAATCCGAGCTTGGCGCTGCCGATCGCAATATTTGCCGGGGAGCCGCCGACATATTTAGAAAACGTCATCGTTTCTTCCATCGGCCGGTTGTATTCCGCAGCATTCAAATCAATACACGCGCGTCCGATCGCGACAATATCAAACTCTTTTTCTTCATTAAATGTATATTTCATCGTTATCTGCCACTCCTCACTTGTTAGCGTTCCAGGATCCATTCATGGGCCGGATCATTATGAAACTTCCATTTTCGTGTCGGTCCCGCCATTACATTCAGGTAGTAAGAGGTATACCCGTCCGGAACACCAACCGGGTGATAGCCCGCCGGCACGATGACAACGTTTTCATTTTCTGCGGTCATCGTCTCGTCAATCGAGCGGTCGTCCGTGTACACACGCTGGAAGACAAAACCCTGCGGCGGGTCCGTTTCATGGTAATAGGTTTCTTCTAAAAAGGATTCAGCCGGCAGATTGTCTTGGTCATGTTTATGAGGCGGATAGCTCGACCAGTTGCCGCTGTCCGTGTAAACTTCAACAACGAGAAGGCTGTTTGCCGATGGATCTGAATCGGGGAGAATATTATGAACGGTTCGTTTGTTTGCCAGCTTGCCGCGATGTTCCACACCGTTGTCTTCCGCTTTAATCAGCTTTGTCGGAAGCTGGTATTCGGACGGAGAATAGCACAGCGCGACCCTCGCCCCGCTGACCGCTGTGATTTCAAAAGAGCGGTCATTGGACACATAAACGCTGTCCGTCGGTTTTCTTTCAAATACGCTTTCACGGGTGCCGATGCTTTCAAATGTCTGATCATAATCAGTGACGGTGATTTTTCCCGTTACCGCAACGATGCAGCACTCCGTCTTTTTCAAATCTTCTGTATATGCGGAACCGGGAGTGAGGTCAACGACTTTAAATCCGACGTATTTGAGGTCTGAATTGGCTGAAGTGACGTCATGTATGATGTTCACGCCTTGAGAAATCTCATCGGCCTGCGGTTTGCGCAGCAAATGACTCATGTTTATTCCTCCTTAATGGATGGTAAAAGAAAACCCGGACGGAATCACAAAGCCGTCCGGGCCGGCTGTCAGATCAATTGAAGTCAGGAGACGGGTATCGTGCCGTCACGACTTTTTTACGTGTATAGAAGTCGACGCTGTCTTTTCCGTTTGCGTGCAATGTGCCGAAGAAAGAAGACTTCCAGCCAGAGAACGGGAAGAATGCCATCGGCGCCGGGACGCCAAGGTTGATGCCGAGCATTCCCGCGTCAATATTCTCACGGAAGTAGCGGATCGCGTTCGCATTTGAAGTGAACAGACACGCGCCGTTCGCAAATTCAGACTGGTTGGCGATGTCCACCGCTTCTTTTAAGTTTTTCACGCGGATGACCGACAGAACGGGCGCAAAGATTTCATCTTTCCAGATCGTCATATCCGTCGTCACGTTGTCAAAAATCGTCGGTCCGACGAAATAGCCGTCTTCCGTTGCGTTTTCACGCCCGTCACAAAGAAGTCTCGCTCCTTCTTCGATGCCTTTTTCAATATAGCTGTGCGTGCGTTTTTTGTTGTCCTCGCGGATGACCGGGCCTAAGAACACGCCGTCATCCAGTCCGTTTCCGATCTTGATGTCCGCTGCTTTTTCCTGTAATTTCGAAATAAACTCATCGGCGATTCCTTCTTCAACCGTCACAACCGCGCATGCCATGCAGCGCTCTCCTGCCGAACCGAATGCCGCACCGATAATGTTTGTCACCGTATCTTCAAGGTGGGCGTCATTTAACACGATCGTATGGTTTTTCGCGCCCGTTAACGCCTGCACGCGTTTCAAATGTTCGCTGCCTTTTTTGAAAACATACTCGCCGACAGGTTTTGAACCGACGAATGAGATGGCTTTAATCTCCGGATGTTCAAGAACGCCGTTTACGACGTCATGCGCGCCGTGCACGACATTGAAGACGCCCTTCGGCAGACCGGCCTGTTCAAACAGCTCTGCCAGTTTTTCCGTTAACAGCGGCGTGCGCTCAGACGGCTTCAGAATGAACGTATTTCCTAACGAAATCGCCATCGGGAACATCCAGCACGGGACCATCATCGGGAAGTTGAACGGTGCGATACCTCCGACCACCCCGATCGGATAGCGGTAGTTCGCCGCCTCTACATCCGTCGCAATAGAGGCAAGTGAATCGCCCATCATGAGTGACGGCGCGCCCGCTGCGAATTCGACGTTTTCAATTCCGCGACCCACTTCACCGAGTGCCTCCGTCGTGTTTTTACCGTTTTCCAAAGTAATCAGACGGGCAAGCTCTTCTTTGTTCTGCTGGAGAAGCTGCTGATAGTTAAATAGAATTCTCGCACGGCGCGGCACTGCCGTCTTTGACCATGTTTGAAATGCCTCTGACGCTGAGCGGACGGCGTATTCCACATCCTCCCGCGTAGAAATCGGAACCTGGCACATCACTTCTTTTGTAGCCGGATTGACAACGTCTTCATATTGATCTGTCTTACTTTCAACCCATTCACCATTGATGTAGTTTTTCAGTTTTCTGATCTCTGCCATTCTCATTGCCTCCTTAAATAGTAAACATCCTGTTCAGCTGGATAATAACGGATGAATATATTCATCTTTTACATATAAAAGACATGAATTAAACGCTTACAAATGCTAAAATGATGGTGACTCCCAATCTTTCCATGTAAAAGTTGGTCATGTACCGGAAAAAGCAAACGGTTACATCTTTCACTTTTGATTTTACAGGTTATGTTTTGGTCATTTCTTGGTTACATTGTAAGCCCAACACATCTTCAAGTCAATCTAAAAAATCAAAATTTTTTCATTATTTTTATCATACTTTTTTTGATCGGGAAAACAGGAACTTGGAGAACCGTGTCGAATCGTACGGCGTGAACCCTCTTTTTTATCATTTGTTAAGTAACTATTGATTAACTCTTGGTGTTTATTATATATTTTAATTACTTTAAGAATTCTAGAAGGAGTTTTTTTATGAAACTGATGCGGATTCAGGAGATGGAAGATTACATTCTCAAACACGGAGCCACTTCGCTGGATGAGCTGTGCGAGGTATTCAACGTCTCTAAAAACACGGTCAGACGCGATATTAATAAGCTTGCGGAAAAAGGGGTTATCAAAAAGGTGTACGGCGGCGTGACATCAGCCGAAAAATCTGTGCTCGTCCCTTTTGAGAACCGCACCATTCAACATCAGGACGAAAAAATCAAAATCGCCCGCTATGCGTCACGGTTTATCGAGGATCACGATCTTGTATTTATTGATTCCGGCACGACGACCAAATCGATGCTGGAGACGCTTGATCCCGATAAGAATGTGACGGTTTTGACGAACAGCCTTGATATTATTAACGCTGCTTCATCCATGAAAAATATCGACCTGATCATCATCGGCAATAATTACAAGCGGAAGACAAGGTCGTTTGTCGGCATTGATGATCCGAGCACACTCAATAAATACAACATTAACAAGGCGTTCATGTCCGCTACCGGGACAACGATCACCCACGGCCTGACGAATTCCGACTTACTGGAATACGAGGTGAAAAAGAAAATTTCCGAAAAGGCGAACGAAGTGTATCTGCTCGCGGATCATTCCAAATTCGGCAAATCCACGCTTTTGACATACGCGCCTTTCGACCGGCTTCACAGCATTGTCACTTCTCAGCAGCTCGATGAGGAATATACGAAGTATTGCCAAGAGCATCAAATCGACATTCACTTGGCATAGCGTTATAGTTAATAGAGAACGCTGCCGTATTTTTCCGGCAGCCGCTATGATATCCAATTTTTTCAGGGGGCGAAAACATGAGCAAAGTAACAATCGGCAAAACTGACCTAAAGGTATTTCCGATCGGTTTGGGAACAAATGCGGTCGGCGGACACAATCTCTATCCGAATCTGAATGAAGAAACGGGAAAAGAATTGGTCCGGGAAGCGATTAAAAGCGGCGTTACCATGTTAGATACCGCCTATATTTACGGTGTGGGCCGTTCTGAAGAATTAATCGGCGAGGTGCTGAAAGAATGCAACCGCGAGGATGTCTTCATCGCCACAAAAGCCGCTCACAGAAAAGAAGGCGATGACTTTGTTTTCGACAATTCACCGGCCTTTTTGAAACAATCGGTCGAAGACAGCCTGAAACGCCTGCAGACTGATTACATCGATTTATTCTACATCCATTTCCCGGATGAGCACACGCCGAAGGACGAAGCCGTTCAAGCGTTGAATGAGCTGAAAAAAGAAGGAAAAATCCGTTCCATCGGCGTATCCAATTTCTCTTTGGAGCAGCTGAAAGAAGCCAATAAAGACGGCTTAGTCGATGTGATTCAAGGAGAATACAACCTGCTGAACCGTGAGGCGGAAAAGACTTTCTTCCCTTATACGACAGAACACGGCATCTCATTCATTCCGTACTTCCCGCTCGTATCCGGACTGCTGGCCGGCAAATACGACGAGAACACAACCTTCCCTGAAGGCGACCTGCGCAATGACCAGGCGCATTTCCAAGGGGAGCAGTTTAAAGAAAACATCAAAAAAGTCAACCAGCTCAAACCGATTGCCGAAAAGCACAATGCCGATACGGCGCATATCGTGCTTGCCTGGTACTTGGCGAGACCTGAAATCGATATCCTGATTCCGGGCGCCAAACGCGCGGATCAATTAAAAGACAACATGAAAGCAGCCTCCATTACGCTATCTGCTGAAGAAATCGCGTTTATCGACAAGCTGTTTTCCTAAGAAAAAAACACGCCTCTTAAAGGGGACTGACCCCCGTTTTTGAGACAGGGGTCAAAACACCTTTTAAACAGCCAATTGCCGATAGTTTATCGGTGATTGGTTGTTTA